>PLEI01000041.1 GCA_003136415.1 Acidimicrobiaceae bacterium | reverse complement strand
CGCCCTACGACATGACCCGCGGCCGCATCACCTACCGCTACAAATAACTCACGTTCTAGAAAGTTCGAGAAAGAAACGACATGAAGGTTCGCGCCAGCGTCAAGACCATGTGTGAGAAGTGCAAAGTCATTCGACGTGCCGGTCACGTCCGCGTGATCTGCGAGAACCCGCGTCACAAGCAGCGCCAGGGCTAGGAGAGGAAGAATATGGCCCGTATTGCCGGAGTTGACATCCCCCGCGACAAGCGGACGGTGATTTCACTGACGTACATCTTTGGAGTGGGACCCACGACGGCGCAGCAGATTTGCGCCGCTACTGATGTTGACGAGTCCATCCGAGTGAAGGACCTGTCCGACGCGGACGTCAACAAGCTGCGTGCCTACATCGACCAGAACGTCACCGTCGAGGGTGACTTGCGCCGTGACGTCGCCCAAGACATCAAGCGCAAGATGGAGATCAACTGCCTCCAGGGAATTCGCCACCGCAAGGGCCTACCGGTCCGTGGTCAGCGCACCCGCACCAACGCTCGCACTCGCAAGGGACCCAAGCGCACCGTCGCCGGTAAGAAGAAGGTTACGAAGTAATGGCTAAGCCCACCGCTGCTCGCAAGACCCGTAAGAAGGAGCGCAAGAACGTCGCTTTCGGTGTCGCACATATCAAGAGTTCCTTCAACAACACCATCGTCTCGATCACGGACCCCGAGGGAAACGTCCTCTCGTGGGCTTCGTCGGGTCAGGTGGGCTTCAAGGGTTCGCGCAAGTCGACCCCCTACGCCGCCCAGCTCGCCGCCGAGAAGTGCGCGCGCGCCGCGATTGAGCACGGCGTGAAGAAGGTCGACGTCCTCGTTCGTGGTCCGGGCTCGGGCCGCGAGACCGCGATTCGCTCGCTCGCCGCTGCGGGCATCGAAGTCGTCGCCATCAAGGACGTCACCCCGCTACCCCACAACGGCTGTCGCCCCAAGAAGCGTCGCCGAGGCTAAGGAAAATCATGGCTCGTTACACAGGACCCGTTTGCCGACTCTGCCGTCGTGAGCGCACGAAGCTCTACCTCAAGGGAGAGCGCTGCCACACGATGAAGTGTCCCGTCGCGGAAAACTCCGACCGTCAAAAGCGCGCGTTCCCGCCGGGAATGCACGGCAATGCCCGCCAGCGTCAGGGCTCGGAATACTTGGGCCAGTTGCGTGAAAAGCAGAAGGCTCGTCGTATCTACGGTCTGCTGGAGAAGCAGTTCCGCAACCTCTACGAAGAGGCCAGTCGCCGTCCCGGCATGACTGGTACCAACCTGCTGCAGTTCCTCGAATTGCGCCTCGACAACGTCGCGTACCGCGCTGGCTGGGGCGCCTCGCGCGCTCAGGCCCGCCAGCTCGTGCGCCACGGCCACGTCACCATCAACGGCAAACGCGTCACGATTCCCTCGTATCGCGTGCGTCCCGGTGAAATCGTTGGCCTCAAGACCGTTACTCGCGAGAACTTCAACGTTGTGCGCAATCGCGACGTCCTGGACCGTAAGGTCCCGGGCTGGTTGGAGACCGGCGAGAACGGCTTCACCGTCACCGTGCGCGTCGTACCGCAGCGTGAACAGATCGACGAGTCGATCAAAGAGCAGCTCATCGTTGAGCTGTACTCGAAGTAATCGTCCCTCACAGTCTTTAAGGAGTCCCCATGCTGATTATCCAACGCCCCACTATTGAAGCCCTCGGTGACGAGGTCAACCACCGCCAGTCATTCGGTATTGGCCCGCTCGACCCCGGCTTTGGCCACACGCTCGGCAACTCGCTGCGTCGCACCCTGTTGTCGTCGATCCCCGGCGCCGCCGCGACCCGCGTGAAGTTCGACGCGGTCCTGCACGAGTTCGGCGTCATCGAAGGCGTGAAGGAAGACGTCCAGGACATCTGCCTCAACTTGAAGGACCTCCTGCTCATCGTGCACAGCGACGAGCCCGTCATACTGCGTCTCGACAAGCGCACCGAGGGCCCCGTGTTGGCCTCGGACCTTTCGACGACGGCGGACGTTGAGATCCTCAACCCCGACCTGCACCTGGCCTACCTGACCAGCCCCAAGAGCGTCTTGACCTTCGACCTGACCGTCGAGCGCGGCAAGGGCTACGTCGGTGCCGAAGGCAACAAGGGCTCTTCGACCATCGGTGTGATCCCGCTGGACGCCATCTTCACCCCCGTGCGCCGCGTGAGCTTCGAGATCGAGCCCGTGCGTGTCGAGCAGTCCAAGGACTTCGACCGCCTGGTGATCGAGATCGAGACCGATGGTTCGATCAGCCCGCGCGAGTCGCTCGCCTCAGCCGGCAAGACCCTGGGTTCGCTGGTGGAGCTCATCGCCAACTTCGACTCCGAGGCTCCGGCCTTGGAGCTCGGTGACGTGGGCACCGCCCAGGCCGCCGCCAGTGAGCTCGACATCCGCATCGAGGAGCTGGGTCTGACCGAGCGCTCGCGCAACTGTCTCAAGCGTGCCGGCATCAACACGATCGCCCAGTTGGTGAACGCGACCGAGCGAGACCTCACCTCGATCACCAACTTCGGTCAGACGTCATTGAAGGACGTCACGGACCGCCTCGAAGAGCGCGGTCTGTCACTGCGAGTAGAGGACTAAGCATGCGCGGAACTCCCACCAAGGGCAAGCGTTTCGGTGGCGACAGCGCCCACCAGAAGGCGATGATGGGCAACCTGGTCGCCTCGATGATCGCTGCCGAGGCGATTGTCACGACCGAGGCCAAGGCCAAGGCCCTGCGTCCGATCGTCGAGAAGGTCGTCACCGCCGCCAAGAACTCACCCGAGGGATCGGTGCACGCCCAGCGTCGCGTCGTCGCCTTCATACGTGACAAGGACATGGCCCACAAGCTCTTCGCCGAGATTGCGCCGCGCTACACCGATCGTCCGGGTGGCTACACCCGCATCTTGAAGCTCGGGCCGCGTCAGGGCGACAACGCCCCGATGGCGCGCANNCGCGCATTGAGTTCGTCTGAGCCAACCTCGGCGGCCACCCAACGGTGGCGCCTGGACATCGCCTACGACGGCCAGGGACTGAACGGCTTCGCCTACCAGCCCGAGTTCACCACGGTCGTGGGATTGCTGCGCTCGATCATGGCGACGACCCTGCACCTCGATGAGGAACCCCACATCGTGGGGGCCGGACGCACCGACGCAGGGGTGCACGCGTTCGCTCAGGTGATCCACGTCGACCTCCCCATTAATTTCTTCGCGTCGCGGGGCGGACCCGACGCCGAGCGACTGGTGCGCGCCCTCAATCGCCAACTGCGCGGCCGCGTGCGGGTCTTGAGCGCTTGCGTGGTCGACGACACCTTCCACGCCCGTTTCTCGGCCACGTGGCGCGAATACCGCTACCTGGTGCTCGAGACGACTCCGCCGGCCCTGGCCCTGCACAACGCCTTCTCCTGGGCCGTCAAGGGCCCCCTGGACCTCGCCGCGATGAACCGCGCTGGTGCACTCCTACTCGGAACCCATGATTTTCGAGCTTTTTGCCGCCGTCCCGACGGGTCGGACCCCGAGGAACCCCTAAAACGCCTGGTGATGAGCGCACTCTTTGAGCGCCTCGAGGACAACTGGCAGATGAGCCCCGAACGCGCCCCGGTAGTGCGATTCACCATCCGTGCGCAGAGTTTCTGCCACAACATGGTGAGGAGCCTGACGTCGACGCTGGTGGCCATTGGCCAGGGCAAGCTCCCCGCATCGACGATTTCGGAGCGATTGGAGAGTCACCAGCGCGAGCATCTGCCCCCTCCCGCCCCGGCGGGGGGACTCAGCCTCGTGGGGGTCGGTTACGGTGAATTTGCCGGAGGGCCCTCCGGTTTTGTAAGGTAGAGAGTCCCCCTCGGCGTATCGAGGGTTCACGAAGAGATCGCTGAAGGAAGAACTGTGCGTACGTACTCACCGAAGGAAAAAGAGATCACGCGCGAGTGGCGCGTGATCGACGCCGAGGGACTCGTCCTGGGCCGCGTCGCCACCGTTGCCGCCTCGCTGCTTCGTGGCAAGCACCGTCCCTACTTCGCCCCGCACCTCGACACCGGTGACTTCGTGATTATCATCAACGCCGACAAGGTCGTGGTCACCGCTAACAAGGCCGCGCAGAACTTCCACTACCGCCACTCGGGTTACCCGGGCGGACTGCGTTCGACGTCGTGGCAGACCCTCATGGACACCGACCCCGAAGCGCTGGTCTTCGAGGCCGTCAAGGGCATGGTGCCCAAGAATCGTTTGGGACGCGCGCAGATGGGCAAGCTCTTCGTGTACGCCGGTGCGCAGCACCCGCACACCGCCCAGCAGCCTTCGCAGTTCGACACCTCGGCGATTCGCCGCGGCTAAGGAGATTTGACCGTGACCATCCCGCTGACCCAGTCCACCGGCCGCCGCAAGGAGGCTGTCGCTCGCGTGCGCTTTCGTCCCGGCACCGGAACGATCACTATCAACAGCCGCGCCTTTGACAACTACTTCACTTCGGCCACTCACCGCCAGATGGTGATGGAGCCGATGCGCCTCACCGACACCGTGCAGACCTACGACGTGGACGCCACCATCGAAGGCGGCGGCGTCGCCGGCCAGGCCGGTGCGCTGCGACTGGGTATTGCGCGCTCACTGCTCGAGCTCAACGAAGAGTTGCGCCCGACGCTGAAGAAGGCGGGCCTCTTGACGCGCGATGCGCGTAAGAAGGAGACCAAGAAGTACGGTCTCAAAAAGGCCCGTAAGGCTCCTCAGTACTCGAAGCGCTAGACACAATGGCCGTGCACTTTGGCACGGACGGCATCCGTGGCCGCGCGTACGAGGAGATCTCCCTCGACTTGGCGTATCGACTCGGTCGAGCGGTGGGTTCAGTCTTCTCGGTACCCATTTACGTGGGCTACGACACGCGCGAAAGCTCGCCCGTCCTGTCCTTAGCCGTCCTCGCGGGCTTGGCCGACGTGGGCGCACAGGGATACAATCTCGGCGTCTTCACGACACCGGGAGTCGCCGTCATCGCGCAGCGTCGCGGAGGAGCGGGAATCGTCGTCTCGGCCTCGCACAATCCCTATCACGACAATGGACTGAAAGTCCTGGGTGTCGGAGGTGCGAAGCTCGACTTCGCGACCGAAGCCGCTGTCGAGGCCGCGCTGAACGCGGCGCCGGGGTCCTCACGCGACAGTTTTGATGAGGTCGCCATCGACCTCGAGGCCGAACACGAATACGCCGAGCACTTGCGCAATTTGGTTCCGGGCAATCTCTCGAGCCTGCACCTCGTGCTCGACTGCGCCAACGGCGCGGCGTCGCACGTCGCGCACGAACTCTTCGAGGGCACGGGGGCGCGCGTCACCACGCTGCACGACGCACCCAACGGCACCAACATCAATCTCAACTGCGGTTCCACGCACCCCGACGACCTTCGCCGCGCGGTGGTGGACGTGGGCGCCGACCTGGGTCTCGCCTTCGACGGCGACGCCGACCGGCTGATTGCGGTCGACGCGCAGGGCAACCTGCGCAACGGCGACGACATGGCGGTGCTGTTCTCGCTGGACTCGCATTCGCGCGGCGAGCTCCAGGGCGTCGTCGTCACGGTGATGAGCAACCTCGGACTGCACCGGGCGCTCAACGTGCACGGGGTCGAGATCATCGAGACCGACGTCGGCGACCGCAACATCCTGGCCGCGCTCGAAGAGCGGAGTTGGAACTTCGGCGCGGAGCAGTCGGGTCACCTGATCTTTCGCCACCTGAGCCCCACCGGCGATGGTCTGCTCACCGGCATGCTGGTGGCCGACATGGTCGCGCGCTTCGGACCCCTCGCGGAGCAGTGCGATGCCGCGTGGCAACGAGTCCCCCAGGACCTCATCAATATCGCGTCGGCAGACTACGACGACTTCGCGGTACGCGAGATGTTCGAGGAGGAGTGTCGGGTGATGAACGTGGCGAGCGACGACGTGCGCCTGCTCATTCGCCCGTCGGGCACCGAGCCACTGGTGCGCGTGATGATCGAGGCGCTCGACCAGTCGTTCGTGACGAATTTCTCCACGCGCCTGCGAGCCCACTTCCTTCGCTGATTTAGGTTTCTCACCACGTTTTCGTCGCGGGTAGACTGAACCCATGTGCGGCATCATCGGGGTCGTAGGATCCAACGAGACTCTGGCGACGTTGCTGCAGGGGCTCCAGCGACTCGAATATCGCGGCTACGACTCCGCGGGCATCGCCCTGGTTCGCTCGGGGCGCACCTGGCGCGCGCGCGCCGCCGAAGGCACTGAGTCGGTCGCCGCACTGCGTAAAGAGTGCGAGAACGCGCCCCAGAACTGCCGCTCGGGCATCGGCCACACTCGCTGGGCGACCCACGGCGCGCCCGAGGCGGTGAACGCGCACCCGCACCTGGACTGCTCGGGCCACGTGGCGATCATCCACAACGGCATCATCGAAAACCACACCGAGTTGCGCGAGGAACTGATCCGAGGTGGTCACGTCTTCACCTCGGTCACCGACTCCGAGGTCGTTGCCCACATGGTCGAAGACTTGCGCGGCAAGGGGCTCGATCTTCTCGACGCCGTGCGCCACTCGTTGCTGCGGGTGCGCGGCGCCTTCGCCATTGCGGTGATGGACGCCACCGAACCTGACGTGATTGTCGCGGCCCGACGCATCTCGCCGCTCGTGGTGGGTACTGCGCCGGGGGTGTGTTATCTGGCCAGTGACGTTCCGGCGATTCTCGACTGCGCCACGGCGTTCTACGCGGTGAATGACGACGAAGTGGTGCGCCTGGGACCCGAGGGCTTCCGTGCCGTGGACCTCGAGGGCTCGCCGGTGCGACTTCGCCAACTACAGATCGACTGGGACTTGGAGACCGCCGAAAAGGGCGGCTACGACGACTTCATGAGCAAGGAGATCGCCGAGCAGCCCGACGCCGTGCGTTCGACTCTGCTCGACCGCCGCCGTCGTGACGGTACCATCGTCTTTGACGAGTTGCGCATTTCGGATCAGGAATTACGCGAAGTGAAGCGGGTCGTCCTGGTGGCGTGCGGCACGTCGCTGCACGCGGCGCAGGTGGCCAAGTACGCGATTGAACGCTGGGCGCGTCTGAGCGTCGACGTCGACATCGCCAGCGAGTACCGCTACCGCGACCCCATCGTCGAAATCGGCACGCTAGTCATTGGCGTCTCGCAGAGCGGCGAAACAATCGACACCATCCAAGCGACGCGCGAAGCGCAGCGCCGTGGTGCGCACGTGGTGGCGGTGTCCAACATCGTTGATTCTTCCCTCGCGCGCGAAGCCGACGCCGTGATCTACACCCGCGCGGGCCTCGAAGTGTCCGTGGCCTCCACCAAGGCCTTCGTCGCCCAGGTGGCGGCGCTGGAACTCCTGGCACTGCGTCTAGCGCAGTTGCGCGAGACGCTCGCGCCCGAGGAGATCGACCGTCTGCTCGAGGGACTGCACTCGGTGAGCGGCCATATCGCGACCGCGTTGTCGCGCCAGGACGACGTCAACTTCGTGGCGGCGCAGGTGCTCGACGCTCACGACTACTTCTTCCTGGGGCGCCACGTGGGCTATCCCACGGCGCTCGAGGGCGCGCTCAAGCTCAAGGAGATCACGTACTTGCACGCCGAGGGCTACGCCGCGGGTGAACTCAAGCACGGCCCACTGGCATTGATCGAACCCGGAGTCATCGTGGTGGCGGTCACCACCGACGCCAATATGCACGAGAAGATCCTCTCGAACGTCGCGGAAGTGAAGGCGCGCGGCGCGACCGTGATTGCCGTCGCCACCGACGAGGACGAGAAGATCGAAGCGGTAGCGGACTACGTGCTTCGCGTTCCCTCGACCGACCCGATGTTCACTCCGATGATTGACATCGTTCCCCTGCAGCTGCTGGCGTACTCGTTGGCGCGCGGACTGGGACGCAACGTCGATCGTCCACGCAACCTGGCCAAGACGGTCACGGTGGAATGATGGCGACCGTGGCGGTGGGCGTCGACGTCGTCGACGTCGCACGCTTCGCTCTCGCGTTGCAACGTAGGCCCCGATTGCTCGAGCGGATATTCACGCCGCGCGAGCGCAGCGACACCAACGATCGGCCCGAGCGCCTCGCGGCGCGCTTCGCCGCCAAGGAAGCGGTCTTGAAGGCACTGGGTTCGGGTCTCGGCGACGCGTCGTTTCGCAGCATCGAAGTCCAGCGCGAATCCAACGGCGCACCGGTCATCGTCCTCTACGGCGAAGCACTCGCTCTGGCTCAGGCCAAGGGTATTGGCGAGCTGCACGTTTCGCTCTCACACACCCAAACGACCGCGACGGCTTTCGTCGTCGCGTCCTCGGAGGTGCCGAGTGCCGGTTGAGGGAGTGCATCGTCCCGCGTGGGCGGAGATTTCTCGCTCAGCCCTGGCCCACAATATCGGCGTCGTGCGCGAACTCCGCGGAACCACCCAGCTGTGCGCGGTCGTCAAGGCCAACGGCTACGGCCACGGTGCCGTGCTGGCGGCTCAGGCGATGATCGGCGCAGGTGCGGACTCACTCGCCGTCGCGATCATCGACGAGGGCATTGAGCTTCGAGAGGCGGGCATCACCGCCCCGATTCTGCTGCTCTCGGAGATCCCCCCCGAAACCATTCGCGCAGCGTTCGAGGCCGATCTGACGTTGACGGTGGGATCACTCGAGGGCGCGTGCGCGGCCGCCGACGTGGCTACGGGGCTTAAGGGGGTACACCGCGTCCACTTGAAGATCGACACCGGCATGTTGCGCCAAGGGGTCAGCCCGCGCGAAGCGCTGCGCGCGGCGCGCGTATTGAACGACTGCGCCGCAGTGGAACTCGAGGGAATCTTCACGCACTTCTCGGTGGCCGACGGCGACAGCGACGAGGATCGCGACTTCACCACGCGTCAGATCGAGGTGTTCAATCGCGTACGCCTCGAACTGAGCAAGAGCGGCACCGAGCCCTCCAGCGTGCACCTGGCCAACAGCGCCGGCGTACTCGGACACGTCGCTTCGCACGCGACGCTGGCTCGACCCGGACTGGTGCTGTACGGTTACCTGCCCTCGCCGTGGTTGGGTGACGCGCTCCGCGCCCGCGGCGCCCGCCTGCGACCGGTTCTCTCGCTACGGGCCCAAGTGGTCGCGGTGCGCCGCGGCGACACTGGCGACCGCCCCAGCTACGGGCGCCGACGCGAACTCGAGGCACCCTCCACTATCGCCACCGTCCCCTTCGGGTACGCCGACGGCTATCCGCGTCGGCTCTTCGACGCGGGCGCGCACGTGCTCATCAATGCTCGGCGTTACCCGCTGGCGGGCATGGTCACCATGGACCAGCTGCTCATCAATTGCGGTGACGACGAGGTCAAGGTCGGTGATGACGTCGTGCTGCTGGGTACCAGCGGCGACGAGTCGATCACGGCCGACGACTGGGCCGCCTGGGGCCAGACCATCACCTGGGAGATCCTGTGCGGTATTGGTGCGCGGGTGCCACGGGTCCTCGTCGCGTGATCGTGGACCTGAACGAACTTCCCTACTGCCAAGCGTGCGCGCTGAGCGCCACGCGCCAGCGAGTCGTCGTCGGGTCGGGTCCATCAGTGCCCGGACTGATGGTGGTGGGCGAGGCGCCGGGTCGCAGCGAAGATGAAGGCGGCGAGCCCTTCATTGGTCGTAGCGGACAATTGCTCGTGCGACTCATCTCTGAGGAACTCGGACTGAGCCGCGCCCAGTACTTCATCACCAATGCGGTCAAGTGCCGCCCGCCCCAGAACCGCACGCCGCGCACGAGCGAAGTGGTCACCTGTCACCCGTGGCTCGAAGCGCAGATTGCCCACCTGCGTCCCACGGTGATTCTTACGGTCGGCAACGTGGCCGCTAAAGCAGTCTTCGGTTACGACGAAGGGATATCGCGAACCCACGGACTGGTCAGTCAGTGCGGTGAGGTACCGGGTGTGGCGACCTATCACCCGGCCGCCGCGCTGCGGGGAGGTCCTAACGTGGTGGACGTGATGCGCGCCGACCTGCGAGTCCTGCGGTCCCTGGGGGTGTGAGTGGCCTACCAGCGCCACTGCTCGAGCGACGCCGCGACTCAAGTCGCCGGTGAGCAGTTTGCCGCCGTGCTACGCGCCGGCGACGTCGTACTGCTCTCGGGCCAACTGGGTGCCGGCAAGACCACTTTCGTCAAGGGCGTCGCACGCGCCCTGGGCGTCGTCGAGCGCGTGACCAGCCCCACCTTCACGATGGTGCGTCAGCACGATGCCCACAATGGTCAATCGATCTCGGTGGTGCACCACGCGGACGTGTACCGCGTCGAGAGCCTGGGCGAGGTGCTCGACCTCGACCTGGGCGAACTGGTGGAAGAAGCCGGGGTGGCCCTGGTCGAATGGGGCGACCTCGCGGCGTCGGTGTTCGGACGCGAGGTTCTCACATTGGACTTCAGCGTCGACGAGGATGACGAGGACAGTCGACGCATCGACGCTGGCGGGTCTATTGACTCCCAACGCGCGTTCGCGTTGGAGATCTGGAGCGCGTCGTGAACATTCTGGCCATCGAAACCGCGACTCCGGCCTGCGCATTGGGACTGCGAACCAGCGACGGCTTCGAAGTCGGTTGGGTCGTGGACGACGACCGTCATCACACCGAAGCCCTCACGTCGTCAATCGCGCGACTCCTGGCCGAAACGCATCTGCGCGTGCGCGACCTCGACCGCGTCGTGGTCGATCGCGGGCCGGGACTCTTCACCGGCTTGCGCGTCGGGCTCGCAACGGCGCTGGGTCTGAGTGAGGGAACGGGCTGTGCACTGGTGGGCGTCACGTCGCTCGAGCTCCTAGCGCACGGCGTGCACGAGTCCGGAACGCGCGGGACACTGGTCTGCGCCGTCGACGGACGCCGTGGCGAAGTCTTCGTCCAGACGTTCGCGCTCGACCAGGGGGTCACTGCTCTCAACGACGCCGCGGTGGCGAAGCCGCGCGACGTGGTCATCGAGTGGGCCACCAGTGGCGCACCAGTCACGTTCACCGGCGACGGGGTGGAGCGCTACCTGCGTGACTTCGCGGCGGTGCCCAACGGCCAAGTCGAAAGACAATTGGTGCCCTCGATCGCCGCGGCACTGTCGCTGGGCGTGACACGCGAGACCGTGTCGCACGTCACGCCGATGTACTTGCGAGAGGCCGACGCCGTCGCGAACTTCTCCACGCGCCAGCGCTCGTGAGTGGCTCGGACACCTGGCGAATCCGTCTCGCCGAGAAGCGCGACGTCGGTGAACTCGTCGACATCGAAGCAGCGCAGTTCCCCGAGCCGTGGACGAAATCGATGTTGCTTGACGAGATCACCAACCTCGAGAGTCGTCGTTACACCGTGGCCCAAGAGGCCGGTGTCGTCGTTGGCTTCCTCGGCCTGATGTTCGTGCTCAAGGACGAATTGCATATCAACACCATCGCCACCCGCGCGGGGTACGAGGGCCGTGGTGTCGCGACGGCGCTGCTCGACGAGGCGTGGGCCGAGGTGAGCGCGCGCGGAGTGGCGCGCGCGACTCTCGAGGTGGCGGTATCGAACACCCGCGCGCTCGAGCTCTACTACCGTTACGGTTTCGCTCCCGTGGGCGTGCGCAAGAACTACTACGAGAAAACTCGTGAAGACGCCTTGATCCTCTGGGCCGACGTGGCACCGCGTTCGTCGAATGGCCGTTCGGATTCGCCGCCCGTAGGCCCGGCGGAGCGGTCCACCGACGTTCCCTAGGCTGGAGAGATGGCCCTCGTCCTGGCGATTGAAACGAGTTGTGACGACACCGCCGCCGCAGTGGTCGACTCCGCGCTCCACGTGCACTCTTCGGTCATCGAGTCCTCGATCGACCTGCACCGCCCCTTCGGCGGGGTGGTGCCGGAGTTGGCGGGTCGCGCACACCTCAGCACCATCGGTCCCGTCGTGCGCCGGGCGCTGGTGGACGCCGGACTCAACCCGCACGCGCCGGCCATCGACGTCGTGGCGGTCACCAGTGGGCCCGGGCTGATCGGATCGCTCCTCATCGGGCTCTCGGCCGCCAAGGCCTTCGCCCTCGCCTGGGAGGTGCCGTTCGTTGGCGTGAATCACTTGGAGGGGCACCTCTTCGCACCCCTCCTCGAACGTCCCGGCCTCGAGTGGCCGATGGTCACCCTGCTGGTGTCGGGCGGTCATTCGATGCTCGTCCTGCAGCACGGACCCGGTGTGCACGAGGTACTGGGCGAGACCATCGACGACGCCGCCGGAGAAGCGTACGACAAGGTGGCGCGATGGCTGGGTTTGCCCTATCCCGGTGGACCCGAGATCGACCGCCTCGCCGCCGAGGGCACGCCGGGTGCGTTGAAGCTTCCGATCTCCATGACTGGCGACGACTTCGATTTCTCCTTCTCGGGTCTCAAGACCGCGGTGGTGCGCGCCACCGAGAAGAACCCCGACGTCGCGCTGGCCGACGTGGCGTCGTCGTTTCAGGCGGCCGTCGCCGAGCAGCTGCTGCGCAAATTGCGTCGGGCTCTCGAGGTGCACTCCGACCTCAAGGGAGTGGCCCTGGCCGGGGGAGTGGCCGCGAACTCGGCACTGCGCCACGGGGTCGAGGGGCTCGCCGGTGAGTTCGGCGTCGCGAGTTTCTTGCCGAGCATGGCGATGTGCACCGACAACGCGGCGATGATCGCGGCGGCGGGTCTCTACCGCTTCGCGCACGGCGGACCGAGCGACTTCTCCCTGTCGGCGCGGCCCAACTGGCCCCTGAGCGAGGTCTCGTGAGCGAACGCTGGGTGCCCCTGGACGTGGCCGACACCGACGAGGATCCCTTGGCGCAGTTTCGGCGCTGGTTCGACGAAGCCAAGGATGAGATGCGCGAGCGCGAGGCGATTGCGCTCGTGAGCGCTGACGCTCGGGCGCGTCCCAGTGGGCGCATGGTCCTTCTTCGCCACGTGGGCGAGGACGGGTTTGGTTGGTATTCCAATTACCTCTCGCACAAGGGCCACGATTTCGACGAGAATCCCCACGGGGCCCTGCTCTGGTACTGCGAACCACTCGGGCGCCAGATCCGCATCGAGGGCGAAGTACGTCACATGGACGTCGCGATGTCCGACGCCTACTTCGCCTCGCGCCCGCGGGGACACCAGATCGGCGCCCACGCCAGCGCCCAGAGCAGCGTCTTGTCGAGCCGCGATGTCCTCGAGGAACGCCTGAGCGCCCTCGAGAAGAAGTTCGAGGGTTCGGTGGTGCCCCGTCCCGAAAACTGGGGCGGGTCCCTCCTCACCCCGGACTACTTCGAGTTCTGGCAGCATCGTCCAGACCGACTGCACGACCGCGTCGTCTACCGGCCCGATGGTTCCGTCTGGCGCCGCGAGCGGCTCTCGCCCTAGACCGGCCCCGCTGCGTCGAGGCCGCCGACGCCGCGTAGGAACGAGCGCACGTTGACCCCCAGGTCGACTTGGTCGTAGCCGCCCTCTTGCACGACGACGGTGGGCAGGGCGAGTTCGCGAAAGAGGCGCCCGGCGGGAAAGTACGCGGCCTTGGATAACGCGAGGTCGCTGATCGGATCGTTCATGTAGGTGTCCACGCCCAGTGAGATCACGACGCCCACGACATTCTTGGCGTGGACCACCTCAATGACCCGAGCGAGCAAGTACAGGTACTCCTCGTCGGCCACGGCGCGCTCGAGCTCGACGTTGTGGTTCCACCCGTGCCCCGCTCCCTGGCCTGATTCGTCACGGTAACCGAGGTAGTACGGAAATGCGCGCGCGGGTGCGCCGTGCAACGACGCGTAGAACACGTCATCGCGGTCGTAGAAGATCGACTGGGTGCCGTTGCCGTGGTGGTAGTCCACGTCGACGATGGCGACGGGCCCGCCCAGGCGACGGGCCATTTCGGCGGCGGTGACGGCCGCGTTGTTGAAGTAGCAGTAACCGCCGATCATCGCCGAGGCGGCGTGGTGCCCCGGGGGTCGGCACAGTCCGTAGGCGACGCCCCCCGTTTCGAGGGCGTGCTCGAGGGCACTTAACGCCACGTCGACCGCGCTTCTCGAGGCCTCGTAGGTTCCTTCGACGATGGGCGTCATCGAGTCAAAGGAGTAGAAGCCGAGTCGAGCCAGGGGTTTTTGCAGCGGCTCACGACCAGCCGTGCCGGGAACGCTCAGACCCGCGTGGCGATACACGTCGGGGATGATTTCGCGGTGTTCACTGAAGGGCCGACACTCGGCCCAGGCCTCCTCGAGCCAATCGACCATGCGCGGATCGTGCACCTGGTCGATCACCCGGCGATCGTAGGCTCGCACCTCGCCGCGATGGAGTTCCTCGTCGCGCGACAATTCAGCGGCGATGATCTCGGCTCGGCGGGCGACCTCGTAGCCCGGGGTCGGCGTCCCAGCGCGGACCTCGCGGTCGGGGTCGTGCAAGAGGTGTTTTGGTGAGAAATACCAACGCATTGTGCTACTCCCTACGCTTCGCGAGACCATATCACCGCCCCGGTTCTGACTGACCGGACCCCGTCGAGCGGTGGGTTGTGCGGGGCCCACGTTGCCCGTGACCGTTGGCACTCGGCACATCCGTCTGCTAAATTGGCAGTCACAACGTTTGAGTGCTAACCAAACAGGAGGCAATGCCAATGAAACTGCACCCACTAGAAGACCGCATCGTGGTCCGTCCCAACAGCGCCGAAGCGACCACGGCGTCGGGTCTCGTCATCCCCGACACCGCCAAGGAGAAGCCCCAGCAGGGTGAGGTGCTCGCCACCGGACCCGGACGTCGCGCGGACGCGACCGGTGAACTCATCACCACCGGCGTCACCGTGGGCGACACCGTCGTGTACTCCAAGTACGGCGGCACCGAGATCACTGTCGACGGCGAGGACCTCTTGATCCTCTCGAGCCGTGACGTACTCGCCACGATTAGCAAGTAGGCCGACATGACCAAGTTGCTGAAATTCGATGAAGAGGCCCGACGCGGGCTCGAAGCCGGTGTCGACAAGCTCGCCGACGCCGTCAAGGTGACCCTGGGGCCCAAGGGCCGCAACGTGGTCATCGGCAAGAAGTTTGGCGCCCCGACCATTACCAACGACGGGGTGTCGATTGCTCGCGAGATCGAGCTCGACGACCCGTTCGAGAACATGGGTGCCCAGCTGGTGAAGGAAGTCGCCACCAAGACCAACGACGTGGCCGGTGACGGCACGACGACCGCGACGGTCCTGGCCCAGGCGCTCATCAAGGAAGGCCTGCGCAACGTCGCGGCCGGCGCGAACCCCGCGGGTCTCAAGCGGGGAATCGAGAAGGCCGTGAAGACCGCCGTCGAGTCGATCCACGCCCAGAGCCAGACGGTCTCGGACAAGACGCAGATTGCCCAGGTCGCCACGATCTCGGCCGCCGACGCCTCCATTGGCGAGGTCATCGCCGACGCCATCGACAAGGTGGGCAAGGACGGCACCGTGACGGTCGAGGAGTCCAACACCTTCGGCATCGAGCTCGAGCTCACCGAGGGCATGCAGTTCGANNACCTCTCGCCGTACTTCGTCACTGATGCCGAGCGCCAAGAAGCCGTACTCGAGGATGCCTACATCCTCTTGACGAGTTCGAAGATCTCGGCCGTGCACGACCTCGTGCCGGTGCTGGAGAAGATCATGCAGTCGGGCCGCGCGTTGCTCATCATCGCCGAGGACGTCGACGGTGAGGCTCTGGCCACACTCGTCGTGAACAAGATCCGCGGCACCTTCACGTCGGTTGCCGTCAAGGCGCCGGGCTTTGGAGAGCGCCGNNAGGCGATGCTCCAGGACATGGCCGTCTTGACGGGTGCGACGGTGATCTCCGAGGAGATCGGCCTCAAGCTCGACTCGGCCACCGAGGACTTGCTGGGTCGGGCGCGCCGCATCGTGGTGACCAAGGACGCCACCACCATCGTTGATGGTGGTGGTTCGCCCGAGGACGTCGCCGGGCGCGTCGCGCAGCTCAAGCGCGAAATCGAGGACACCGACTCCGACTGGGACCGCGAGAAGCTCCAGGAGCGCCTCGCCAAGCTCGCCGGCGGCGTGGCCGTCGTCAAGGTGGGAGCCGCCACGGAAGTGGAACTCAAGGAGAAGAAGCACCGCATCGAGGACGCCCTGAGCGCCACGCGTGCGGCGATCGACGAGGGCATCGTGGCTGGTGGCGGCACTGCACTGGTGCGTAGCCGCGTCGCGGTCGACGCTCTGATCTTGACCCTCGAGGGAGACGAGGCGACCGGTGCGCGCGTCGTAGCCAACTCGCTCGAGGCGCCGCTGCGCCTCATCGCCGCGAACGCCGGTTACGAGGGCGCCGTCATGGTGCGCGAAGTCTCCAACGCCAAGGGCAACGTCGGCCTCAACGCCGCGACCGGTGAACTGGTGGACCTCGTGGCCGCCGGTGTCATCGACCCGGCCAAGGTCACGCGCTCGGCGCTGCAGAACGCTGCGTCCATCGCGGCGCTGCTCCTCACCACCGAGGCCATCGTGGCCGACAAGCCCGAGCCGGCTCACGCGGGCGGCGGCGACGGCGGCATGGGCGGCATGGGCNNGGCGGCATGGGCGGCATGATGTAACCCATTGTTCACGCAATGTTTGAAGAACCGGGCCTTCGGGCCCGGTTTTTTCATCTTCTCCCTCTGGTTTTCTTCAGCGTCGACTGTCAGACTCGTGCGATGGCCCTACGTGACTTGACGCGCGGACGTACCTTCGACGCCGCCGCCACGAGTTATGACCTTTTTCGACCGCGCTACCCGCGTGAACTCTTCGATGACGTGGCCGACGTCGCGGGTGCCGGCGCCGACTCGCGAATCCTCGAGGTCGGATGCGGTCCGGGGATCGCCACGGAGGAGATGATGTCGCGCGGCTGGTCGGTGCTGGGCGTTGATCCCGGCGCGCAATTGGCCAAGGTGGCTCGCGATAAGTTCAGTGACGAGCGATTCGCCGTTGAGATCTCCACTTTTGACGAGTGGGACCCGTGCGGTCGCCACTTCGACGTGGTGTTCTCCGCCGCGGCGTACCACTGGGTGGCGCCGGCGCTGCGTTGGGTGAAGGCGGCCGACGTGCTGGTCGACGACGGTTACATCGCGCTCGCGGGTAACAAGTGGATCGCCGACGATAGTTTTCACGACTTCAGCGAAGCGACGCGTGAACTGCGCGTCACCCACGGGGTGGACGACGAGCGAGAGACGCCCGCCCTCGAGGACCTGCTCGAGATCGTCGACGCCACGGGTTACGACATCGGCGCACTCTGGGAGGCCATGTCGCCACAGGGAACTGACGTCATCGCCGGGGGACTTTTTGGAGTGCCCGACGTGCGTTTCTACCAGTGGACGACGACATATTCGACGGTCGAGGCGATCGGACTCTTGGCGACGTATTCGCGCTTTCTCGTCATGGACCCGTCCCAGCGTTCGACGCTGTTCACGCGCCTCGCCGCCATAATCGACGGCCACTACGGCGGGCAATTGACGCGTCACTACGTGACAGTGCTGGCGATGGCGCCACGATCCCCGCGCTGATAATTCGCAGTGCATTGGCACCAAAGCCTCGACGATCACGCTGACCGCCAACATCTAGCGGAAGATGAAATCGTCCCACCATGGTGCAGGAATGACCGACGACGACGCCAGTTTGTCCACCGCCGCACATATTGAGTGCCGGGCCTGTCATGAACTCAATCGCGCGGGTTCGACGAGGTGCGCGAGATGTGGGGAGGTACTGCCATTTGAGAAGATCGCGAGAGCGGATCCGGAATTGACGTCATTCGACGCGGCGCAGGTTCACGAGAGAAAAGAACGAAGAATCGAACGTTTGTCCCACTATCGGGTGGTGGTCGCCAAGAATTCGATTTTGACCCGTCCGGTGGTTCCCGGGATCGACTTCGATAATGAGCGGACGTCGATTTCGGGTTGGACCGACGCCTTTTCGTCGTCTCCGCTACCGCATCGCTCGAGGTACCCCAATGCCGCGAAGTTCACTGAGGCGATCCCTGAATCCGAGTACGTCGAATGCGCTCAGTGCCGCGAACTCAATCCTCGCGTTACTTCAAGGTGCGCGCGTTGCGGAGAGCCGCTGTCAGTCCCACTTCACGAGTCGGGGCAACCCGAACTCGCGCCATTTGCCACGGCCCGAGCTGATGCGGTCGAGGCCGACAAGAGAGACCGTCAAGTTAAATGACTCCGGGCATAACAGCGCCGATCCGCGCCACGAACTGAGAGAGCGCGTCGCGCAACGTAAAGTCGGTGGCGCTGACGGTGGGTGTCGGAGACTTTAACTAGTTCTCGTTGCCTGCTTCGACCGCCAGGTGGGGCACGATGCGATCGAGCCATTTGGGCATCCACCAGTTGGCCTTGCCGAGGAAGTGCATCATCGACGGCACCAGTACGGTGCGCAAGATGAAGGCGTCGATTAAGACCGCGCCGCCCAGTCCAATGCCGAATTCGGCGATGATGCGTTGGCCGCCGAAGGCGAAGGAGAAGAACACGCAGATCATGATCAGGGCGGCGGCGGTGATGACGCGACCGGTGTTGGCCTGCCCGTGGATGATGGCCGTCTCGTTGTCACCGGTGTTGACCCACTCCTCGTGCATGCGCGAAACGAGGAACACCTGGTAGTCCATGGAGAGTCCAAAGAGGATGGCGATCATGATGATGGGCAGATAGGACTCGATGGGTCCTGATCCTGAGCCAATGAGAGAACCACCCCAGCCCCACTGGAAGACCGCCACCACCACCCCGAAGGACGCGCCGACCGCGAGCAGATTCATCAGCGCCGCCACGAGCGGAATCAATATCGAGCGGAACGCCACCATCAGCAACAGGCATCCGAGCAGCACGATGACCACCAGGAACAGCGGAATCTTGGAGTCGAGGATATTGGCGAAGTCGTCCGAGAGTGCTCGTGAACCCCCCACGTAGATCGCGGTGTGCGTCGACGAGGTCGCCGCGGGCACGTAGTCGTTGCGAATGGCGTCGATGAGAGTGGTCGTCGATCGCGACTGCGGGCTCGACTTGGGCACGACGGTGATCAGGGCAACGGTCGTGGTCGCGTTGACTTTCACGGGCAGCACGAAGGCGACGTCGGGTGCAGTGCGTAGCGTCGTGGCCAGTGAATTCATCGTCGCGACGTCGCTGGCGGAGTGAAGGTCGCCCACCACGAGCAGCGGTCCGTTGGAGCCCGGACCAAAACCCTTCGCTAATTGGTCGTAGGCGATACGCGTCGTCGAACCCGACGGATCCGACCCCTGGTCCGAGATTCCGAGGTTGAGCGAGAAGACCGGTAACGCGATCAAGATGATGGCCACGATGGCGCCGAGCGAGAGAGAGCGCGGGTGACGTCCGACGAAGACGGCCCAGCGCTGCCAGCCACCCTCGACCACCGCCGGCTCGGGGCCGTCGCTGGCGAGGCGGCGCCGCTCGCGACGGCTCAGCACGCGGTTCTTCTGGAAGCCGAGCAGGGAGGGCAGTAGGGACAACGAGGCCAGCATGGTGATCAACACCGTGACCGAGGCCGCGATGCCCAGACCGTCGAGGAACGAGAAACCGAGCACCAACATGCCCAACAGCGCGACGCACACCGTGGCGCCGGCGAAGAGCACCGCACGGCCCGAGGTGTTGACGGCCGTGACAATGGAATCCTCGACGCTCATGCCTTGTCGGAGATTTTGTCGAGAACGCGTGACGATGAAGAGGGCGTAGTCAATGCCGACCCCCAGACCGATGAGCGAGCCCAGGATGGGCGCGAACTGGGCAATCGAGAGTCCGTGGCTGAGCAGTGTGGTGGCACCCGACGCAATCCCAATGGCGAAGAGGGCGACGCCCAAAGGCAAGAGCATGGCCCAGAGTGAACCGAAGGCGAGGAACAGGACGACCGCCGTCAGGAGAAGACCGACTCCTTCGCCGGGCGAGCCCTTGGGAGCGGACAGTTGGCCGAAGGCGTTGCCACCGAAATTCACGTGCAGCGTGGACGATCGCAACTTGGACGCTGCCGTCACGACCGCCTTGACCTGCGCGGTGGCGAGCAGATTGGCCTGCTTGCTAAAGGTGACCGTGACGTAGCCAATGGTGCTATCGATCGATGAAATCGAAATGGGCGAGACGCTGCCCACGTTGGCGAGCGTCTTGATCTGGTCCATGACCGGGGTGATTGTTCCTACGTCGCTCGAGAGTTGTCCGGAGCTGGAGTGAAACACGATCTGGTCGGAGTCGCCGGACTGTTGGTGAAAGCCCTTTTCCAGTAACTGCAGGGCGTGGATCGAGTTGGTGCCGGGCAGGCTGAAGGAATTGGAGTAGGCGGTGCCGGCCAATTGAGCCGCGGCGTTGACGCCGACGATCAGGACGATCCAGATGACGAGGACGAGCCAACGGCGACGAACGCTGAAGCGGGCGAGGGATTTCACGAGAGGGGCTCCTAGAGGGTTGGGGTCCGGCTACGGCGGGTCTACGCGAAGAGGTAGCCCTTCACTTTAGGCGAGCCGGACATCGCACAGTCGAGAGCCGTGTGAACTCCTGGTGAACCCCGTCCACCGGTTCGGCCCTGCGCGGACCCTGGGGCGGCTTTTGGATCAATCCAGTCCAGTAGATTAGATGCAATCACGTTCAGCTCAGAGCGCGGTTTCACCCCCGGAGGTCGCCATGGCGGAAGTAGAAATCGGTATTTACAAGTCGGCTCGTCAGGCCTACGGCTTTGACGACATCGCGATCGTGCCCTCTCGGCGCACGCGCGACCCCGAAGATGTCGATATCTCATGGCAGATTGACGCCTATAAGTTCGATTTGCCCGTGCTGGGCTCGGCAATGGACGGGGCGATTTCACCCACGACCGCCATCGAGATGGGACGCCTCGGGGGGCTGGGCGTCTTGAACCTCGAGGGCTTGTGGACCCGCTACGAGGACCCGACGCCGCTGTTCGAGGAGATTCAGACCCTCGAGGACGACAAGGCCACCGCGCGCATGCAACAGATGTACCTGGAGCCCGTGAAGCTCGAGCTCGTCGCCGAGCGAATCCGCCAGATGAAGGCCGCCGGCATCACCACTTCGGCCTCGGTCACCCCACAAAAGACCGACTGGATGGCCAAGACCGTCCTCGACGCGGGACTTGACATTCTCGTGATCCAGGGGACCGTGGTGTCCGCGGAGCACGTGTCGAAGACCGTTGAGCCCCTGAACCTGAAGAAGTTCATCCGTGAGTTCGAATTGCCCGTCATCGTGGGCGGCTGCGCGAGTTACCAGGCCGCGTTGCACTTGATGCGCACGGGCGCCGCCGGGGTGCTCGTCGGCGTGGGCCCGGGCAACGCCTGCACCTCGCGCGCGGTGCTCGGCATCGGTGTTCCCCAGGCCACGGCAATCGCCGACGTGGCGGGGGCACGAATGCGCCACCTCGACGAGACCGGCGTCTACGTGCACGTGATCGCCGACGGCGGCATGTCCAAGGGCGGCGACATCGCCAAGGCGATCGCCTGTGGGGCCGATGCGGTGATGATCGGTTCGCCGCTCACCAGCGCGATCGAGGCGCCCGCGCACGGCTTTCACTGGGGCATGGCCACGTTCCACCCGACGCTGCCGCGCGGCACGCGCGTGCGCACCAAGGTGCGCGGCACCTTGAAGGAGGTCCTGGTGGGACCGGCGCACGAGAACGACGGTCGACTGAACCTCTTCGGCGCCCTGCGCACCTCGATGGCGACGTGTGGCTACGAGACGTTGAAGGAGTTCCAGAAGGCCGAGATCATGCTGGCTCCTTCCCTGCAGACGGAGGGAAAGCAGCTCCAGCGCGCCCAGGGCGTGGGCATGGGCCATTGACGGTCCTCGTCGTCGACTTCGGGGCCCAGTACGCCCAACTCATCGCGCGACGAGTGCGTGAGGCGCGCGTCTACTCCGAGATCGTCCAGAGCACCATCTCCGCCGAGGAAGTGCGCGCGAAGAAGCCGTCCGCGATCATCCTCTCGGGCGGACCCAAGTCGGTCTACGAGTTCCCGGCCCTGTTGCTAGATCCGGCCATCTACGATCTGGGGATTCCCATTCTCGGGATTTGCTACGGGGCGCAGCTCATGGCCCGCCAGCTCGGCGGTGACGTCGCGCACACCGGCGGCGGCGAATACGGCCGCACGGAGTTGACCCGCCAGGGCCCGAGCCGCTTGATGGATGAATGGCCCGACGCCCAGTCGTGCTGGATGAGCCACGGCGACGCGATCGCCGCCGCGCCCGAGGGCTTCGTGGTGACGGCGTCGACGCCCCTGGCTCCGGTGGCGGTGATGGAGAACGTCGAACGTCGCCAGTACGCCGTGCAGTTCCACCCCGAGGTGGCGCACTCTGAACGCGGTCAGGAACTCCTCGAGAATTTCCTGCACCACGTCGCGGAGATCGCGCCGACGTGGACCAATACCTCGATCATCGACGATCAGGTGGCGGCGATTCGCGCCCAGGTCGGCACCGAAAGAGTGCTCTGTGCGCTATCGGGCGGCGTCGACTCCGCCGTCGCCGCGGCCCTCGTGACCAAGGCCATCGGTTCCCAACTCACCTGTGTCTTCGTCGACACCGGCCTCATGCGCAAGAACGAGGGCGAACAGATCGAGGCGACCTTCACCCGTCAGTTCGGCGTGCGTCTCATACACGTCAAGGCGCAGGACCGCTTCTTCGACGCCTTGGCGGGAATCATCGACCCCGAGCGCAAGCGCAAGATCATCGGCGAGCTCTTCATTCGAGAGTTCGAGGCCGTCGCGCGCGAGCTCGCCGAGGGCGAGGAGAGTCCGCGCTTCCTCGTGCAAGGGACCTTGTACCCCGACGTCATCGAGTCGGGCTCGGGCCACGCGGCGAACATCAAGAGCCACCACAACGTGGGCGGACTTCCCGAGGATCTCTCCTTCGACTTGATCGAGCCGCTGCGTAGTCTGTTCAAGGACGAAGTTCGACGCGTCGGCGAGGAGCTCGGACTGCCCGCGGAGATCGTCTGGCGCCAGCCCTTCCCGGGCCCGGGACTGGGCGTGCGCATCGTCGGCGAAGTCACCCGCGAGCGGGCCGAGATCCTGCGCAACGCCGACCACGTGGTGGTCGACGAGATCAAAAAGGCTGGTCTGTACCGTGAACTCTGGCAGAGTTTCGCCGTGTTACCGGCGGTGCGTACGGTAGGGGTCATGGGAGATGGACGAACCTACGCGTACCCGATCATCATCCGCGCCGTCACGTCCGACGACGCGATGACCGCCGACTGGGCTCGACTGCCCTACGACGTCATCGAGTCAATCGCCAACCGATTGATTCGCGAAGTACCGGGTGTCAATCGCGTGGCGCTCGACGTGACGTCGAAGCCGCCGGGCACGATTGAGTGGGAGTGAGCCGGCGTTCCTTCTCTGATGATGCGTTGTGGGGCAACGACTCAGAGAACTCGTCGCCCGCGCTCGATCCCGACAGTCTGCTCGAAGGTCTGACCGAACCGCAGCGTCGCGCGGTTATTCAGCGCGGCGGGCCCCTGTTGGTGGTGGCCGGCGCGGGTTCGGGCAAGACGCGAGTGCTGACGCGGCGTATTGCGCACATCCTCGCCACCGGTGACGCCCGTTCGTTCGAGATCATGGCCATTACCTTCACCAACAAGGCGGCTGACGAAATGCGTCGACGCGTGGTGGAACTGGTGGGCGACGACGCCAAGAACATGTGGGTCTCGACGTTTCACTCCGCGTGCCTGCGTATGCTGCGCGCCCACGCGGAGGTGCTCGGCTACCAGCGTGGCTTCACCATCTACGACGCCGGTGACGCTCAAAGCGCCGTCGAGCGAATCATGAAGGAGCTCAACCTCGACACCAAGCGCATCAGTCCGCGTAGCGTGTCGGCCACCATCTCGGCGGCGAAGAACGAGATGCTCTCGCCCGAGCGCTACTCCGACCACGGCGACGACCCCAATCACCGGCGCATCGCCGAGATCTACCGCCTCTACCAGGCGCGCCTCCGACTCGCCAACGCCATGGACTTCGACGATCTTCTCTTGAACGCCGTGGCCATGATGCGCGCCGACGCGAACGTCCTCGAGTCCTACCAACAGCGCTTCAAGTACTTGTTGGTCGACGAGTTCCAGGACACCAACGGGGTGCAGAACGAACTGGTGATGATGCTCGCCGCGAAGCACCGCAATCTGTGCGTGGTGGGCGACTCGGACCAGTCGATCTACCGTTTTCGCGCCGCCGACGTGCGCAATATTCTGCAGTTTGAGGAGCGATTCCCCGACGCCGACGTCATCTTGCTCGAACAAAACTTCCGTTCGACCCAGACGATTCTCGACGCCGCCAACGCGGTCATTTCCAAGAACGCCTCGCGTCACGCCAAGAACCTCTTCACCGATCACGGTCCCGGAGACCGCATCCGGTTGTACCGCGCCGGGGACGAATACGACGAGGGCCGTTGGGTGGCGACCGAGCTGCGCCGTGCCCGCGTCGAGGCCGGCGTCGAGTGGAACCAAATGGCCATCTTCTACCGGACCAACGCCCAGAGCCGCGTGTTGGAAGAGGAGATGCTTCGTGCGGGGATTCCCTATCGGGTGATCTCCGGGATGCGCTTCTACGACCGCAAGGAGGTCAAGACGGCGCTCGCGTACGCGCGACTCGTCGTCAATCCCCGCGACGAGGCGTCGGCACGTCGCGTGATCAACGAGCCCAAGCGCGGGATTGGCGAGGCCGCGCAAGCCAAACTCGGAATCTACGCCGCCAATAATTCGATGTCCTTCGCCGAGGCGGCCCACTACGGCGCCGCCGCGGGACTCACCGCCAGGGCCCTCTCAGGCGCCGAGAAGTTCGCCTTCGTCATGGATGAGTTGCGCGCCATGGCCAATGACCTCACGCCGCGCGAGATGATCGACGCCATTGTGCGCGAGACCGGCGTGGGCGACGCGTTGCGCGCCGAGGATTCCGATGAAGCATATTCGCGTTTGGAGAACCTTGGTGAACTGGCGTCGGCCGCCGCGCAGTACGACACGCTGATGGATTTCGTCGAGCGCATGGCCCTGGTGGCGGACTCCGACCAGCTCGACGGGGGAGCGGGAGCCATCTCGATGATGACGATGCACGTGGCCAAGGGTCTCGAGTTCCCTCTCGTCGTCATCACGGGACTCGAAGAGACGATCTTCCCGCACCGGCGCGCGCTCTCCGACGACGCCGAGCTCGAAGAGGAGCGGCGCCTGTGCTACGTGGGGCTCACCCGGGCGATGCGTCACTTGATTCTCACGCACGCGTGGAGCCGCACCATGTGGGGTCAGCGCACCGACGCGCTGCCGAGTCGCTTCCTCCAGGAGATTCCGGCGGAACTGGTGCACGATCTCTCGGCGTCATTGCCGACGCGACGCGCGACATTTTCTTCCGATGAAGACGGTTTCGTCGGACGAGGGAGCGACTTCACGTCGGGTAAGGCCTTCGGTGCGGGAACAGCTCCGCCGGTCCGCTCCACGGGCGCGGAGAATCTCGGCCTGAAAGTGGGTGAACGTGTCGTTCACGACCGTTACGGCCCCGGAATTGTCACCAAGATCGACGGCAGTGCGAGCCACACCCGCGCCAGTGTCACTTTCGACGAATACGGCACGAAACAACTGGTTTTGGCCATGACACCGCTGAAGCGCGCGTAGGGTTCTTAGTCATTATTTAGCGGTTGTTGAGGTCGCTCAAGGTTCTCTACGGGATGCCTGTGTAAAATTGGATCTTCATGAGTAACGAAGCGCCGCCGCGCCCTCAGTCGCCCTTGCAACCGGGCCCTAGTGTTCGAGCGCCCCACCGCTCGGCATTGCGGCCTCGCTCACGCCGCCTACCGGCTTACGTCTATTGGCGCCGGCGCGTGATCGTCGCCGCCGCGGCCTTCACCTTGATGCTCTTCTCGTACTACGGCATCACCTTGGGCTTCGCTCTCAACAATCCGTCCTACGGCGTCTCGTCGCAGGCGCGCATCGCCGAGTGGGGTCGCCAGCACGGCCTCGGCGGTTTTGTCACCTGGGCGGAGACCGAGTACAACAAGCTGCACCCCGCCAAGCTCGGTGGCACGCCTCAGTCGAACGCGGTTCCCACGATCCCGACGGTCGCCATCGCCCAGGGCGCGCAACCCCTGGCGGTTCCCACCGCGTTGACGACCCCCGCCGCGGTTCCTCTGGTCGTCAACAATTGGGTCGAGGGCACGTGGCGTCCCGCGGGTCGTCTGACCGCCAGCGGCCTCCCCGCGGTCTACGAGACCTTTATCCGTCCCGACGCGATTCACACCAGTTACGCGGTCGGCGTCGCGTGGATGGACACCAAGATCCTCTCCGGTCAGCTCTACTCGGGCTCGCAGATTCCCGGCGGCGGTCCCTACCCCGACACCGCGCCGATTTCGGCCACGGCGTCCAAGACCATCGTCGCGGCGTTCAACGCGGGTTTTCGCATGCAGGACGCCAACGGCGGATACTTCACGAACAACAAGATGGTGATCCCCCTGCGTCCCGGCGCGGCGTCGGTCATTGTCTACCAGGACGGCACCATGAGCGTCGGCCAGTGGGGTCGCGACTTTCACATGACGCCGGCCGTCGCCTCGGTTCGTCAGAACCTCGATCTCATCGTCGACGGTGGCAAGGCGGTGCCGGGACTGGCCGCCCAGAACACCGTCAAGTGGGGAAAGACCCTCGGGGGCACCTTCAACGTCTTCCGCTCGGGGCTCGGCGTGACCGCTGATGGCGCGCTGGTCTACGTCGGTGGACCGGGTTTGTCCATCAGCGACCTGGCCAATACCCTCGTCCGCGCGGGCGCCGTGCGTGGACTGCAACTCGACATCAACACCGACTGGGTCCAGTACACCACCTACTCGGGCCCCATTGGAACGTCAGTCAACGGCGCCCAGGGCAACAATTTGATTCCCACCATGATCGGCAACTCCGGACGCTTCTTCGCCAATTGGTGGACGCGCGACTTCTTCGTGATGAGCCTCAAGCCCAAGTACCAGAACGCCTCGACCGCGGGCTAGCGCGCGCGACGCCAACGGCGCCGCAGCAAACTAGCGGTCCATCACCTTGCGCCACACGGGACCGGGTAAGTGGCGCAGGACCGCGAAGAGGTACTTGAGCATCGGCGGGCTCCAGATGATGAGATCACCGCTCGCGAGTCCCTTGACGACATTGTCGGCCACTTCGTTCACGCCCGTGGTGAAGGGCGCGTCGGCGAGCCCTTCGCTCATGCGGGTGCGCACGACCCCGGGTCGCACCAACTGCAGGGTGACGCCCGTGCCGATGAGTGAGTCGGCCATGCCCTGACAGAGTCGGTCGAGACCGGCCTTCGCGCCACCGTAGAGGTAGGCGGAACCGCGCACGCGTACCGAGCCCACTGATGACATGACCAGGATGCGTCCGCGGCCCTGGGCAACCAGTCGGTTGCGAACCTCGGTCAACGCCGCGACGGGCCAGGCGAAGTTGACGTTCATCATTCGAGTAGCTGCGGCCACGTCACTCTGATCGCGCACCTGATCGCCCAAGAGGCCCACGGCCATGATGACGAGGTCTACGTGGTCGCCGGCCTTGTCGAAGGCGCTCGCGACGGCGCCCGGGGCGCTCGTCACGTCCTCGGCGTTGAAGATCACGGTGTCGGTCTTGGACGCGCCGTAGTCCAGGGCCTCGCGCGCGGCCTCGTCGAGAAGTTTCTGGTTGCGTCCCGCCAGGATGACGGTGTGGGCGCGCGCGGCGCAGAGCTTCTTGGTGATGGCGCGCGCGATGTCCGAACTCCCACCGAGGACGACAACGTTCTGGGGCTGACCAAAGGCGTTTTCCATGGCTACTTTCCTACTAGGTTCAGTCGGCGCGCGAGATCGCTCGCCAGCTGGTGTCGGGGGTCGATGCGATTCTTGATCTCGAGAAATTCCGGTAGACGCGGGTACATTACCCGTACCGCTGCGGGGTTGAGTCGAGAGTCCTTGGCCAGGTACACGCGCCCACCGGCTTCGATGACCATCTCGTCGAGGTCGTCGAGCACGCCGGGGAGGGCGGTGGGACCGACCGGCAAATCCAGCGCCAGCGTCCAGCCCGAGAGGGGGAAGGAAAGGACACCGTGATTGGCCGGTCCGAAGCGCTTGAGGACCGCCAAGAAACTCGGTACGCCCGAGGTGCAGAGACGTTCAATCGCCCGCACCACGCTCTCGGCCCGGGCGTCGGCCACGGCGAACTGATACTGCACGAAACCGCGTCGGCCGTAGAGACGGTTCCAGTCACCCACCCCGTCGAGGGGGTGAAAGAACGTCCCGAGCGACTGCTCCTCGCCCTCGCGACGCCGGGGCGCGCTGCGGAACCAGACCTCGTTAAAGGCGCGAATGCTCCAGGGATTGAGCAGTCCCGAGGGGGCGTTGAAGGGAACGCGCAGGCGTGTGGGCGCGGGTGCGACGAGCGAGGGGCTCTGCAGGTCGCGCCGGGTGGCGTGTTCGCCCCGCGTCAGGATGGCCCGTCCCATGGAGGAGCCCTTGGTCATGCAGTCGACCCAGGCGACCGAGTAGCGGTAGTCGTCATCGCCGTCGATCATCGCCGCCATCACGTCGTCGAGATTCGAGAAACGGGTGGTGTCGACGAGCACCTTGTCGGTCTCAATCTTGAGCAGGCGCATCGTCACGGTCGTCACGACGCCGGTCAAGCCCATGCCGCCGATGGTGGCCCAGAAGAGTTCGGGTTCGGCGGTGGGCGAGACAGTGAAGATGCCCTCGGGGGTGACCAGGCGCATCGCGAGCACGTGGTCACCGAGGGAGCCGTCGCGGTGGTGGTTCTTGCCGTGCACGTCAGCGGCGATTGCGCCGCCGATGGTCACCTGGCGGGTGCCGGGGGTGACGGGGATGAACCAGCCCAGTGGAATGGTGACGGCGAGCAGTTCATCGATTGAGACGCCCGCGCCGACGCTCACGACGCCGTCGACGGCGATGGCCCCGATTCCGCCCAGCGAGCGATTGTCGAGCACCAGGCCGCCACTGAGTTGGGCGGCGTCGCCGTAACTGCGCCCGAGTCCGCGCGCGATGGCGCCGCTGGCGTGGGCGAGCTCGCGGACGACGTCGTCTTCGGACGTCGGACTCTCAACCTCGGAAATGCTCGCGATGGTGCGTCCCCAGCCCGAGAGTCGTTCGCGGGTCACGAGTAGGTCCCCCCAAATATGAGGCCGGCCCAGATGAGGGCCAGAATCTGGACGGTGCGATTCTTCAAGAGCAGGTCTTCGGGGGATTCGCCCTCACCGGATTCGGCGCCGCGAATGATGAAGAGGATGGCCAACACCACCGGCACCATCGAGAGTCGGATGGGAATCACGTCGTGCTTGACCGAGGACAAGCCCGTCGAGGAGGTGTCGATGGCCCAGAGACAGTAGGCGGTGACGACAACGGTCGCGGTGAGAGTGAGTGCGGAATGAAGGAACTCGGTGGTGTACTCGGCCAAGACGGCGCGGTTCGTCGAACCCACGTGGCGCAGTTCGGCGGAGCGCTTGCCGACGACGAGGAACAGTGCACCGAAGGTCACGACGATGAGGAACCAGGTGGAGACCGGGATGTGCGAGGCCACCGCACCGCCGTAGGAGCGAAGGAAGAAGCCGCTCGCCACCAGACCGAGTTCGATAATGACGGCGTTCTTGAGCCAGAAGATATAGCTCAGGGTCTCGGCAATATAGAGGCCCAGAATCAGGTAGAAACCGGCCGGGTGGTGGATAAAGACGGGAATGGTCAGTCCCACGACCGCCAAAATGGCCGCAGTACTCAAGGCGGCACCCCGGGAGAGATCACCCGAGGCGATGGCCCGGAAGCGCTTGGTGGGGTGCTGGCGGTCGGATTCGATGTCGCGTAGGTCATTCAAGAGGTACATGCTCGAGGCCACGCAGCAGAACGAGGCGAAGGCGACGATGGTGTTGGCGAGGACTGAACGGTGAAAGAGAGTCCCCGAGGCTCCAGGTGCCACCACCAGAAGGCCGTTCTTCACCCACTGCGGGATCCGCATTGCCGAGGCCAGGGCTCGCACCACTCCCCGGGGGCTTCCTGGTGTCCTCACGACATTCAAGGCTACTCGCCGCTCTCGTGGCCACCCCTTCGGACGACGGGGGTGGAGACCTCACCTAAGATGAATAGTCGTGAAGCGCACCTACCGAGTAGTGGTCGCCAAGCCCGGTCTGGACGGTCACGATCGCGGCGCCAAAGTCATTGCCCGCACCCTTCGTGACGCGGGATTTGAAGTCGTCTACACCGGTCTGCATCAGACGCCCGAGCAGATTGTCGAGGCCGTCGTGCAAGAGGACGCCGACGCGCTGGGACTGTCCTTATTGTCGGGTGCGCACCTCGTCCTCGTTCCGCGCATCGCGGAGTTACTTCGCGCGCACGGCCGCGACGACGTCGTTCTCGTCGTGGGGGGTATCATCCCCGACGCCGACGTTGCGCGCCTCGAGGAGATTGGCGTGGCGCGGGTGTTCACGCCGGGTGCGTCCCTGCGCGAGATCGGCACCTGGCTCGAGAACACCCTGGATGCTCACACCATCACTTCGTCGTAGTCATCGCTGTCGTTGTCGTAGTGCCCCCCGTCAAGTCAGAAAGTGGAAACGAATGGATCTCTTTGAGTATCAGGGAAAGCAGTACTTCTCTCGATTCGGCATCGCGGTTTCGCCCGGTGATGTCGCCGACACTGTCGAGGCGGCCGTCGCGGTCGCCGAGCGTGTGGGCTTCCCCGTCGTGGTGAAGGCCCAGGTCAAGGTGGGGGGCCGTGGCAAGGCGGGCGGGGTCAAACTGGCCAATGACATTGACGAGGTTCGCCTGCACGCCGGCAATATCCTCGGACTCGACATCAAGGGCCACGTCGTGCGGCGCTTGTGGATCGAACGCTCGAGCGACATCGCCAAGGAGTACTACGCCTCTTTTACGTTGGACCGTCCCCACAAGACGCACCTGGGAATGCTGAGCGCTCAGGGCGGCGTGGAGATTGAAGTCGTCGCCGAGGAGAACCCCGACGCCATCGCCTTCTTGTCCATCGACCCGGTGCGCGGTCTCGACCTCGGGTCCGCTCGCCGCTGGGTGCACGAAGCCGAACTCGATGAAGTAGCGCGCGAGCAGGTGGCGGAACTCTTGGTGAAGCTCTACGACTGCTACACCACCGGCGACTGCGACCTGGCCGAGATCAATCCGCTGATTCTCACTCCCGATGGCACGGTCCACGCGCTCGACGCCAAGGTGACGTTGGACGAGAACGCGTCGTTCCGCCACCCCGAGTGGGAGGAGTACCGCGCCACCGAGACCGAGGATCCGCGCGAGAAGATGGCCAAGGAGAAGGGGCTCAACTACATTGGCCTCGACGGGTCGGTCGGCATCATCGCCAACGGCGCCGGACTGGCGATGTCGACACTGGACGTCGTCAATCAAGTCGGCGGTTCCGCCGCGAACTTCCTCGACATTGGCGGCGGTGCCAACGCCGACGTGATGGCCGCGGCTCTCGAAGTCATCAACTCCGACCCGAAGGTGAAGGTGATCTTCGTCAACATCTTCGGCGGTATCACCCGCGTCGACGAGGTCGCCAAGGGTGTGCTCGAGGCGCTCGCTCGCGTCACCATCAACGCCCCCATCGTCCTGCGACTCGACGGCACTAACGCCGTCGAAGGCCGCGCGATTCTGGCCCCGCACCTCAACGACCGTCTGATCACCGAACCCACCATGCTGGACGCCGCTCGTCGCGCCGTGTCCCTCGCGAACGCCTAAGGAGCGCCATGAGCATCTTTGTTGACGAAAACACCAAAGTCATTGTCCAGGGTTTGACCGGGGGCCAGGGCAGGTTCCACGGCCTGCGCAATCGCGACTACGGCACCCAGATCGTCGCCGGCGTGACCCCCGGCAAGGGGGGCAGCGACGTCGACGGCATTGCGGTCTTCAATTCGGTGAGGGAAGCAGTCGAAGCCACCGGCGCGACCGCGTCGTTCGTCGTGGTCCCGCCCAAGTTCGCCTCCGCGGCGATCCTTGAGGCGGCCGAGGGCGGCATCACCTTCATTGTCAGCATCACCGAGGGCATCCCGGCCCACGACGAGGCCGTCACCTATAACCGCCTAGTGGAGGACTACCCCGGCGTGCGCCTGCTCGGTCCCAACTGTCCCGGGATCATCAGCCCCGGTAAGTGCAACATCGGCATCACCTCGGGCGACATCGCGTTGCCCGGTGGTCCGGTGGGCATTGTCTCTCGTTCGGGCACGCTGACCTATCAGGCGTTGCACGAGTTGTCCCAGCAGGGCATCGGCCAGACCACGTGCGTCGGCATCGGCGGCGACCCGGTCCCCGGCACGAACTTCATTGACTGCCTCGCGGCCTTCGAGGCGGACCCCGAAACCAAGGCCGTGATGATGATCGGCGAGATCGGCGGTTCCGAGGAGGAGCGCGCGGCCGAGTGGATCAAGCGCAACATGACCAAGCCGGTCGTCTCCTACGTCGCCGGCGTCACGGCGCCCCCCGGACGAAAGATGGGCCACGCCGGCGCCATTATTTCGGGATCGAAGGGCACGGCGCAAGCCAAAATGGACGCACTCGCCGCCGCGGGCGTGCACGTGTGTCTGAACCCCACCGAGGCTGGTCAAAAGATGGTCGAAATCGTCCAGGCACTCTAAGCCTTGGCCGTTCGTCTCTGCGTCCTCGTCTCGGGTTCGGGAACTATTCTCGAGGCCCTCGTGGACAAGGGCGTGGAGATTGCCCTCGTGGGCGCGGACCGGAACTGTCGTGGACTCGAGGTTGCGGCGGCTGCGGATGTTGACGCGGTGCTGGTGGACCGCAGCGCCTACGGCGGCTTTGGCGCCGATTTTGATCGTGAGCGGTACTCGATCGACCTGGCCCAGGAGCTCACCTCGCGCCACGTCGATCTGGTAGCGATGGCCGGCTTCGGTACTATCGTCACCGCGAGCTTCCACGACGCGTTCCCGAGCCGGGTGCTCAACACCCACCCGAGCCTGCTCCCGGAATTCAAGGGGTGGCACGCGGTCGCCCAGGCGCTGGCGAGCGGCGTCTGCGAGACCGGTTGCACGGTGCACGTGGCGACCGAGGAGCTCGACGACGGTCCGATTCTGGCGCAGCGGCGCGTCGCGGTACTCGCGAATGACGACGAATCAAGTTTGCACGAGCGCATCAAGGCCGTCGAGCGCGAGCTCTACCCCGCGGTGGTAACTAGGGTGATGGCGGCGCTTGACGAGGGACGCAACGTGTCATCCGTGGCGAAGGAGATGGAGGATGTGTAAATGCGTGCACTCTTAAGCGTGTGGGACAAGACCGGACTGCTGGACTTCGCGCGCGGACTCGAGTCACTCGAGTACGAACTCGTCGCCTCGGGCGGCACCGCCCGGGCGCTGGCTGAGGCAGGCATCGCTCACCTGGACGTGGCAGAGGTCACGGGCTTTCCCGAGATGCTCGACGGACGGGTCAAGACCCTGCACCCGCGCATCCACGGCGGCATCCTCGCGAATCGCAGCGAACCCACGCATCTGGCGGCTTTGCGGGCTCACGATATTGCCGCCATCGACCTCGTGGTCTGCAACCTCTACCCCTTCACCTCGGACCCCTCCATTGAACTCATCGACGTGGGCGGCCCGACGATGGTGCGCGCCGCCGCGAAGAATCACCACCACGTCGGCGTGGTGACGAGTCCGAATCAATACGGCGTGGTGCTCGAGGAGCTGCGCGAGTCCGGCGAACTCTCTGACGCCACGCGTCACGATCTCGCGCGCGCCGCCTTCGCCCACACTGCCGCCTACGACGCCGAGATCGTGACGTGGATGGACCGCGGCGGCGCCATTGGCCCCGCGCCCGAAGCCCGCGACGAGGTCGTGCCCGTGACGCTGCACCTCACCCTCGAGCGCGCCGACATCGTGCGGTACGGCGAGAATCCCCACCAGATCGGTGCGAGGTATCGCGTCGCCGGCACGTCGCCCTGGTGGGACGCCGTCGTCAAGCACGCCGGCACCGCGCTGTCCTACTTGAACCTCTTCGACGCCGACGCGGCGTGGCGGTTGGTGCACGAACTCGCCGACGACGCGCCGGGGCTGAAGGCCGTCGCCATCATCAAGCACGCCAACGCCTCGGGGGCGGCGCTCGCCGACTCCCTGCACGACGCCTTCGCCAAGGCCCTCGAGGCCGATCCCCAGAGTGCCTTCGGCGGCATCGTGGCCGTGGGGGGCGAATTGGACAACGAACTCGCGACGCTGATCGCCGCGGGTCCCCAGGCCGACGTCATCATTGCTTCGTCCATCACTGACGAAGCGGTCGCTACTCTGGTGGCCCGGCGCAAGGCCACGCGACTACTCAGCGCTCCTTCGCCCGAGCCGCTGGGCCGATCAATTCGAACCTTTGGTAACACCGCACTGGTCCAGAACGCCGATGAATTGCTGGTGCCGGTGAGTGAGTGGCGTTGCGTGACCGACGTACAACCCACCAGTGAGCAGTTGCGCGACTTGGCTCTCGCGTGGCGGGTGTGCGCGCGCACGACGTCGAACGCCATCGTGCTCGCTCGCCACGGTGTCGCGGTGGGTATTGGCGCCGGCCAGCAGTCGCGCGTGGTCGCCGCGGGCATCGCTACCACTAAGGCGGGCGACAAGGCCGTCGGTTCCGCGGCGTCGTCGGACGCCTTCTTCCCCTTCGCCGACGGGCTCGACGAGCTCACCAGTGCCGGGGTCACCTCGGTCGTGCAGCCGGGCGGCTCGGTGCGCGACCAAGAAGTCATCGACGCGGCCAACGCCGCCGGAATCGTCATGATGCTCACAGGTGAGCGTCACTTTCGTCACTAGGAGAGACATGGCTGAATTGTTGGATGGAGAACGCCTCGCCGGGCGCATCAAGATGGAGCTGGCCGACCGCGTCGCACGACTGGCCGCCCTGGGTCGGCCGGTGGGACTGGGCACCGTGCTGGTGGGCGACGACGGACCGAGCGCCAAGTACGTGGCCATGAAGCACGCCGACTGCGAGGCCGTCGGGATCCACTCGTACCACGAGGAGTTGTCGGCGTCGGCGACCCAGGCCGACGTCGAGGCCGTCATCGACCGGCTCAACGCCGATGCGAACGTGCACTCGATCCTCGTGCAGCTTCCCCTGCCCCGTGGCATCAACGAGGAGCAGGTGCTGTTGCGCATCAAACCAGAAAAGGATGTCGACGGCCTGCACCCGACCAATCTGGGCCGCCTCGTCATGGGCACCCCCGGTCCGCTGCCGTGCACGCCCGCGGGCATCGTTGAACTCCTGGCCGCACACTCGGTCCCCGTAGAAGGCAAGCACGTCGTGATTATCGGGCGCGGTCTCACGATTGGACGTCCGCTGTCGCTGCTGCTGGCGATGAAGCGCCCCGGCTGCAATGCCGCGGTGACCGTGGTGCACACCGGCGTGGACGACATGGCTGTCCTGACGAGAACGGCCGACGTCATCGTGGCGGCGGCGGGCGTGGCGGGATTGGTCACGGCCGACATGGTCAAGCCCGGCGCCGCGGTGGTGGGGGCCGGAACGAGTTGGTCAGGGACTAAATTGATGAGCGACGTCGCCGACGACGTCGCCGACGTCGCGGGCTGGATTACACCGCGTATCGGGGGAGTCGGCCCGATGACGCGTGCCATGCTGTTACGAAATGCGGTCCTCGCTGCGGAGAAGGTTCAATGACTAGCACTGACGAACTGGGTCGTGAATACGACGAGCGGCCGTGGGGCAACTTCACCGTCCTCGACGACGTCAAGGATGACCACAAGGTCAAACGCATCGTGGTCACCCCGGGCAAGCGCTTGAGCTACCAAGTCCACGCCAAGCGCGCCGAGCATTGGTACATCGTGTCCGGCGTCGCCACCGTCGTCCTCGACGGTGCGACGTTCGAACTCACCCCGGGTGAGTCGATCGATATCGCCATTGGCGCCGCGCACCGCTGCGAGAACCACGGTGAGGAACCGGTGGTGTTCATCGAGGTCCAGCACGGCACGTACTTTGGCGAGGACGACATCGTGCGCCTTGAGGACGACTTCGGGCGACAGTAGATCAGTGCGCATCGACCAACTGCTCGCCGCGGGCTTGACGCGGTCCTTCGAGTTCTTTCCACCCAAATCCGACGAGGAGTCGGTGACGCTGGCGGGCACCCTGCACGACCTCGAGCAGCTGAGCCCGTCCTTCGTTTCGGTCACCTATCGAGGGGGGAGAGAGTCGCGTCAGCGTACTTTTGACCTGGTGACCGACATCGAGCGCGACGGACATCTCGTGTCCATGGCGCACCTGATCTGCGTGGGACACGGCCGAGAGGAGATGCGCGAGATTCTCGAGAATTACCTCGAGGCCGGCGTGGTGAACGTCATGGCCCTGGGTGGCGACATCCCCGATGATCCCGACCTCGTGGCCTCGGAGTTCCGCCACGCCATCGAGTTGGTGGAACTAGCCCGCGACGTGGGGGAGTTCTCCATCGGCGTCGCGGCGCACCCCCTGGGACACCCGCGCTCGCCCAACCGAGCGAGTGATCGTCGCCATCTGGCCGAGAAATTGCGTTTGGCCGACTTCGCCGTGACGCAGTTCTTCTTTGAGCTCGGTGACTGGACGACGTTGGTCGACGAATTGGGTGAATTGGGCGTCACTAAGCCGGTACTGCCCGGCATCATGCCGGTCACCACCCTGAGCGGCGTACTGCGCATGGCCCAGATGGGTGCGGCGGTGCCGGCGTCGCTCATTTCACGCCTGCAGGGCGCCGACGTGGTGGGCGGACCGGCCGCGGTACGGGCGGAGGGCGTGCGCGCGGCGGGCGAGCTCTGTGAGCAATTGCTCGACGCCGGAGCGCCGGGACTGCACTTCTACACCCTCAATCGTTCGACGGCGACGCGCGAGATCCACGAGTTGCTCTACGGCCCCGGAGGGGTCCGACGACCCTAATTGGTCCACCAGAACGACCATTATCTACGTCGTAGGATGTTCGTTATGGCTGACATCATCACAACGAACGCCGATGGCGTACTGAACGTATCCGACAATCCGATCATCCCCTTTATTGAGGGTGACGGCATAGGAGTCGACATCTGGCCCGCCGCGCAACTCGTCATGGACGCGGCCGCGAAGAAGCACGGCAAGACCATCGCGTGGAAGGAGGTCCTCGCCGGCGGGAAGGCCTTCAAGGAGACCGGCTCCTGGCTACCCGACGAAACGGTTGAGACCTTTCGCACGCACCTGATTGGCATCAAGGGGCCACTGACCACGCCCATCGGTGGCGGCATGCGTTCACTCAACGTCGCATTGCGTCAGATCCTCGACCTCTACGTCTGCCTGCGCCCGGTGCGCTACTTCCAGGGCGTACCCTCTCCCGTGGTGCACCCCGAGTGGGTCGACATGGTGATCTTTCGCGAGAATACTGAGGACGTCTACGTCGGCATGGAGCTCGAAGCCGACACCCCCGAGGTTGAGAAGCTGCGCACCTTCCTGCACGACACCTTCGGCTGGGACATCCGCGAGCACGCGGGCATCGGCATCAAGCCCATCTCCAAGTTCGGTTCGGAGCGTCTGCTGCGCGCGGCCTTCAAGTACACGCTCGAGCGCAATCGCAAGTCGGTGACGCTGGTGCACAAGGGCAACGTCCAGAAGTACACCGAGGGCTACTTCATGAAGCTCGGTTACCAGCTCGTTCGTGACGAGTACTCCGACAAGTTCGTCAGCTGGGACGATTGCGGCGGTAACCCCGGCGACAAGATTCTCGTCAAGGACGCTATCGCCGACATCGCCCTGCAGCAGGTGTTGCTGCGTCCCAAGGAGTACGACGTCATCGCGACGACGAACCTCAACGGTGACTACATGTCGGACGCCNNGCCACCCACGGCACGGCGCCCAAGTACGCCGGCCAGGACAAGGTGAATCCCGGTTCGATATTGCTCTCGGGCGTGTTGATGTTCGAGCACCTCGGTTGGCACGCCGCCGCCGATGACATCATCCGCGCCATGGAAGCCACCATCTCAGAAAAGATCGTTACCTACGACTTCGCTCGCCTCATGGACGGCGCGACCGAGGTGAAATGTTCCGAATTCGGCGCCGCCATCGCCGAGCGTCTCTAAGCAACCCCTCCAAGGAGAATCATGACCACCCCCGTCCACGTCACCGTCACCGGCGCCGCCGGTCAAATCGGCTACTCGTTGTTGTTCCGCATCGCGTCGGGCCAGTTGTTCGGTCCCGACACCCCCATCGTCCTTCGCCTGCTCGAGATCGAGCCGGCCATGAAGGCGTTGCAGGGCGTCGTGATGGAGCTCGATGACTGTGCATTCCCGTTGCTGGCCGACATCGAGGCCACCAGTGACCTCGATGTCGCCTTCACCAACACCTCGTGGGCGTTGCTCGTGGGTTCCATCCCGCGCAAGGCCGGCATGGAGCGCGGCGACCTGCTCAACGTGAATGGCGGTATCTTCAAGCCCCAGGGCCAGGCGATTGCGGCGAACGCCGCGAGTAACGTGCGCATCCTGGTGGTGGGAAATCCATGCAACACGAACTGCTTGATTGCCCGTTCGAACGCGCCCGAGGTGCCAGCGGACCGTTGGTTCGCGATGACCCGTCTCGACCAGAACCGCGCCGAGACGCAACTCGCCAAGAAGGCGGGCGTGCCCGTCTCTGAAGTGAAGAACCTCGCCATCTGGGGCAACCACTCTGCGACCCAGTTCCCCGACTTCGCCAACGCCACCCTGGGTGGCGCGTCGTCGACCGAAGCGATTTCCGATCACGATTGGCTGCGCGGCGACTTCATCACCACCGTGCAGAAGCGCGGCGCGGCGATCATCGAAGCGCGCGGGGCGAGTTCGGCCGCGTCAGCCGCCAACGCCGCCATCGACACCGTCGTCAGCTTGACGACGTCCACCCCCGAGGGCGACTGCGTCTCGGTGGGCGTTACCTCGACCGGTCAATACGGCGTGCCCGAGGGACTGACCTTTGGTTTTCCCATTGTCGCCGACGGCAAGGGGAATTGGTCGGTGAAGGAGGACTTCGCCATCGATGAATTCGCCGCCGAGCGCATTAAGGTCACTACGGACGAACTCCTGGGGGAACGCGAAGACGTACGCGAGCTCGGACTGGTCTAGTCGCGGGACGCTTCGCGAGCGGTTACTTCGAGAGGTAACGGCGGAGTGAGGAACTCACCCACGTCCTCAAACTTCAAGCGGGTCACCAACGCCCACGAGCCTGCCGGCACGCAGTAGCCCAACCCGGGCTTCGAGGCCGTAGTTCCCACCAACATTGGTATTAGCGCCGAGAGACCGGCGGGCACCCGGAACTTCACCAAGGGCGTTGTTTGAGCGCCTGACCATCCTCCCACCACCTGGCCCGTGGCCGGATCCACCACTGCCGCCGTCACCCCTCCGTTGGTGTCGAGGACGAGATCATCTTCTCCGATGTTGGTAACGCGAATGGCGGACCCGCGAGACTTACCTCACTCGACTCGTATCTCGTCGTCAATGGTCACGACGATGGTTGACGGGAGAGCGTCGAAGTAGGGGGCATCGACGCGCGGACCAGTCGTGCGCGGTGAATGGATCGTTGGACCCGTGTCGGGAAAGTGGAAGCGGCCCACGACGATGTCGATGGCGTCGCCATATTCCATTTTGAGTTGGAGGGCGAGCACTTCCTGGTCGGCTTTCAAGTGGACCTTGACGATCCCTTTGCCAATTCCCATTGTCTGGAAGGGGGTTCGATGCTTCCCTGCACCTTGCCACAATTCCATCAGTTCCTCCTGGACCTTTTCCAGGCGATGTCGGGGCCACGGAGAGCTGCGCACTTCTAGTCGGTTCGGGCGACTGACGAGTTGTCGCAGCGCCCATTCGTGTTCGGTCAGTCCTCGGCCCACAGCAGCGCGACGAGGACCAAATGCGGATTTCTTTCGCTCCACACATCAACCCATTCTTGGTCGTGGGCCGCTCCATAGTTGCGGATGAGCTCGATATCCGCATTCGAGACTCCCTCGCGACCATACCCGTCATTGTCCAAAATGCCGTCAATTATTGGGTCCCCCTGAAGTTGTTGTCATCTTTCTCGTATCTTCTTCACCAATGAGTGCGGGTTCACGTCGGGCCTCCGACGCCAACAATCGCACGAGGATTTGTCACTCTGCCTCGAGCCAAGACTTGAACTGCAATGTCGCTCCCGATCCATTGCTCACAGGGCCGTACATTGACGCGATTGGTTTTGCACTCGGGAGTCGATTGGCCCGATTTAGTGCTCCACGCCCGTAGCCTTCGGAGAATTGGAATCCCCAGACGAGTCCACGGAGGAGCGAAGTGTGAATGACTTGCCCAAAAGCCAAAGCAATGGCCCTGCGTTTCATTATTCCGTGGCGGGCGATGCGGGCCAGTCAATGGGGAAATGGTGCGCGACACGCTCATGTCGAGCGTGGAGTTCCTTACGTGCCTTATGTGGAAGACGGTCGGCGAAGACGAGTCCGTTCACGTGGTCGGTCTCGTGCTGGAGACAGCGAGCGAGTGTCCCGGTGCCAATTATTTCAATGTCGTCGCCATACTGGTCTTGCCCGCGGCAAATCGCGTAATCGGGACGCATTGTTTCCACAAAGGCTCCAGGCAGCGACAGACAACCTTCGTCTAACTCAATGAAACGACGACTCCTTCGTTGAGCGAAGGTGACGGTGGGGTTACACACAAGACCGACTCGCCGCATCCACTGGGCATCATCACAGTCGAAAACGAATACAGCAAGGTCAACGCCGACTTGGGTAGCGGCGAGGCCAGCGCCATTCGCAGCCGCGTTCGTTGCGAACATGTCTGCGAGCAGTGTCTGCAGGGAGGAACCGAAATCCGTCACCTCTCGGGTGGGCGAGTGCATGACCGGTTCACCCCATCTCACGATGGGCAATATATTCCCAACGCGAACCAACTCTTCTATGGGCATTTCCCACCTCTCCGTGCATTCATCTTCTTGGGACCATGAAAATCTTTACTGCGAAGGTGGAGCACCGCTCCCTGCAGAATCTAACTTGTTTTCAAGGTTCAAGGTTCAAGGCACCTGGTCTACATCCACGCCGTAAACACCGACGGCTTAAGTGAGGCGCCAATGCTGGGTTGCATTCCCGTCACGTCGGGCCTCCGACACCGGTTTTCTCAAGACCTGTAGTTACAATTGACTCACGCCAATCAAACGGGGCGCGCGGCACCTAACTTGGAATGAATTACAAGAATGATCGATTCAACGCTTCTTCTGCAAATTGCAGCCTCTCCCTTGTTCTTTCATTTATGCGAGGATTGCATTTCAGGCCTACTTAGTTCGTCTGAAGTGACTAGAGGCAATAGATGAATTGGCTGACCGACTGTGCGGCAATCATTGCTTCGGTCATAGTCGCTTGTTTGGCGGTATTTCAGATACTTCTCGCCGCCGGCCTCCCTTATGGACATGCAGCATACGGCGGAACGATTTCCGTGTTGCCTACCAAGTTGCGTCTCGCGAGTGCAGTGTCGTCGCTCGTCTTCTTCGTGGCCTTCTACGTCATTCTCGCTCGAGGAGGACTATTAGGTGGTGAACAGAGATTCGAGCTCGTGACCGTTGCGATGTGGATCTTTGTCGCATTATTCGGAGTCAGCGCATTGGCAAACATTGTGTCGCGTAGCCACTGGGAGCGGTACCTCATGGCTCCGATTGGCTTGGTACTCGCGGTCTGTTGCGTCATTTTGGCCTTCGCTTCGTAACTCGATACAAACAGGGGCCAATGTAAGTTGAGCGGCCAGTGCGACGCCAAGGACCTATTACGTCAGCCAATGATTGGAAAGTCGTGGCAAGACCGGGAATCGAACCTCCCGAAATATCCACACTTGGTAGTGGCCGAACAGGTGCTCGCCTCCTTGAAACAAGATGGCGTATCTCGAAGGGAATTGAAACCATGGAATATGGAATATGGAATAACCAGCGTGAGTGCGCTGGGTAGCGCTGCTCCGCGCGCTGCTCGCGTAACCGCGGACACGCCTCCCTGCGTGTGCGGGGACAGTTGCGAACTTCAAAATCAACCGTTCATCAATCATTCGCGATATCCGCGCAACCGCCAAAGAACTGAAGGCGCATATTACGTTCGGCAAAGGATTGTGGATCGTCGATTTTGTCGAGCACTTGAGACCCGGCGGTTCGGGTGTCGAACCCTGGTATCACGGTCTCATCGAGGTGAGGGGTTCGGAATTCTTCTATGCGTCAGGACAGGGAAAGTCCGAGCCGATGCAAGCAGATTCGTGTCGACTTTTCAAATCGCGGGAGTATGAGATCTCATTTGGACTATCTCGTTTCACGGTAGATTCTGTCGTTAATTCTGGCGACTGGTTTTCCGTTCACTTCTTCGTCGAACCTGGAAGAGACATTTGACCTCAAGTGCAAGGTTGCGTTCTTGTGGCGTCGGCCCTCGAATTGGGCGATGGTCCACCGGATGCTAAATCGCAGATTCGCGATCTTTACGTTGCTGCCGGATTTCGGGGATCACCTTGTGGAAATACGTCAACCGAAGAATTATGTGGATGATCATTATCACCACCAGAGAAAACGAAGTTACAGCGTCGAAGACGAATCCAAATCTGCTCAACTCAAAGACAACTCCAACAGCCAAGCAGAGCAAGAATACCGTCAGTTCGAGCAAGAACAATTGGCGCTTCTTGGTCCATTTCTCCACTAGGTGCGCGTGGCGCGTGGCTCAATGATTATAAGTTCGTCAATCTGTCCACAGGGTGTGTCACGATGCCAAACGCCAGTCGGAAATTGTGGACATCGGGCCACCTTCCATTTTTTCGCGGCTTCCTATTGATGAAGTAGGGCGCTACGCACTACGGTGAGGCGTGAATTGAAATGAGCAGCGAATTGCGGAGATCGATGAGAGGGAGTTCGGATGGATGACAATACGGTCCTGGAACGGATCGACGCACTTTCGAAAGAGGAACTCGAGCTCGAGGAATCTCGCGCGAGCGAAGCGCTATCGAGGGACCGGTTGCATCGACTCCAGTCAATCGAAGTTGAACTTGACCAATGCTGGGACCTGCTGCGACAGCGACGCGCGCGTCGATCCGTCGGGCTAGATCCGGATGTGGCGACGGTGAGGTCCGAGAGCGTAGTTGAGAAATACCTGCAATAGATAGGCGGACTCGTGACAACTCTAGACAATCGGCCGAACACCGCGCTGCTCGTGATAGACGTTCAAGTTGGCGTCGTTGAGAATGCATTCGAGCGCGAAATCGTGGTCACGAATATCGGCAATTTGGTAGAGAGGGGCACGACACGAACGTGTCCCCGTTATCTGGTCAGCACTCTGACGAGTATCTGGTGAAGGACACCGTCGAGTGGCGAATCGTCACCGAACTGGATCCGTCCAATGCCGAGCCGCTCGTCGAGAAGAACTACGGTGACTCCTTTGAAGATACCAACCTCGAGACCGTGCTGGCGGATTTGGGAAAGGGGCGACTCGTCATCACCGGTGCGCAAACCGACGTGTGCATCCGCTCGACACTCCACGGTGCGTTCGCTAGGGGGTACGACGCGACGTTAGTTAGTGACGCCCTTACGACCGGTGACCACACACAATGGGGTACACCGTCGCCCGACCAAGTGATCGCGCGTACGAATCTGTACTGGACCCACCAGACAGCCCCAGGGCGAACCGCCGGGACGGGCCTGACGAACGACGTTAACTTTGCGGGCGCACATTTCGACCTATCTCGTATTAGGTGGGAGCGGTGTCCTCCACTCGCGGCAAGCGATATTCCTTGCTATGTCGTAACGTGAATTGGACGGCGAATCGGTGGCCTATCCTGCACATGAGTGGACCTGGAGGCGATGCCAATGATTCTTGATCTCTTTCGACTTGATGGCAAGGTGGCGGTGGTGACGGGGGCCGGCCGGGGGATCGGGGCGGCCAGCGCACTCGCCCTCGCCGAGTGCGGCGCCGATATCGTCATCGCCTCGAGAACTCAGAGCGACCTGGACCAAGTTGCGGAACGGGTCACTGCCACCGGCCGTCGCTGTATCACGGCCGTCGCTGATCTTTCCGATCTGAATGCGATTCGCACATTGGCGGAAGTCGCGAAGAACGAGTTCGGACGCCTCGACGTCGTCGTTAACAATGTGGGAGGCGCAATCCCCCTGCCGTTTCTGGACACCACTACTGAGTACCTCGAGGAGGCATTCCACTTCAACGTCGCTACCGCGCACGCCCTTAACCTGGTCGCCGTTCCGCTGATGCTGGAGCACAGCGGCGGGTCGATCATCAATGTTTCTTCGGTAATGGGACGCGTGGCGGGCCGGGGGTACGCCGCCTACGGTGCTGCGAAGGCGGCCCTCTCGCACTACACGCGCCTCATCAGCAAAGACCTCGCACCGCGAATCAGGGTCAACGCCATCGCGGCTGGGTCGACGGCGACGTCTGCCCTTGAGATCGTCACTTCAACACCCGAACTCAAGTCCATGATGGAGGACTTGACCCCGCTGCACCGGATTGCCGACCCCGAAGAGATAGCGGCCACCGTCGTCTATCTCGCGTCACCCGCGGGTGCATTCCTCACCGGCAAGGTCCTCGAAGTCGACGGCGGCACGGACGTGCCCTCCCTGGACTTTGGCCTACCAGACCTGTAGGGGGAGTCTGGTTCACCCGCGCGCCCAATTGTCTTGTCGTGGACGACTGTGGACCTCAAGAAGATATTGACCGCACCGACGGCCTTGGGATTTGCTTCGAGTGGTCTCACACCCGATCCAGCGACCGACCCCACGGTCAAATTAAATGATGAGGGACGGATCGGCGCCCGGGACTCATTCGCGTAGTGGAACCTCCGGTGCAACGCTTCATTCTTGTTGCGTCAGACCATTGACATCAGTTCAGAACAAGCCAATGAGTATCGCCTCGAGAGTCGCCGACGATTAGCGATCGTTTCAATTTGACGCGGTGCGACTGTCCTTGCCAGGGGTCCAAACTGCGCACTTTGACAGGGCCCTCTGACAGGGCCCTTTGAACTGCATACTTCGATGGGTGGCTGGCTATTCGGAGACCGCGCTTGCAACGAAGTTGGGTATCAAGAGCAACTCAACCCTGGTGATTCTCAGCGCACCCTCCGGCTTGTCCATTGATCTTCCCCTCGGGACGAAAGTTCATCATCGCCTACCAAAGTCAGCGGACGTCGTGTTCGCATTTTTCACCAGTGTGCAATTACTTGAGCGCCGCTTGGAAATTCTGGGCCAATCAATTTCTCCTAGCGGCGGGCTATGGATCGCGTGGCCGAAGAAAGCGTCGGGACTCGCGACTGACATCACACAACACGTCGTCAGAGATGTGGCCCTTCCGATTGGTCTCGTGGACAACAAGGTCTGTGCGATCGATGAAACGTGGTCGAGCCTTCGGCTCGTGTGGCGCAAGGAATGCGCAGTTGAATCAAACGGGGTGATGGCAACTTTGGCTTCTAATCTCGCGGGTATGTCTCCAGTGCAAGGTTGAAGTCTTGTCGGGTCGGGTCGGGTCGGGTCCCAAATTTTGTTGGTCCGATCCTCCCCGGACATCCTTTCGGAACCGTGAAGCTGGGTTGCAATACGTGCGGTTGCTGGAGAAGTCCCTAGGCGAGCCTCCATTCCAAGGCTGCGTCGTGGTTGCGTCGAACCTTCGAGAGAAGACGTATCTCCTGAGCTACTTCGACCCGCATCTTCGAGACAACGGTGTGGCTTCCCAGTGACATCGAGATGCTGTGCTATGAAAGTGACAGTCGCGCAATATATTCGATGGCGCTGCGAGGGGGAGTAGGAAATGCCAAGGATGATCATTACCCATAATGTGGTGGACGTTGCCAAGTGGCTGAGTTTTAAGGATGAGCGAGTCGGCGCAATCTCTGCCATGAGTGGCTCCGAGATTGTCGATCATGTCGCGCAAGACGGTAGCAACTCCGTAGCGATTGCCGCCAATGTTAAAGATGTTGCGGCCGTTCTGGCAGGTCTCGCATCCCCACCACCTGAATTGCACGCGGCCATGGAGAAGCACGGAGTCCTCCCGCCCGTTACCGTCTACGTCGAGGGATAATCCGGCGTTGAGTTGATTGAGCTGGCTCGGGGTCGTCAATCGTCACGTTGTCGATCTCCCGCGTAGGGTTAGAGACCCGTCACGTAGGCCCGCCACTCATCAATTGATGCAAGAGGAGTTTCGGCGACCGCAGTTATTCGACTCGCTACGAAGGGTGGCAGACCTTGAGGCCGGCTCGGGTGCCCCGGGCCGTATTTGCGGCAAAGTACGATGCCACGAGTCTCTCCAGAGCGCATGATCTAGCGTCCAAAACAACTGAATTTCCTAGACTTGTCACGGTCAAATCGCCTGGACACTCATCGGCGATCGCCGACCACACCACTCTCCCGCCCGCCGTCGACACGACCGAGATTTTGTAGAGTGTGGAATCCTCCATGCACATATTGACCGAGACTTCACGCAGCAATGACATGGCGCCTCGCAGTTTGATGGTCTCGGTCGGAGTCAGGTTCACTTTGACCACGCCACTTGATCGCCTTATTGGCGAGATTGTGGTGTAGCCAGTATTGGTCACAACTCCCGTCATTGGAATGAGGACCACGTCGATGGGCATCCAATCCACTACAACGTCGACTCGAAGTTCTTGTTGATGCGCCGAAATTTCTCGCTCGCTGTACGTGAGGTGGCAAGACGACGCGTGTCGATTGGGGCAGAGTGGAATGATCGAGAATTTCTCGGACGTGACCGAGCCGCTACCCGACCCACCGGTACCCACCCACTGGTCCCTCCTCATTCGGGACTGCGCGAAATCGTTGACATTAAACGACAAGGGCAGCAGATAGTACCGAGCCAGGTCAACGCTGGGACTTTGCGTCGAGGTACTAATGACCGGCTGAAGAGGCGTGATCGGCGTTGCGATTATTTTCGGCGCCCGACGACAGTGGAATCTTCTTGAACAATGCCGTGGCGTAGTTCGGACCAGCGAAGAACACCGGCTTCCATTGGTGAGGAGGAATCCTCGTTCATCCCATCGTTTCTGGGACGTCTGGTTCGGATCCCGCTAAGGCTCTCAGTTTCCACTTTGAATGATCTGATCAGTGGCCCGACAGGGTGTACCTCAACCGACGGGATTGGGCTGTCGAACGGCAACGTCGGACATTGAACACCAATCCAAGTGTTGCTGGTGAGAGAAATGCTAGACAAGGACCCGTGTGCGTGGACCAGTGCAGCGACTCTTTCGGCCGTTCGTACCAACTGATTTGAGAAGCGGGAAATCACCGTGGGCGATTCTGGGTGCCGCGCGTCGCTGGTTCACGTCGCGCCTCGGCCGTCGTACGTATATCTTGTGGAGCCCTATCTCCCCAGAGGAAGTCGCCTCGCTCCTGTCAACGAATTTGAAGCCCGAAAAGTTCTGGTCCTTCGGGCGCCGTGGAACCATTGTGGCGCAAGGGGGCGCCATGCCCACGTGGTGGGTGAGGATCTCCAATCGCAGTCTCACCTCTCGAAATTCTTCCGGTCCCGTCTTCAATGGCGTGATGGGAGCGGGAGAACGAGGGACGTAGATTACTGGCGACGTCGGGCCAGACCAGGCCGTCTTCGTCTTCTCAATCATTTGGCTCAGCTTTGTGGGACTCTTCTTGATCTTTGGTCTGATTGGACTTCTCTCGGATGTGGCGAACGGACACGGGACGACGTACTTTCCGCTGGTGCTCGGCCCATCGGCGATGATTGGTTTCTTTCTCGTAATGATTGAGGTGATGGCGCGATCGACCAACAACACTTGGCGATTGACCGATCGCTGGCTTCGCGATCTCCTGCACGGAGAAGATCGGCCGTGACTTGCGACCGAGATAACGACCCGTGAATGAGTTCGGGGTGGGGATCGGAACGGGGTGGCGCGCAGTCGATCCCGTACACCCCGCCAGCGTTCGACTTCCGGTGATCGGAAGTGGTTCAGTTGAGGGACGGGCCGAGCCCGTGGGGCAGCCGCACTGTCAACCACGGACACCGTCGGTGCGTGGGATTTCGTTTGCGAAGCCTCCGACGTCCACAATTACTTTCGCTTCGCCGTTTACACTGGGCGAGGAGTCGGTGCATCATCACGCACTAGGGGAGAGAGATGATCGCAATCTGGCACTGGATACAACANNTTCGGCGCGGACTTGGAGGAATTTGGAATCGTTGTACTGGTCTTTGGCATCTACAAACGCCACAAGTGCCAGTCGTGTTGGCGTCCGGCGCTCAAGGGGGGACTCGGAAGGGTCGCCGGAACGCATTACGAGACCTGCCACCGTCACACCAACAAGGACGAGCACACGGCGCTCAGTGAGCAGCACAAGATTCGGCACCCGCAAATGCACGAGCACCTGAAGGGGGACCCCGCGTCGTGAACAACACGTTCTGGGACCGCTGGGTGTGGCCCGCGGGTGGATCGGGTGGCATCCCTGGCGACATAGTGGCCACGTTGATCTGGGTGATCCTCGCGAGTATTGCGTCGTACCTGTTCGTGCCGAGAATCAGAACATGGGTGAATAACCATATCAAGGGCATTCACGAGAAGCTCGAGTCACAACATCGCGAGAAGATGGAGCAAGCTGAGGCTCATCACAAGGAAGCCCTCGAGCAAGCGCAACAGCACCACCAAGCGCAGTTGGACTTGGCGAAGGCCAATCACCTCGAGCACATGGCGGCGCTGGCGAACGCCAAGGGTGTTGCGCCCCCCGCAACACCGGGTCCGTAGGCCGACAACTGCTCTGTCCCCGTGCGCGGCGGATTTCGATTGGCCGATGCGTTCAGCAATCGTTCAGCGGGGCTCGCTGACTCCGACCACGATGTACACCGTGGCGCGGGCGGTGCCCTCGCGAAGTTTCTTGATGTCGCGATACTCGTCACTCCGGTACCACGCGAGAGCGGCGTGTCGCGAGGGGAATTCAAGGATTACCGTGCGCTCGGCGGGCAGAGTGCCTTCGAGCAAATCGACGTCGCCACCGCGGATCACGTACGTGCCGCCCGCCGCGAGAATATTTGGTTCGACTCGCTCCTTGTAGGCCAGGTAGCCGTCGGGGTCGAGAATTTCTGCCAGGTAGATCACGTATGCCGACATCGGTCCTCCTTCGTGGTGCCGTGGACGAGATTCCTCGTGAAGAATTCATGGACCTCGCGCGACGTCTCGATGAGAGGAGCTGGGTTGCGTTGGTTCGAGCGGCGTTACCAGGCGTCGGGCAACTCAATATCCGCGACGATCATCCTTAATTCCCGCCGCTCCGGGCGATGTTGACCATACTCTTCATCGGTCGAACGACCTATGTGAACCGCAGCAACATTGAACGGGCGCCTCGTCCGGCGCCGATTGGCGAGAGGATTCCCGAGACCTGATGGACCTCGCCGCAGGAGACGGTGAGCGCCTCCTGGCGAGCGCGTACCGCGTCAGCGTCGGGTGCGACCAAGATCCAAGTACACCGTGCCCTCGACATTGTGGAATAGGTCCAACTGTCGCAGGCCGAAGTCGCCCACCGGGTGATCATGGGCTTTTGGTGAGATCGGGGCGACGGCGTCGGTGGCAAAATTTAACCGTCATGGAAATTCGTGAATTTTGATGTATTTGCCCTTCATCTCAATTGGGCGACCCGGGGATGAAGATCGCGCACACTCTTCGGCGACAGAATTCGTTGGTGATCAGTTCGCAACCGTCGAACAGTAATTGTCAGGCCATCGCAGTGCGTGGCCCCCAACGTCAACCCCCGGTGGCTCCGTCGATTGCTTCGCGCAGTAGGTCAGCGTGTCCGAGGTGGCGGGCGTATTCGTCGACCATGTGCACGCCGATGTAGCGCAAGCTGACGTCCTCACCGCCGCGTTGGAGAGCGGCGATTTCATCGAGCGCGTGGGTCGTGGCGACGAGACGTGACGCGTCGCAGGCAGCTAGGTACCGTTCGACTACTTCTTCAACGTCGAGCGCATCCAAGTCGTCGAAATCGGCATTGGGGTGCTCGGTGGTGGAGTAGACCGGGCCTTCGTCGCTGCCCAGGAAGCACCGCTGGAACCAGTAACGTTCCACCTTGGTCAAGTGACGCACCAGTCCCAGCAGTGAAAGCTCGGACGGCGGCGTCGCGCGGCTCTTCAGTTGATCGTCGTTGAGGTTCTGGCACTTGAGCAGCAGGACGCTGCGGCAATAGTCGACCATTGACCACGTGACCTGGGCCTCGGTCCCGGTCATTCGAGGGAACGAGGGTTCGACGTGTTCGACGGCGGGCATGAATTCAGGGTACTTCGTGGTGAATTCGAGAATGTTCTTTTGCGCTCTCTGGTGAGGGATTTTCGAGGGGCCACGTGCGAGGACGAGACGTCAGTCGGCGAGCACTGCGCGCAACCAGATCGCCAGGGGTACCAGCACGTTGACGTCGCCGCGAACCTTGATGCGTCCGTCGCGCAGCGCGGACGCGCTGTCGAGTCGACCCGAGGTGAGTGCCGCGGCATCGTCGTAACTCAGACGCACGACGGTGTCCGCGGCCAGGGCGTCACCCGGCGTCACCCGGGCTCCCTCGTTGGAAATCGACAGCGTCAACGCGTGCGGCAGACTGGCGGGCCCTTGCACCACGTCAAAGACGACTTGGCAGGCCGTGGCGTTCTCGGGCAGTGCCATTGGCGCGGACGTGTAGAGACGAGCGTTGAGATCCTCGAACCACTGGTCCGAGAGGAAATCGCTCACGGCTAAGGGGCCGGCTGGACCGCGGCGTCGCCCGCCGAGCGTTTGGTCCGCCGGGCGATCTTGCGCCCGAGCCACGCGACCGGGTCGTAATGGGCGTCGACGACGCGCTCCTTCAACGGGATGATTGCGTTGTCGGTGATCTTGATGTGCTCGGGGCAGACCTCGGTGCAGCACTTGGTGATGTTGCAGTAGCCCAGGCCCATGTCTTCGCGGATCAAGTCGCGGCGGTCGTTGGTGTCAAGCGGGTGCATCTCCAACTCCGCGTAGCGGATGAAGAAACGTGGGCCGGCGTAGTGCTGCTTGTTGTCCTCGTGATCGCGGATCACGTGGCACACGTCCTGGCACATGAAGCACTNNCACTCGATGCACTTGCGGAATTCCTGTCCGCGCTCGACGTCCTCTTGGAACATCCGGTAGCCGCCCTCGGGCATCGGCGGCGGCAGCAACGCGGGCACCTTCTCGGCCTGGGCGTAGTTGAATGAGACGTCGGTCACCAGGTCGCGGATGATCGGGAACGCCTTCATCGGCGTGACCGTCACGGGACCCTCGGGCAACGCGTCCATGCGCGTCATGCACATGAGGCGGGGCTTGCCGTTGACCTCGGCGGCGCAAGAGCCGCATTTGCCGGCCTTGCAGTTCCAACGACACGCGAGGTCCGGCGCATCGGTGGCCTGGATACGGTGAATGATGTCCAGGACGACCTCGCCCTCATTCTGGGTGACGGTGTAGTTCTCGAAGTCGCCGCCATTGGCGTCGCCGCGCCAGACGCGCATGGTTACTTCAGTCATTACTTTGCCTCCTCGAGCAGGGCCTTGAGTTCATCGGGCATGGGCAGCAGGGGTGACTCTTCGGTCACGATGTCGCTGTCCCAGTTGCCACCACTGGTGGACTGGGCGAAGTTGAACTTGCCCAACTCGGGGTCGGCGGTGGGGAAGTCCTCGCGGGTGTGACCGCCGCGTGACTCCTTTCGCAGACTCGCGCCGATGGTGACCGTCTTGCACACGGTGATCATCGCGGGCAGGTCGGTCGCGAGGTTCCAGCCGGGGTTGTAGGCCCGTCCGCCCTTGACCTTGATGTTCTTCACGCGCTGCGTGAAGGCGTCGAGCTGGACCGTGGCCTCGTCGAGCTCGCTCTGGGTGCGAATGATGCCGACGTTGGCCTGCATCATCTCCTGGAGGTCGCGCTGAATGTCGTACGGGTTCTCGCCCTCTTCTTTGTCGAAGGGCGCGAGTGCCTCGGCGACGGCGGCGTCCACTTCGTCCTTGTTCATTTCGCCCGCTACCTCGCCAGCAGCGATGTAGTCGGCCGCGCCCATACCGGCGCGCTTGCCAAAGACGACCAAGTCACTGAGCGAATTGCCCCCCAGACGGTTAGCGCCGTGCAAGCCGCCGGCGACTTCACCCGCGGCGAAGAGTCCCGGCGCCGCGGTGGCGGCGGTGTCGGCCACGACCTGGACGCCGCCCATGATGTAGTGGCACGTCGGTCCGATTTCCATGGACTCCGTCGTGATGTCCACGCCCGCGAGCTCCATGAACTGGTGGTACATCGAGGGCAGGCGCCGGCGGATGAACTCCGGTGAGCGGCGCGTGGCGATGTCGAGGTAGACGCCACCGTGCGGGGTGCCGCGACCCGCCTTCACTTCGGCGTTGATGGCGCGGGCGACTTCGTCACGCGGAAGCAGTTCGGGGGGACGGCGACCAGCGGTGTGATCGTCGTACCACTTGTCGGCCTCCTCCTCGGTCTCGGCGGTCTCGTCGCGGAACATCGGGGCGACGTAGTTGAACATGAATCGCTTGCCCTCGGAGTTGCGCAGGACGCCTCCGTCACCGCGCACGCCTTCGGTGACGAGCAGGCCGCGTACCGACAGGGGCCAGACCATGCCGGTCGGGTGGAACTGGATGCACTCCATGTCGATGAGCTTCGCGCCCGCCCACAGGGCCATGGCGTGTCCGTCGCCGGTGCCCTCCCAGGAGTTCGAGGTGAACTTCCAGGACTTGCCCGCACCGCCGGTGGCGAGGATCACGGCCTTGGCGGCGAAGGTGACGAACTCGCCGGTCTGACGACGGTAGGCCACGCAGCCGGCGACCTTGCCGTTGGCGTCGTGGACCAATTTCAAGACCTTGCACTCCATGAAGACGTCGGTACCCATGGACACGACCTTTTGCTGCAGGGTGCGGATCAGCTCGAGCCCGGTGCGGTCGCCCACGTGCGCCAGGCGCGCGTACCGGTGGCCGCCGAAGTCCCGTTGCAGGATCTTGCCGTCCTTGGTGCGGTCAAAGAGCGCACCCCACTGCTCGAGTTCGAGAACGCGCTCGGGCGCCTCTTTGGCGTGCAGTTCGGCCATGCGGTTGTTGTTGAGGTACTTGCCGCCGCGCATGGTGTCGCGGAAGTGGACCATCCAATTGTCCTCGGGGTGCACGTTGGCCATGGCCGCGGCAATGCCGCCCTCGGCCATCACGGTGTGGGCCTTGCCCAAAAGGGACTTGGTGACGATGCCGACGTTGAGTCCGCGCTGCTGGGCTTCGATGGCGGCGCGCAGTCCGGCGCCCCCGGCCCCGATGATCAATACGTCATAGTCGTGGTGTTCGTAGGTCACGTCAATCCTTCTTAGAACAACTTGTAATCAGTGAGGGCACCCGAGGCGACCAGGCGAACGTAGACGTCGGCCAACGCCACGAAGATGAGGGAGGCCCAGGCGAAATTCATGTGCCGGGCGTTGAGTGGGGTGAGGAACTTCCAGAAGCGGTAACGAATCGGGTGCGCCTTGAAGCTCTTGACGCCGCCGCCGCACAGGTGGCGACAGGCGTGGCACGACAAGGAGTACAACCACAGCAGCGTCGCGTTGACGACGAGCACGATGGTGCCCACCGTCACGCCGTAGCCGAGGCCCGGCTGGCGGAAGGCGCGAATGGCGTCGTACGTCAACAGGACGTTGAAGATGAGTCCGAAGTAGAAGAAGTAGCGGTGCAGGTTCTGCATGATGAGCGGGAAACGCGTCTCGCCGGAGTAGTTGGTATGGGCGTCGGACACCGCACACGCCGGCGGTGACCACCAGAAGGCGCGGTAGTAGCTGCGACGGTAGTAGTAGCAGGTGAGTCGAAATCCCAGGGGGAAGACCAAGATCAGCAGTGCGGGCGACAGGGTCCAGCCACTGAGGAAGAATCCCGCCCTCGCCCCGGGCACGCAAATTTTTGCGAGACAGGGTGAGTAGAAGGGGCTGATTAAATCGCGCCCGAAGGTGGCGCCCACGTAGTAGTAGCGGTTCTGAAAGGCCGCCCACGTGGAGTAGATGATGAAGGCGGTGAGGATGGAGACCGTGACGACGGGCTGGATCCACCAGCGGTCCCGGCGCAGTGTCGATACGTCGGGTCCACCTCGCGCTCCGCCTAGAACGACCTTGGTGGAACTTTCGGTGGTTGACACTGCGTCTCCTAACTCTGCTGGTCACCACCTCGCGCACGCGAGAAGGCGACCTGGCCCATTCTAAGTAGGTACTGCGAGGCCCGCCGTGGGCCAAAAAAAGTTTTAGTGGTGACCGCCGCGACGACCCTCGGCGGTGCCGCCGAGCAGCGCCCACACGACGAGTCCGAGTCCCGGCACTAGGAGCCAAATACCAAAGACCAGCGCGAGGACGACGAAGAACGCGCCCATGCCCATCACGAAGGGGAAGATCGACGAGCCCGGAAAGGCGCCGACCACGCCGGCGCCCTGGGTCTGCGTCGCTCGAGGGTTGTCCTCGGGGCGCGCCTTCATGCGACGGCTCCACCAGTAGTAGTAACTACCGGGCAAGAAGCACAGCAGCATGCCGGCGAACATCATGACCCCACCGGCGTTCTCGAGACTCCAGTTCCAGTACACCGCGCACATGATGCCGAAGAAAGTTCCCAGGCCCAAGAGCATCTTGGCTTCTACCTTCATACGTGCGTTCCTTCGCTGTCGTGCGCCCCGTCGTGGATTCCTTCGTGCACGCCGTGCTGCAGCGAGCGGTAGTCCGGGTGGTTGTGGTCCCAGGTCGGACGTTCCGAACGAATCTGGGGCAGCCGGTAGAAGTTGTGGTGCGGGGGAGGCGAGGTGGTGAACCACTCGAGCGTTTGCGCGTCCCACGGGTTGTCGCCCGCCGGGTGCTTCTTCCAGCTCACGACGATGTTCACGACGAAGAGCACGGTGGAGAGTCCGATCAGTACCGCGCCCAACGTCGAGACGTCGTTGAGCATCTTCCACTGCGGGTCGTTCGGGTACACCATAATGCGTCGCGGCATGCCCTGTAGTCCAAGGATGTACTGGGGGAAGGTGAACACCTGGGTACCGATGAAGAGGAACCAGAACTGCGCCTTGCCAATTCGCTCATTGAGCAAGTACCCGGTGATCTTGGGACCCCAGTAGTACAGACCGGCCATGGCACCGAGAACCAGAGCCATCACCACCGAGTGGAAGTGAGCGACCACGAAGTACGTGTCGTGGGTGAAGAAGTCGAGCGGCGGGCTCGCCAGGTAGATACCGGTCAGTCCACCAATGAGAAAGGTGAAGAGGAAGCCCAGGGCCATGAGCATCGAGGTGGAGAACCATACTTGCCCTCGCCACATTGTCCCTATCCAGTTGAACATCTTGATCCCCGTCGGAACGGCAATCAACAGACTCATGATCGAGAAGAAGGGCAGCAGCACGACACCGGTGGTGAACATGTGGTGCGCCCACACGCCCAGTGACAGGGCCGCGATGGTCAACGTGGCGAAGATCATGCCCTTGTAGCCAAAGACCGGCTTACGCGAGAAGACGGCGATGACCTCGGTGACCATGCCGAAGAACGGCAGGGCGAGGATGTACACCTCGGGGTGTCCCCAAAACCAGAAGATGTGTTGCCACAGAACGGGCACTCCGCCGCCGGCGACTGAATAGATATGGGTGCCGAAGTGGCGGTCGGCGTAGAGCATGATCAGGCCCGCGGTGAGGACGGGGAAGGCCAGCAAGATGAGGATGGCGGTGACCAGCATGTTCCAGGTGAAGATCGGCATTCGAAACATCGTCATGCCGGGTGCGCGCAGGTAGAAGATGGTCGCACAGAGGTTGACGCCGGTGAAAATCGCCGAGAAGCCCGTCAACAGCAACCCGCCGATCCACAGGTCGGCGCCCGCCCCGGGGGTGTTGAGCGAGTTCGACAGCGGCGCGTAGCCGACCCAGCCGAAGTTCGCCGCGCCACCAGCGGTGAAGAAGCCCGAGAGCATGGTGATCGACCCGGTCAGGTAGAGCCAGTAGGAGAGCGCGTTGAGACGCGGGAAAGCCATGTCGGGTGCGCCAATCTGGATGGGCACGATGATGTTGGCGAGTGCACCGAAGGCGAAGGGACCGGCGAAGAGGTAGATCATCACCGAGCCGTGCATCGTGAAGAGCTCGTTGTACTGCGCCAGCGACACGAGGTGACCGTTGGGGGTGGCGAGCTGGCCGCGGATGATCTCGGCGAAGAGGCCGCCGATGACCAACATGATCACTGAGGTCACGGTGTAGGAGAG
>PLEI01000052.1 GCA_003136415.1 Acidimicrobiaceae bacterium | reverse complement strand
GTACGGGGCTTTGCAGGCCCCTGCCTAACCGCTCGGCCACGCCGCCAGAACGAACATCCTACTCGGCGGCCCTACTTCTTCTTCATCACCCGGGCGATCAGATACACCGCACCCACCACAATCGCTACTTCAATAATGGTTCGAATCACACTCGTCAGCAGAGTCACCAGCACGAGGGCGACAATCGCCACGATGATTACCCCGACGATTGTCCCTTTGGTCTTGTCCACTCTCCACCTCGTCTCGTCTTGCCCTCTCAGCGTAGAAGCCGAGGACGAACTTTCCAGTATTAGGATACGGTCCATGAGGAGCATGGTGTTACGGGTGGTGGCGATTAGCATGTTATCGGTCACTCTTTTGGCGCCGGCCGCCTCGGCGAGCCAGCCTCAAACGGCCCTTTTCGTGCTGGCCAGCAGTCAGGTCGCCACGACAATCGTCGCGTCCATGCCGCTGCTGCGACTGCATTTCAACCATCCCCTGAGCGCCAAGTTGCTACCCGCGTTGAGGGTGACCCCCGCATTGCTCACGCGCTGGCAGCAAATTGGCACCCACGACGTCCAAGCTGTCGCCGTCGGAGCCACGACACCCTCGATCGCCTACTCCATCACCTTGCCCACCATCTTCAAGTGTTCGCTGAAGTGCACGGTTGCCAGTGCGCACGTCGTGCACACCTCGGTCAATGTCAACATCACCTGGGAAGAGCAATTGCTCGCCCAACTCAACTACTTGCCCGTGTCGTTCACCCCGCTGACGAATTCCTCGCAACCGTCACGAGAGATGCCGGGATACTTTTCGTGGCGATTCCCGTTGCTGCCCAAGTCCTTCATCGCCCAGTGGAGCCCGGGCGTCAGTAACGTCATTCTCACCGGCGCGTTGATGAACTTCCAAANNCTCTCGTCGAGGCCGCCAACGCCCATCAGGTGAATCCCTCGAGCTACAACTACATTGACGTCATCGAGTCGTCGCCCGAAATCCTCGTCATGTACGTGAACGGTGTCGGCAAGTTCCGCACCTTCGTCAACACCGGCATTTCGGTGGCCCCGACGTCCTTCGGGACATATCCGGTCTACCTGCGCTACACGACTCAGACAATGTCCGGCACCAACCCTGATGGCTCGCACTACTCCGATCCGGGCATCCCGTGGGTCTCGTACTTCAACGGCGGCGACGCGCTGCACGGCTTCCTCCGCGCCTCTTACGGTTACCCCCAGAGTCTCGGTTGCGTCGAAATGCCCTTCGCCTCGGCGGCGACAATCTGGCCCCACACTTTGGTGGGCACCCTGGTCACTGTTCGCGCCTAGGCGGACTTACTTAACCGGGCCCTCGGGACCAAACGCGTGACTGCCACGCTGTCGCTCAATGCGAAGTCCCTGCGACGCCAAATCTGACGCGACGCCCACCGAACTCGCACCGTATCGCCGACGAATGTCGTCGAGGGCGTCGCGCAATGACGCCGAGGACACCTGATATTCACGAGATTGTTCAATGGCTTCGTTGCGCCGATCGCCCTCAGTGACCACGTCAAAACTGAGTTGCACCTGATTGTCGGAACGCTCTAGGAATGACGATGCGTAGAGACCGAGCAGTCGAACTGGTCGACTGAGGTCAACGCTGCGCACCAGTGCCTGCGCCACCGACGTCAGAGCGGACTCGTCATCAATTCCAAAGGGCAGGGTCTGGGACCGCGACAGTGACTCCAGGTCGTCAAAACGCAGGACCACGCTAATGGTGCGGGCTACTCGCCCCTGGCCCCGCAGTGCGCGCGCCACCACCCCCGCGTGGTGTCGGCACTGGGACAGAACCTCCTCGAGGCTGGTGAGCGAGATCGCAAACGTCTGATCGTGTCCGAGTGACTTGAGCTCTCGATGCACGGTCACCGTGCGCTCGTCCTCCCCTCGCGCGTACGCCACCAGCGTGGCCGCCATCGCCGCGCCCAGGTGGCGCGCCAGCGTCTCCTCGTCCACCTTGGCGAGGTCACGCACCCAGCGCAGCCCCAACTGGTGCAGTTTCGTCGCCGTTTGGGGTCCCACACCCCACAGCGCGCGCACCGGGAGCTCCGCGATCCACCTCTCCTCGAGTTCGGGACTGACCCACACGACCCCCTCACCGACCACAAGTTGGTGGTCGACGACGTGAGGTTTGGACTGCTTGGACGCGAGTTTGGCGAAGAGTTTGTTGCGACCGAGACCCACTCCACACTCGAGCTGGAGTTCCTCTCGAATCCGGCCCCGAAGCTCCCTCGCGGCATCGAGCGGCCGCACGCCAAGTCGGCGCAAACTCCGCAGGTCGGCGAAAACCTCATCGAGGCCGAGTGGCTCGTAGTCGGGGGTGAGGTCGTTGACCACACCGTGAAATTGGTGCGAATACTCCTCGTAGCGGTCGAAACGACCCGGCAAAATAATCAGATCAGGGCAGAGTCGACGAGCGACCACCGACGGCATAGCGCTCTTGACACCATGGCGTCGCGCCTCGTAACTCGCACTCGCAATGACGCCTCGCTCGGCCGCGCCACCCACACAGACGGGCTTACCACGCAAACTCGGGTCGTCGAGAATCTCGACCGACGCAAAGAACGCGTCGAGGTCGACGTGAAGAATTGGCGCTTCCTCGAGCGAAGGCGATTCAGCCGGCGAGTTCGACACTGCGAAAGGCCTCCGCGAAGGAAAGCCCCAGGGAGCGCCCGGCTTGCGACGCGCGCCCGCGCACGACATCACTGACGCCCTCGGCGTCGTCGCCGGTCTGTGAATGGTGCGCGAGCACCGCCTTGACCTTCACGTCGATTGTCGAGGCGACGTCGATGGCCACGTCGGGCTCGTGGGTCCCGCTCAGCAGCAACCACGACACTTGGTGGGCCTCACCCTGTTCGGGGTAGTACAGGGCCATAGCCGACGCTGGGGCCGCAGCGTCAAGCAACGCCCACCCGGTCTCGCGGTGGTCGCGATGATTGACGTAGACGCCACCGAAAAAGGTGGCCGTGGGATCGGGTCCCAAGACGACGTCGGGACGCACCCGACGAATCAATCCCACCAACGTCGAGCGCAATTGATCCGAATTGGTCACATCGCCGTCGGGCACTTCGAGGCCGTGCACCTCGCGCACCCCCAGGAGATCAGCCGCCAATTCCAGCTCGGCGCGACGCACGTCGCGCAACCGCTCGGGTTTGGTCTGCGAGCCATGAGCACCCTTGGAGCCGTCGCACACGACCACCAGGTGCACATCACAGCCCTCGGCGGCCCACTGAGCCATGACGCCGCCCGCGGCGACGTCGGCGTCGTCCGGATGCGCGTACACCGCCATGGCAATCCGGGGGTGCAGAGTCAGACTTCTCATTTGTTAACTCCGGAGTTTGGGAGCCGTCGTCTTGACCAGCATGCCAATCTCACGAGCGAAGTCGTTGGCGTCCTCAAATCCCTTGTAGACCGACGCAAAGCGCACGTACGCCACGTCATCCACGTCGCGCAGGGCATCCAGGGTGGCCATCCCCACCTCTTCACTGGTCACGTCGCGATTGAGCAGACGCATCGCCTCTTCGACCGACTCGGCGATTGCGTCGAGGCGCGCTTCATCAACCGGACGGTTCTTGCAGGCGGAGCGGATCCCCGAAAGGATTTTGGAGCGCTCAAAAGGCTCACGGTCACCAGATCGCTTCGTCACGTAGAGTCCGACCTCTTCAATACGCTCAAAGGTCGTATACCGATGGTTGCAGGCGGAACACTCGCGTCGTCGACGAATCGCCACGCCATCCTCCGCGAGACGCGAATCGACCACCCGGTCGTCGTCGGCGGAACAAAATGGACAACGCACGCCATCAGGCTACACCGAAATACCTGTAAAATTAAGGGATTAGGACGTGTTCGCCAGTGATGACGACACTGGCGTCCAACTCAGCGACCAGTGCTGATCGGGCCACTGAGGGATTCACCGGATTGAGCGTTCGCGCAATCGTCGCGAGGGTGTCACCGGGTTGGACGACGTAGACCATTCCCGACGACAGAGTGGAACTCGAGGCCAGATCCGTTGAGAGCCCCACGCCGTTCGTGCCACCAAAGGCGTGTCCCGGCCACGCCAGCGACACCAGGCTAGCTAGTACGAGCACGGCGAGAGCGCTACGGCGGCGGCGGAGCTTCATACGCGCCCGCGCGGCCCGACGGTTTGCCACCAAGGGACCACGGCGATACCGAGGAACTTCGCAGACATCAGGCATCAGGCGAAGGGTCGGACGTGACGACTCGCGGTACTCATACTCGCTGGGGAACAACTCCACTGCAGCCACTGGACTCTCCTTCTCAAAGCATTGCGAACACTTGTTCGTAAGTATAAGCGAACAGGTGTTCGTTCGCAATACCTATTTCTCCCAGTTCACCCTCGCCGGATTATCTGCAATTCACGTCCCACCCGACCAAAGGAACCCCCCGTGACCCGACGGCCTCGTAGAGCCAACTCCGCCTCGCTGAGGCTGTGAACCAGCCGAATTCGGTGTCGCTGAACCATTTGGGCACACTGTACCGAGAGGCTGTGACACGGGTGATCGTGAGAGTCGGTGACCTGTCCATCGGTGACCCAAATGATCGGCTCACAGGGATTGGCGGTGCGCGCTGCCCACCGCAGGACCGGTCCGTCGACGCCGTTGCCGATGTTCCCGGTACGTGCCTGACTCGCCACTCGACCATCCACGGCGAGTAGCCAGACATTCGGCGTCTCGCCGGTATCGCCCGGCCGGTGACTGTAACCCACGATGAGCGCGTCGGGGGCATTGCCCAAGAGTCCGTCCAGCTCCTCGACAGTGACATCCATCGAGCCGGACTGATCAATCACGATGACTCCCCCCGTGGCGGGCGTCTTGCGGGCGAAAGCGCGTTGCATTGGGTCAATCAAGAGACGGCTCGGATAACGCATGACGGTGCCGCACTCCGCCGGGCGGGCGCGACGGTGTGCGCGATGGCGGCGCCGTGTGACGTAGGTCATCGAATCGTCGAAGACCAAGGGAGCAAATACCGCGCTAGGCGCGCGACGCCCCCCTGGTTCGAGTGAACGGCGAAAGACGCGAAGAGCGTCGGGGCCCTCGGGCGCGGCGGCACTCATCGAGCGGCTGAGGAGACGGGCAATCGGAATGGTAACGCTGTGAAATCCGCGGGGCAAGCCATCATCGTTCAAGGTGGTGTCGCCAATTTGGACTGCGTCGAGTCCCGCCACGATGGCGAGCACTCGTTTCTTGATGGCTCGCAAGCCGGCGGGCCACGACGGTTGCGAGGAGCGAATTCCGCGCAGATAGTTTGACTCGGCTCCCGTGCCGAGGACCGCCAGGAAGAAACATGCCGCTTCTCCCCACTGACCCATTTGGGCAATACGCTGACCACCCAATCGCTCGGTCCCGTCGCACAGCAGGCCGGTGTCGAATCCCAACATCGAGAGCAGAAAGTTTACCCGGTACTCCTCGGCGCACTCCACGGCCCGTTCGAAAGTCTCAGGGTCCGTCGGCGCATGTGCACTCATGAAGGGACTGACGCGAATGTGCACTAATTCGTGCGCGCGCACCACGCGCGACACGTCGTCACTGCCGTCAGGCACCTTAAGGGAGCGCTCGGTCAAGTTACAGCTCGCCCCTCCGCGAAAGACCGATCCAACTTCGACACTCCAGGAGCCCTGTTCGAAGCCGTCGCGACGACCGTGAACGAGTTCCGGGTACACCGCCCGCGTCACTCCAGGGACCCAATGGACAGCGCGTCAAGGATGGCTTGGCCGGCGGTCTCGCCGAAGAGTAAACGGGCCGCCCGAGGTGCCCCTAAGTGCGAGCGCAATTGATCAAAGGCGTAGAAGCTTCGCAACGACACTCGCCGGTTGGAGTCTCCGACCGACCCGTGCAACGCAGGTTCCTTCAAGTCGTCGCTCAATGAAGTCACCGCGTTGGGATGAGGTCGGTCGATGCGAATCGACACCGGAAATCGGTCACGTAACGCCAGGGGAATATCCTCCAGGTCCTCGATATTCGTGGTCATCACCACCGAGAAATCGGGTCCGGGTTTCACCCACTGGCCCGTCTCGGGATTGCGCCATCGCGCTGAGTCGGCGGAGTCCGTGATTGCGAGCAAGGTACTGAGAGCGTCACCCGACGCACGGTCGACTTCGTCCACCACCAGTCGTCCACCGCGCCCGGCATTGCTCTTCCACGCTCGAATGGCCGGACCTTCGCGCCATTCCCATTTGCCGGCACCCGCGGGCATCCACGTGCCAGTAATCTCGCCCGTTGTCAGGTCCTCGGTGCAGACCAGACGCTCCGAGATCCCCTTGATGAGGCCGAGCTTGAGCGCTGCGTACGTCTTGCCGGTGCCTGGGGGTCCGTAGAGGAGGATTCGGCCAACACCCGCCGCCAAGACGTCAGTCACGTCGCTCCAGCATTCCCCTATCGGCATTTCCTTCTCGGTCATCGCGCCTCCTCGGGAGTCCCAACTGTCGGGCATCATCTGAAAAAAAGACGAACAGGTGTTTGCCAGAGCACGCATTCTGCCCTAACATACGAACAACTGTTCGTGATGGAGGAATGATGGCCGAAGTACTTACCCCGATGCGACGCAAGATCCTTGAGTACATCGTCACCTGCCAACGCGAGCGTAACTTTCCTCCCACGATCAGAGAAATCGCGGCCCACGTCGGCCTCAACGCCCCCGCGACCGTCGCCAACCACATCGAAGTCCTCAAAAAGGCCGGCTACATCGAAAGCAATCCGAAGCAGCCGCGAACCCTCACCGTCCGCCTCGACGCCGACACTTCAATTCCGGATGCGAGCGTCACGACCATTCGTCAGATTCCCTTCGTGGGGGACGTAGCGGCGGGTACGGGGGTCATCGCCGCCGAGAACCATCACGAGTTCATGTCGCTTCCCGAGCAGTTCGCCGGTCGAGGAGAGAGTTTTGTCCTGCAGGTTCGCGGAGAATCGATGATCGAGGCGGGCATCCTCCCCGGCGACTACGTCGTCGTACAACGAGATGCCACCGCGCAAAAGGGCGAGATCGTGGTCGCGGGTATTCCTGACAATGAAGCAACAATTAAGCGATACTACCCACAGGGTTCCCGGGTGGTACTGAAGCCCGAGAATTCCGCCATGGAGCCACTGGAATTCGACGCCGCCGACGTGGTCCTCTTCGGTCGAGTCGTGTCGGTACTACGAAGCTACAAGACTTCGAATTAGTCGATCGTCTCGCCCAGGTACACGGCGCGAACGCGAGGGTCATCCAAGAGGGCCGATGCTTCGTCGGTAAAGGCGATCCGACCGTTCTCCATGACGTAGCCACGATCGGCCAATCTCAAGGCCTGTGCGGCGTTTTGCTCTACCACGAGCACCGTCGTGCCGCTTTCGCGAATTTCTCCAATGATGCGAAAGATCTGGTCGATAATCATGGGCGCCAGACCCATCGATGGTTCGTCCAGCAACAGTAAGCGCGGACGCGACATGAGTGCGCGACCAATCGCCAGCATCTGCTGTTCGCCACCGGACAGGTTGCCGCCCAATTGCTTGCGGCGGTCCTTCAAGAGGGGAAACATCGTGTAGACGCGTTCCATGTCGTCGTCGTAGTTGTCCTTGCGGCCGAAGGCACCCATGTCAAGATTTTCTTCAACCGACATCACCGAAAAGATTCGTCGACCCTCGGGAACGTGGCTGATGCCCATGTTGGCAAATTGATGAGCCGGAACCTTGGTGATGTCGCGACCCTCAAAGGAGATCACGCCCGACGCCGGGGTGTGCAGTCCCGACAGCATGCGCAGCGTCGTGGTCTTGCCCGCCCCGTTGGCGCCGAGCAAAGTGACAATCTCACCCTGATCGACCTCAAAGGACACGCCGTGCAGGGCGGTGATCTGGCCGTAACGTACGACCGCGCTTTCGACCTTGAGCATCAGTGACTCTCCTTCGCGGCGTCGGGGCCAGTTGAACCCAAGTACGCATCGATCACCGTAGGATTGGCGCGAATCTCATCGGGAGTTCCCTGGGCGATGACCGATCCGAAGTTCAACACGTAGAGACGCTCGGCCAGGGCCATCACCAAACGCATGTCGTGCTCGATCAGCAGGACCGATATTCCGAAATCGCGACCGATCTTGCGAATCAAATTGGTCAACTCCTGCTTCTCCACCGGGTTGGTGCCCGCGGCGGGCTCGTCGAGCAGCAAGACTTCGGGGTTCGTTCCTAGGGCGCGGGCAATCTCCAGTCGGCGTCGGTCACCGTAAGGCAACGAGTCGGCCATGGTATTGAGTCGATGTTCCAGTCCCACAAACTCCAAGAGCTCGAGGGCGCGTTCGTCCGACGCGTTCTCTTCGTGACGGGTGCGCGGAAGCCTCAACATCGCACCGATGGGCCCGGTCTTCTGACCCGACTCCACTCCGACCTTGATGTTCTCGAACGTCGTGAGTGCGTTAAACAGGCGACTGGCCTGGAACGTTCGCGCAATGCCGAGCCGGGCGACGGAGTGCGGCATCTTGCCGATGATGGCTGAGGAACCGTTGCGCGCCGAATTAAAGTCGATGGTGCCCTTTTGGGGCTGGTACACGCCAGTCAGCGAGTTGAACAACGACGTCTTGCCCGCCCCGTTGGGACCGATGACCGCCAGGATCTCGCCGCGACGGTGCTCGAGGGTGACGTCATTGAGCGAGGTCACACCGCCAAAACGCAGTGTCACGTTCTTGACGTCGAAAATCAGGTCCTCACTCATGCCAATGGCCCTTCCGCAGGCTCACCGACGGCGTCCGCCGTCCCCAGACCGATCTCGGCATCGTGAAACTCACGGGCCCGTCGTTTCGCGGGCCAAATACCCTGCGGCCGGAAAATCATCGTCAGGATCAACAGGGCGCCGATATACATGTACTTGTCCGCGTCCTGATAGTCAATGAAGGAGTGGAACAAGAGGAATTGCAGCAACCACCCAATCACCGCTGAACCAATCAAGACCCCCGTGATCGAACCCATCCCTCCGAAGATCACCAACACCAATACGGTGATCGAGACTTGAAGGGCGAAGTTCGAGGGAAAGAGAATTCCCTGCTTCACCGAGGAAAGTACTCCCGCGACTCCCGACGTCGAGGCGCCAATAGCGAAGGCCATCACCTTGTACTTCAGGCCATTGATACCCAACGACGCCGCGGCCACTTCGTCTTCTCTAATGGCCGCCCACGATCGGCCCACTTTGGAATTATTGAGCGACGTGAAAAGGATCAAAATGGGAATCATGAACGCAAGGAGCAAATAATAAAAGTCGAGGTCCTGACCCAACGCCTGCCCGTTCAAGGAGAGGTGCACGAGTGGAACGTTGATCGAGAAGTTACCAATGACACCTGAGCCACCGGCCCCACCGGTCAAGTTCTGAAGATTATTGGCGAGAACGTAGACGATCTCACCGAAGCCCAGTGTCACGATCGCCAGGTAGTCGCCTCGCAAACGTAGCGTGGGCAGTCCTAGCAACACCCCAGCGGTCATGGCCACGAGAATCGCCACCGGAATCGACAAGAACGGATTAAGGATGAAGGGTGGCTGGATGGGCAGCGCACCACTGAAGTATGCGTTCACGTAGGCGCCGATGGCGTAGAACGCGACGTAACCGAGGTCGAGCAGTCCGGCGAATCCAACGACGATGTTGAGGCCAATGGCCAAGAAACAAAAGATGCCGATTTGCTGGAAGATGGCCTCTTGCCAGAACGGCGAGAGGAATTTGGGCGCCTCGAACGCCGCGAACAGACCAATGCCGTAGAGGGCGATGCTGGTGTTAGAACTCACCGCGAATTGGCGCGCACGAAGGCGGTTGGCGTGGACCGTCTTATTGCGCTCGCCCAGCACGGCACGCACACCCAACAGCAATCCGCACGCCGTCCAGAGCCACGTTGGCAGGTGTGACAAGAACGCCGTGGTCGATCCGCCACCGAACTTGAAGTACGAGAACGAAAATCGCTCGGGCAACCAGGGGTCCGCGCAGAATGCGAAAATGAAGCCCCCGAACGCACTCGCCAGTATCCGAAACACGGGCGTCTTCATGAATCCTGGTAGCACGCCGTGACGCGCGTGGACCGAGCGACGCAGGCGGATGCTGTTGATAATCCACCAGAGGAACCCGATGTAGCCGTACGTCCTCGTGTCGTGCAGCTGAGTGAAGAGTTGAACGAACGACAACTTGCCAGGGACGTAGGGACCAGTGAAGTCGGCGATCGCCAGCGCGAGGAGGACAGCCAACGCGAAGAAGGCCACCCACCACGAAGTGCTCATCGACGCCAGGAAATCACCGAAGTAGGCCTTCATCGAACGCCGGGGCACCGCCCGCGACGACTGCCACTCGCCATTTCGCACCTTGCGCCGAAAGACGCTGATAACCGCCACGACGATGCCAAAGAGGAGGAATCCCCACACGTGGCCGGTGAACAGGGACAGCCGAGCGGCTTCAAGAGGTGACTCCGGGTTACCCGCCGGACCGGTCATCACGGCGAGAAGCAGTCCACTTGCCACGCAGGTGGCGGCCAGGCGAACATCCTCCTTGTTGAAATGCGTGCGACGTGGCTCGTCGACGCTCACGCGGACCTCCCCAGGCTTTCACCAAACAGGCCGGTGGGTTTCACGAGAAGAACCAGGACCAGGATCGAGAAACCGATCACCGGCTCGTAGTAGGGCTGTCCAATCCAGTAGATCGGCACGTACATGCAGATTCCCAGGACCACGCCACCGACCATTGCGCCGCGGATATTGCCAATGCCGCCCAGGACGGCGGCGGTGAATGCGAGTAGGGCCGGGGTGAAACCCATGTTGTAGTCAACGACCGAACTCATACCCACGAAGAGACCCGCGATACCTCCCATAAAGCCGCCAATGGCGAAGGTGGCGGCAATGGTGGAGTTGACGTTCACGCCCATCAACGTCGCGGTCTCCTGGTCTTGGGCCACGGCACGGATACTGCGGCCGACTTTGGACTTGTTGACCAGCACGTTGACGCCGAAGAACAGGACCAGGGTCACTATCAACAAGACGACGTCAAACAGCGACACCTGGGTGCCGAGAATATTCCACTGCAAAGTGGCCGATATGGGCGATGGAGGAGAAATGGGGTTGCGACCGAATTCCTTGCCCGCGAAATTCAAAAGAAAATAAGAGGCACCAATCGCCGAAATCAGATAGGTCAACTTAGGGGCATTACGCCGACGCAGGGGCCGGTAGGCGAAACGCTCGACCAACATGGCGACCACCGCACCCGCCGCACCACTGGCAACCAGAGCTCCAATCAGGAGCAGAACTCGAGTCCCGGTGGGCTCATTGTTGGACTTCATGAAGTAGTGCAGGAAGAAATAACCCGCAAAGCCTCCGCTCATCAGAACCTCCGAGTGAGCGAAGTTGATGAGACGAAGTACTCCGTACACCAAGGTGTATCCTAGGGCAACCATCGAATAAATAAGGCCGGCGAACAAACCTGCCGCGATGTAACTCGACATGCCACCCCTTGCTTGTTGTCACGTGACCGTGACCACTAAGTAGAGAACAGTAGTCCAATCAAGAAGCCGGCTGCGGTAACGCAGCCGGCTTCTTGATTGAATTCTTGAGGCCGTTTAACTACTCGAGGCCCAACTGAACAATCTTGTAGCCCGAGGCTCCAGAGCCCGAACCCTTCACCTGGTTAGCGAAGATTGCGGTACCCGCAACGTCACCAGCAGCGTTGAACTTGATTGTCTTGGTGATTCCCTTGTAGCTGACCTTGGCGATACCCTTGACGATGTTGGTGCGGGTCACTGACTTCAGACCCTGCATCACCTTCAAGATCAGGTTCGTCGCGTCGTAGGACTCAGCAGCGTAGGGGCCGGGAGCTTCCTTGGCAATCTTCTTGTACGCGGCGTTCCACGAGGCGGAAGCGGAGTTCGAGCACGCACAGGTCAGCAACACCGGGTGCGCGAAGTCAGCCTGGGCGCTCTTCACACCAGAGATTGACTGGGGCTCGTCAGATCCGTCACCCGACATGATCGTACCGGTGAAGCTGTCAGTCGTGCGGAGACCATCGATCACCTGCGAGAAGTCACAGTAGTAACCACCGTAGAAGACGGCTGAAACTCCCGCCGTCAGGCTCGAGGAAATCAAGTCACTGGTACCAGTGCCACCCGTAGTGCACGCGTTGGAGTACGGAAGGTTCAAAATCGAACCCGCACGACGCGCGGCCGGAATGGCGTTGTATACCTGTTGAGCCAGGCCCTGACCGTAGGTCGAGGTGTCCGACACCACCAGAATCTTGCCAGTCTTCACAACCTTCGCCAGGTACGCGCCATCGGCCGGACCCTGGACGCCGTCATTAGCAACGACGCGGAAGAAGTTGTGGTACTTGTTGTACGGTCCCTGTGATCCCTTGGCCGCAGTTTTGTCGTGCACAGTGATGGACACTCGCGTCGCCGACGGACTCACTTCAGCCATGTGGTTGGCACCGTAGATGTTGATGCCGGCGATGGTCGCACCCGAGAACGCCGGTCCCACGACCGCCTTGATCGCCGGGTTGAGCACGAAGCCCGTGGCCACCTGGGGAGCAATGTTCGGGTCACCCTGGTCGTCACCGGGGACGATGCGGACGTTGAAGTGACGCTTCGGATTGGCATTCCACTGCTTCGCCGCCAAGTCGGTACCGTACTCCTCGTACAAACCAGTTGCCGCGTTTCCGTTTGACAACGGACCCTCGTAACCAATCTCATAAGTCGGCAATTTGCTCGACGCGGCGTTGGCAGCCGACGTCGTGAGCACAAAGCCGGTCGAGACGATCATGGCGCCCGCGGAGGCGACAATCCCGAGATTTCTCATACCTAACTTCATTCTTTCCCCTCTCGGAACAGCTTTCGGCATTTGCCGTTCTCTTAAAGTAGCACCTGACTTTGCTTCGACAGCTGGTATTAACAAAAGCGACACCGACTATTAACAGAATCGTCACGAGTGGCGACCCAGTGGGCAAAAGAACTGATGGAGGGGTACTTTCACTCGACGACGGCACCAAGTCGTTGGGGTTCGCACCGTGCCACCGCGGTTCGACCGCGAACTTATGGACTTGGTACATCGTCAGTCCGGATAAGGGATTGCCGCATGTCAATCGTTCGTCCCACGCAGCGTCGAGTTGCTAGGGCACTCGACGACGAATCACCTCGAGGGTGGTGAGTTGAGCCACGCGTTCATAACGGCGACGAAGTGTCGCACCTCAACAAGGGTCACCATCTCGTCGCTGCGGTGAGCCAACAGGGGATCGCCTGCCCCAAAGTTCGTCGCCGGCACCCCGAGCGCGCGAAACGTCGACACGTCAGTCCATCCCACTTTGGCGCGCGGTGGTGTCGCCGACAACGACACCAGACGCGCCAAGTGGACGTTGCCCAACTCCGGGGTTGCTGACGGCGCCCAATCGATCACCTCGAGAACGTCGTCATCGCACACGAGCTCGCCGAGGAAGTCACGCAGCCACGCGACTGCCTCGTCGCTTGAGCGGTCCGGTGCGACCCGATGGTTGAGAACGCACGAGGCTGAGTCGGGCACCACGTTGGGCGCCACTCCTCCTTCGATACTGACCGCCTGAAGCTGCTCGGTGAACACAACACCGTCGAGTCGTACGTCACGAGGCTCGTAGAGTGCCACGAAGCTGAGGAGGTCGCCCAGGCGATGAATGGCGTTGCGACCAGTGAAGGGCCGCGCGGTATGGGCGCGAACGCCCTTGAGTACGACCCGAATGCGTAGCGTTCCCTGACATCCGGCTTCGACTCGATCACCGGTGGGCTCGGCGAGTACCGCCGCGTCCGCCACCAAGAGGTCGGGACGCAGTTCACCGATTTCGAGCAAACCCGACTCCGCTCGCGCAATCTCCTCTCGCGCGTAAAAGACCCACGTCACTTCGACCGGTCGCGGCGTCGGGTCGAGGGCCAAGTCCAGCATCCCCGCGAGTGACCCCTTCATATCGCACGCCCCGAGTCCGTGCAACACGTCGCCCTCAATTCGGGCCGCAGAGGCGTCCCCGGGGACGGTGTCGAGATGTCCCGCCACCAAGAGTCTCGTAGCGTGATGTCCCGACGTGCGAGCAATGACGTTGTCGCCAATTCGTTCCACGTCGAGCGCGGGGTTCGCGAGAAGCCGCTCGTGCACCAGAGTCGCCAGCGCGCGCTCGTTGCGACTGACCGAGTCGACCGCCACCAGTGCCAGGACGTCGTCGAGCGTGATCACGTGGCGACACCGTGGTCGCGCAGGAGCGAGTTGAGCGCCACTTTGGAATGGCGTTCTTTCTCGTCCATTCGCTTGATAATCAAGACGCACGGAAGAAAGAACTCACCACCGGGATACTCCCGACGCCGCTGGGCCGAGACGGCCACGCAGTAGTCGGGCAGGTAGCCGCGCGACACCTCATCGCCCGTTTCGGCATCGATGACCGGAATGGACGGGCTCAAGATGGTGCCGGCTCCCAACACCGAGCCCCTTCCGACCCGCGCGCCCTCCACGACCATGCATCGGCTGCCAATGAAGGCGCCGTCCTCGATCACCACCGGCACGGCATTGGCCGGCTCGAGCACTCCCCCGATGCCCACGCCTCCGGCGAGGTGGACGTTGGCGCCGATCTGCGCGCAACTACCCACGGTCGCCCACGTGTCGACCATTGACCCCGGCCCCACCCAGGCTCCAATGTTCACGTAGCTGGGCATCATGATGACGCCGGGACTGAGGTAACTACCACGGCGCGCTGATGCTCCGGGCACCACGCGCACGCCGCGACGCGCGAAGTCAGTCTTCAGGTCTAACTTGTCGTGAAACTCAAAGGGGCCAGCCTGTGTCGTCTCCATGCCGCGGAGGCGAAACAACAACAGAATTGCCTGCTTCACCCACTCGTGCACCAGAACGTCATTGTTCTCGTCGATCTCGGCGACCCGTAACTGCCCATCATCCAATTTGGTGATGACCAACTCGACGTCGCGACGGGCCTCCACGTGCTCGGGCGTCATCTCCCCGATGTGTTCGAACCAGTGACGGATGCGTGCTTCAAGGTCGCTCATGGACCAATCGTAGTGGGGGGCCCTAGGCCGAATCCTTGAGTCGTGCCGCCGCGAGTTCGATTCGCTCGTCGGGTTGCACCATGGCGATACGCGCAAAATTGCCGCCCTCGGGACCGTAGAGTTCGCCGGGACTGACGACGAGACCCGATACTTCGGCGAGCCACGCGGCGAGTTGCCAGCCGTCCATCCCCTCGCGCGCACACCACAGATAGAACGACCCCTGGGGTGGCGGACACGACACGCCGGCCTCGCGCAGGGCGTCGCCCAGCACGTTGAGGCGCCGGTAGTACACCTCACGCTGGGTCTCAACGTGGGCGTCGTCGTCGTAGGCCAATGCCACGGCGGCCTGCACCGGAGCGGCCACCATCATCCCCGCGTGCTGGCGCACCAGTCGTAGGTACGCCACGACGTCGGCGTCGCCGGCGTAGAAACCTGCGCGCACGCCCGCCAGATTGGATCGCTTGGAGATCGAATGCAGCGCCAGGACATTGTCGGAGCCGTGTTCGAGGATCGTGCGCGGGTGATCCTTCCAGGTGTAGTCGGCGTAACACTCGTCACTGGCCACCAGCACGTCGTGCTCTCGTCCCCACTGCGCGGCCGCCCCGAGGTCGTCGAGGTGACCGGTCGGGTTCGACGGTGAATTCGACCACAACACGAGGGCGCGCGCGGCGTCCTCGGGGTCGATAGCCCCGAGGTCGAGGGTGCCACCGCTCATCGGTACCGGCACCGCGCGCAAGCGCGCCAACGCCGCACCCATGGCGTAAGTGGGATAGGAGATGGCGGGGTACAGCACCGTGTCGCGATCGTCGCGTCGCAGGTGCAAGTAGTGGGCCAGGGACGCTACGAATTCTTTGGTGCCGACGCAGGCCGCGAGTTGCGAGGGCGCCACCTCGACGTTGAAACACCGCCCCAACCAGCCGCTCGCGGCCTCGCGATAGCGAGGAGTGCCAGCCGAGGGCGGGTAGCCGCGGGCGCCCGTCGCCTTGGCGAGTTCAGTCACCACAAATTCGGGCGGCGCATCCACGGGGGTGCCAATCGAACAGTCAATCGCGCCACCCTCGTGCATCGACGCGATGGACTTGAGTCCGTCGAGGCGTTCGTAGGGGTACGACGGCGGCGTGAAGCTCACGGAACTGTTCTCCACTCGGCGAAGCGCGCCGCCCCGACTTCATCCAGTACGACTCGAATGGTCACAAACTCATCGTCCACCGAGGTGTCGACCACTTCGCCCTCGCGGTGCGCGGCCGCCACGAGATCGCCGCGCTCGAGGGGCAGGCGAAGCGTCATCACCCGGTCCTTCGTGCGCAACCGATCTCCCACGGTCGCGATCAACTCGTCGAGGTTCTCGTGCGTCACCGCCGACACCCAGACGCTTCCCTCGTACAACTTCGCCAGGTCCCGCGAGCGAGAGCCCGGCACGTCGGCCTTGTTAAAGACGAGCAGCTCGGGAACGGCGTCGGCGTGAATCTCGCGCAACACTTCACGCACCGCGGCAATTTGCGCTTCGGCGTCGTCACTGGCGCCGTCAACCACGTGCACGAGCAGGTCCGCCAACTGCACCGATTTAAGGGTGCTCATGAACGCTTCGACGAGTTCGTGAGGCAAGTTGGAGATGAATCCCACGGTGTCGGTCACCAGAATCGTCTCGCCGCCGGGAAGTTGGCGCTGGCGAGTGCGCGGGTCGAGGGTGACGAAGAGTCGGTCCTCGGCCTCCACGTCGGCGTCAGTGAGGGCATTGAGCATGGAGGACTTGCCCGCGTTGGTGTAGCCCACCAACGTCACCTCGCGGTGGCGGCCCCGCTCACGACCCTGTCGCTGCACGTCTCGAGTACGGTCGATCTGCTTGAGCTCTTGGCGAATGTGGTGAATCCGGTTGACGAGGCGGCGCCGGTCGACCTCGAGTTGAGTCTCACCCGGACCTCGCGTGCCAATACCGCCCGCCTGCTGGGACAGCGACCCGCTCGCGCGACGCAACCGCGGCAGTCGGTACTGCAGCAACGCGAGTTCCACCTGGGCCTTGCCCTCGGGGGTGCGCGCGTTCTGCGCAAAGATGTCGAGAATGACCGCCGTGCGGTCAATGGCCGTGCGACCAAGTATCTTCTCCAAATTACGCTGCTGGGCGGGCGACAGATTCTGCTCGAAGACCACCGTGTCGGAGTCGACCGCGAGGCAGACCTCCTTCAATTCATTCACCTTGCCCGAGCCAAGGAAGGTGGCCGGATCGGGGGCATCGCGACGCTGCACCACGCGCGCGACCACGTCGGCACCAGCAGTATCTACCAGTAGGGCCAACTCGTCGAGTTGGTGCTCGAGTTCATCTGAGGTCATCCCGGGAAACTGGACACCCACCAACACAATCTTTTCGCGAAACGTGCGGTCGATAAGTGTGGTGGGGACGTAGGTCACCCGCCGAGCCACTCCACGGTCGCTACGAACTTCACGGGACCTTCGAGTCGGGCTCCGCCCTCGCCCAAGGAGACGTGCAGCGAACCACCGGGGTTGTCGACGGTCACCTGCGCTCCGGTGAGGCCTCGCTGGTGACACACCGCCGCGGTGGCCACCGAGCCCGTTCCGCACGCCAGGGTCCAGCCCACGCCGCGCTCAATCACGCGAATGACCACGTGAGCTTCGTCGATGATCTCGACGAACTCGACGTTGGCGCCGCCCAATTGGAAGGCCAACTTGGCGGCCATCTCTTCACGATTGATGTCGTCCCAGTCGGGATTATCCACGACGACCACGTGGGGATTACCCACGTGCGCCACGCCGAGCGCGCCCTCGAGGGTGCGGCCCAACGTGACCGGGCCCATGTCGACGCTGCCGACACCGCAGTCGTCGCGCAAATCGAGCGTGACGAGTCGTTCTCCCGCCAGCGTGTTGACGTGCATCTCGCGCTCCGAGCGACCCGTCGCTCGGCGCACCGCCGCGACGAGACAGCGAATGCCGTTGCCCGACATCTCGGCAATCGTGCCGTCTGCGTTGTAGATAGTCATCGAGATGGCCGAACCCACCGACCCGACGAGCAATCCGTCAGCGCCGACGCCGACGTGACGATCACATACGGCACGCGCTCGCTGCGCATTCCACCACGGAGCCGAACCCTGCTCGACGACGTCGACCAAGAAGTCATTGCCCGCTCCCTGCCACTTTTGTAACGATCGAAGTGCCATAATGTCTATCCTCGCACGAACCCGTCGGGACTTCTCAGAACTTCATCGAGGCGCTTCGCCGCGTCGGAGGGGTCATCGAACCACTCCACGCGCGGATCGCGCTGAAACCAAGAACGCTGGCGGCGAGCCAGTCGCCGACTCTGGACAATCGCGTCCTCGACGCACTTCTCCAGATCGACGCCTTCTTCGAGATGGCGAAGCAGTTCTCGGTACCCCACGGCCTGTCGGGCCGTGCGACTCATTCCTTGTTCCTTCAGGTGTGCGACCTCCTCCAGTAGTCCTTCATCCATCCAAGCCTCAAAACGTCCACGGATTCGCACATCAAGAACATCAAATTCACAATTCAGCCCCACTTGAACCACCCGCGGGGGCCCGTAATGGCGAAGACCCACTCCGTAACTGGAAAATGGCCGACCGCTACCGACCGTGACCTCGAGGGCGCGAACAATCCGCCGGAGATTGGTGGGCTCCATCTTGACGGCCGCCACCGGGTCCACTCGGCATAATTCCTCGTACAATCGCGTCGCGTCGTCGCCCCGAGCTTCGAGCTCGGCGCGCACCTGCGCGAACTGTCCCGGAAGATCGAGATCATCGAGCACCGCGCGGCCGTAGAGGCCTGCTCCGCCGACGTAGAGAACCGATCCGCCCACCGCCCATACCAGCTCCGCGGCGGCGCGAGCCTCGTATTGAAACTGGGCGACCGTGAACTCCTCTGGCGGATTGATGAGGTCGATCAGGTGATAGGTGACCTCGTCGCGCTGGCGCTTGGTCGCCTTGGCCGTACCAAGGTCCATGCCGCGATACACCGTCATGGAGTCCACGCTCAAGATCTCGACGTCGCCGCCGCTCTCCAGGGCCAACTGGTGCGCGAGGGCTGACTTGCCCGACGCCGTCGCACCCACGAGGGCGACGGCCATACCGCCGTGGTTCCTCACGAGCGCAGCAGCGGCAAGCGCACCTTGTGGCGCGGGCCGCGCTCCACCGAGACCAGTTCACCGAGCAAGTGATAGGGCGCGCCGTGCGTGACCTCGACGTGCACCAGTGCGCCGGGACGCGCCGACACATCGGTGATGGGAAAGTGAATCAACTTTCCCTGGCGCGTGCGTCCCGAGATCATCTGGTCGTTGCGCCGCGAGGGCCCCTCGACGAGGACTTCCTCACGGCGTCCCTCACGCGCTACGTGGTGGCGCAGCGCCGAACGGTCCAGTACTTCCTTGAGTCGGCGAAAACGATCCGCGATGACCTCATCGGCGACGAAGTCGTCGACCATGTCAGCGGCACGGGTCCCCTCGCGCGGCGAGAAGATGAAGGTGTAGGCGGAGTCGAAGTCAGCTTCGGCGACCACCGCCAGCGACTCCTCGAAATCTTTCTCGGTCTCGCCAGGGAAACCCACAATGAGGTCAGTGGTCACGTGCAGATCATCGATACGCGCGCGTGCGTCGGCCAGTCGCGACAAGTAGCGCGCACTGTTGTAGCCGCGACGCATGGCCGAGAGCACCTTGTCCGAGCCTGACTGCAACGGCAAATGCAACTGCGGACACACCGCCGCCGTCTCGGCCATCGCGGCGATGGTCTCGGGTCCCAGATCCTTGGGGTGGGGGCTCGTGAAGCGAATCCGCTCGATTCCCTCAATCTCTCCCAGGGCGCGCAATAGATCGGCGAAGAGGGGGCGGCGCTTCGTGATGTCGCGGCCGTAGGAGTTGACGTTCTGGCCCAGCACGGTAATTTCGGTGACGCCGGACTTGGCGAGCATTGTGCCCTCGGCAACGAGGTCGTCGAGGGGTCGGCTGATCTCCTCGCCGCGTACCGAGGGGACAATGCAGTACGCACAGGTGTTGTCGCAACCGGTCTGAATCGTCATCCACGCGGCCCAGGGTAATTCGCGCACCGCGTAGAGAGCCGGTGCCATGTCACGAGCGGCTTCGGGGTCGGGAGCGTCCCAGACGTCAACGAGGGGTCCCTCCGCTGCCGCGCGGCGCAACAGGGCGGGCGCGGAGGCGAGATTGTGCGTGCCAAAGACGACGTCAACCCAGCCCGCACGCTCGAGAATCTGGCCGCGATCCTTTTGCGCCATGCATCCTCCCACGGCAATCTGCATGTCGGGACGACGCACCTTCTCCGCCTTGAGGTGCCCGAGCGCGCTGTAGAGCTTGAGGTCGGCGTTCTCACGGATGGTGCAGGTATTGAAGATCACGACGTCGGCCGAGGCATCGTCCTCGGCGGGCACCATTCCCTCGCTCACGAGCAGTCCCGCGAGGCGTTCGGAGTCGTGTTCGTTCATCTGGCAACCAAAGGTCCGAATTGCGAATGATTTGGGACTCGACACCCTTCCAGCCTAATCTTCGGACTCCGATTGCCCCTCGGTGGCCTCCGCTACTGCGGCACTAACTGCTCGGGTGCGGTGCGGTCAATCGTCACACCCACCCCCGCCGCCACGACGCAGGCCAAACCAACCATCACCCACGGCGTCACCCGTTCGTGCAGCACGAGAACGCCGATGACGAAGGCGATGGCGGGATCAAGACTCATCAACACTCCCGCCGCCGCCGGACTCAGCCTGCGCAACGCCTGCAATTCAGCTGCGAAGCCCAACACGATCGACATCAGCCCCACTAGTGCGAGGCGCCCGCTCAAGGTCGGATGGTGCGCCAGGAGGGCGAACTTTGACAGCGCCCACGGCAATGTCACCAGGGCGCTCACACTCATCGAGACCGCCAAGCCACCAAAGCCCGTCGTCGCGCCGCCCACGCGCGCCGCGGCGAAGACGTAGCCACCCCAGCCGAGTCCACTACCCAGTCCAAAGAGCGCACCCACCAGCGTGACACCGCCGCCCGGGTGTGCCAATAGAACCACACCGAGCGCGGCCAGGAAGGCGAAGATGAAGTGGCGCCCGCTGCGTCGGCCAAACACCGCGACGCACAGGGGACCCAGAAACTCAATCGTCACGGCGCTGCCGAGGGGAATGCGCGCAATCGCCTGATAGAAACACACGTTCATGAAGGCGACGGTGACTCCGAGTATGACCGCCGCGCGCCACTGCTCGCTACGCCAGTGACGAAGACGCGGCCGCGTCGCGACGAGCAAGATGAGCGCTCCCAGCAAGAAACGCCAACCGCTGGTGGCGACCGGGCCCAGTCGAGCAAAGGCCGGTTGCACGATGGCGGCGGACCACTGAATGGACGTGGCGCCCAGAATGATAAAGCCGGCGCCCGCGAGGGATACTCGCGACCCAGGAGTGTTCACGGGTCTAGGAGAGTTGCAGGCCACGGCGGTCCGCGTCGAGTTCCCACACGACACCGGCGACGGAGTGTTCCTCGAGGAAATTCTCGGCCGCCCGCGCCACTGGCGGTGACGAGCGCTCGTCACACAGCGCGAGCATCGTCGATCCCGCGCCCGACCAACACGAACCCGCCGCACCCGCCTCTCGCAGACACCCCAAGAGCGGCTGAGCAAAGGGCAACAACGACATCCGATAGGGCTGATGCAAGAAATCATCCATCGAGCCGGGCGCGAAGTCATCACGTTGAGCCAGGCCCGCGATCAATAGCGCCACCGCGCTGACGTTGTGCACGGCGTCCTTGAAGGGAACCTCGCTGGGCAGCACGCGTCGCGCGTCAGCGGTGGGGAGTTCTTCGTCGGGCACCACCACCACGAAACGCCACGCCGGGTCGAGCGCCAGGGAGCGCGCAACGATGCCCTCACGCTCGTTGACACTCGCGACCACCAGTCCGCCCAGCAATGACGCCGCGGCATTCTCCGCGTGACCGTCAACTTCGGTCGCGAGCTCGAGTGCGCGAGGCGAACCCGCGGCGGCCGCGGCGGCGAGGGCCAGCGCGGCGGACGAACCCAACCCTCGCGACAGGGGAATCTCCGACTTCACGTGCAGGGCGAAATTGCGGTGGCCGAGCACTCGCGCCGCCACTTGAGCGCCGAGGTGGCGCTCGTCATCGAACAGTCCCGCGCCAAAGCCCTCACTGGAGATCGAGAAACTGTCAGCGGGCTGCACCGACACTTCAACGTAGCGCGTCAGGGCGACCGCGAGGGCGTCGAATCCGGGGCCGAGGTTGGCGGAACTAGCAGGAACGCGCGCAAGCATTGAGTCAGCGTACGCGTTGCATCAGAGTGAGCGGGGCAATTCGTCGCGCCACGGTCAACGGCACGCGAAGGGTTGAGCCCCCATCCACGCTGAGCCAGCCGACCACTTGTCCCGACTTAACGGGACCGTTCTCGGGGAAGATGCTCGCTCTCGCGTTGGCTGATGAGAGCGCCGTGAACCAACTGAGTTGTAGGTAGTTCGTGGTGATGACGTTGACTCGCTGGTTGTCCCAACCCAGTGTCCCCACGACGGTCCCCGCGGGGATCGCCAACGACTCGTGACTGTTCACGACTGAATGTTCCAGGGCGAGAGCCTCGTCGCCCGCCGGTCCCAAGAGGTTGCCGCCGCGTGCTCCCAAGACCACGGCGAAGGCCAGTTGCGTCTGTCCATTGAGCGTGAACGTCATCGCCATCACGTCGCATCCTCCCGCAGCATCCGTGCGACCCGATTTGACACCCACCACGTTGTCCACCCCGGCGTAGGGAGTGAAGGATCCCAACGTACCCGCGACCGGGAGGGTGACCGACGGCTGGTCGACGATGGCACGAACGACGTCGGACTGCATCAAGAGTGCGGCGAGCTCACCCTGATCGAGGGCCGTCGATACCGATCCCGTATCGACGCCCGAGACGTCCACGTAATGGGTGCCCTTGAGATCAAGAGCATTCGCCTCGGCGTTCATGTGCGCAACGAACGTATTGGTGCCACCCCAGGCGAGGTTCGCCAGCATCGTGGCAAAATTTCCCGCGGAGTGCACGAGCAGGCCCGCCAGCAATTGATTCTCACACAAGGTCTCACCGACTGCGACCGCGGCACTGGATTCACCGTCGGCAGCTATTGATTTGTAATAGGCGACGTCGGCGGAGTTCACGTTCAAGCACGGACCCGTCTCTCCCGCTACCAGGGGCAACTTCTGCAGAGTCACGTAGGCCGTCATCATCTTGGTCAGGCTCGCAATGGGAACTACCGCGTCGTGGTGCGAACGCTCAACGCCGAGAGCGGGGATCACCACCGCGGCGCTACCGAGAGTGGGCCAGGCGATGGGCGTCGAACCAAGAAAACCAAGTCGCGAGAGAGCCGACACGAATGTCGACGGCTGATGCAAGAGCGGCGCCTGCATCATGAAGATCATGCTCGCGGCCATGGTCGCACCCAAGGTCATCGAGAACAGACGCGTCACCAGACCTCGAAGGGCGGGATGGCGAGACGACGGACGAGTCACCAGTAAACGTTACAGGGTGTCGTCGAAGTCCTCGGGCGCGACGAGGACCTTACGGGCCTTGGACCCGTCACCCGGGCCCACGACACCCTCGATTTCGAGTTGATCCATGATGCGTCCCGCGCGAGCGAAACCCACCCGCAACTTGCGCTGGAGCATTGAGGTGGACCCCGACTGGTTGCGGATGACAATTTCTCGCGCCTGGCGCAGAATCTCGTCGTCGTCGTCACCCGAACCCGACGACGACTCCGCACGGCTCGAAGGCACGTCCAGGGCAACCACCGTTTCACGCTGCCCGCCCTGGGCTCGCCAGTTTTCGACGACTCGGCGCACCTCCTCTTCGGACACCCACGGGGACTGCAGTCGACGTGCGATATTGCTCGAAGCAGTCACGAGAAGCATGTCGCCCTTGCCAATCAGTCGTTCGGCTCCTGCCTGGTCCAAGATGACGCGACTGTCCGCCAGCGACGACACCGCGAAGGCCATGCGGCTGGGTACGTTGGCCTTGATAACACCGGTGATGACGTCCACACTAGGACGCTGAGTGGCCAGCACCAGGTGGATGCCGACGGCCCGCGCCATCTGGGCGATGCGCACGACGGATTCCTCGACGTCGCGCGCCGCCACCATCATGAGATCATTGAGCTCGTCGACGACAATCACGATGTAGGGCAGGACCTCGGGTTCGCGGCGCGCCACCCCGGAGTCCAAGGACGTCGAGCGTTCGATGGCGTCACCCACCAACTCTTCGGTGGTGGCCTCGAGGGCCACGTCGCCGCGCGCCAGCATTTGCTGGTAACTGGTGATGTCGCGCGCGCCGTTCTCGGCGAGCACGTCGTAGCGCCGCTCCATCTCCTTCACCGCCCACGCCAGGGCGCCGGCCGCCTTCTTGGGATCCACCACCACCGGAGCCAGAAGGTGCGGCAAGTCGTTGTAGTGGCCCATCTCGACGCGCTTAGGGTCCACGAGGAGTAACTTGACCTGCTCGGGAGTCGCACGCATGACGAGCGAGGTGATGAGCGAGTTGATGCACGAGCTCTTGCCCGCCCCCGTGGCACCCGAAATCAGCACGTGGGGCATCTCGCCGAGGTTGACGACAACGGTCTTTCCCGAGATATCGCGACCGATGGGCACGTCGAGGGGGTGCGTGGCGGCGATCGCTTCCTCCGAGGCCAGCAGGTCCCCCAGGGCCACCAGCGCGCGCTGGCGATTGGGCACTTCCACGCCAATGGCCGAGCGACCGGGGATCGGCGCCAAGATTCGCACGTCGGGGCTCGCCATCGCGTAAGCGATGTCCTTGTTGAGCGAGGTCACTCGCGACACCTTGACGCCCGGACCCAGTTCGAGCTCGAAGCGCGTGACGGTGGGGCCCATCGTGAATCCGACCAGTGTCGTTTCGACCCCGTGAGCGCCGAGTGCTTCGACGAGCTCTTCGCCCGCCGCCTCGATGGCGTCGCGGTCTTGTCGCTGTTCGCGGGTGCGTGAGAGCAGCGCCATGGGCGGCAACTCCCAATGCGACTCACTGGGCGGGAAATATGCGACGGGTGATGGTGCTCCCCCGGGCTCGACGTTCGCCTCAGGTTCTTGGTCGTACTCGTAGTCGTCGGGTTCGTCGTAACCCACCGCGACGGGCTCGATCTGTTCGAGCTCCTCGTCGACGAGCGAGCGGTCACTCTTGCGACGCGATCGCGCCGCAGGCTCGGCATCGACTTCGGCGTCAACGGCCTCGTCGTTCTCGTACGACGGTGCGGGCCGCGCGCTCCACCATTGAACCAGATGTCGGCCGACGTAGGTCAGAACCGCGCCCGTCGACTTGATCAGGGTGCCCAGTCCTACCGATGTGCCGATGATCAACGCAATGATGAACAGAGCCAACAGCGCCGCGAGCGCGCCACCGGGTCCGATGAAGCGCGCCAGTGTGCCCCCGACGAGCACCCCCAACCAGCCGCCGGCGTGTCCCAGGTGCGCCACCGATGCGCGCAAACTCGGACGACCCTCAATCACGTCGCCCAGACCCGAGACGCTGACGAGCGCCAAGGAAATCCCCCAGAGAAAGCGCGCGCGCTCGACTTCAACGCGACCCATCACTAACACGATGCCCAGTCCGATCAGCAAGACGGGGATGGCCACGCGACCGACTCCGAAGGCCAGCTTGAGTCCCTCGGACATTCCACGTCCCACGGGGCCGAGGGCGTCCATTTCCGCGAGCAAGATCAGCAAACCCAACAAAATCATCACGACAATCCAGATGTCGCGTTGGTGGCGGCTCCACACGCTCTCACGGGCGTTACGGGCGTGACGAGCCTTGCTCTTGGACGAACCCTTCGCGGGCGCGGATGTTCGACGAGAGGTAGCCACCACCATCCAAGTTACCGAACAAGTATTCGCCAAAGTGACCACTGCCCTAATCTGGTGCAATGGCCGTCCCCCGACACCAGAGTTCCGTCGACCTCGCGGCGCGCCTCAAGGTCCTGGCGCGCAGTTGTGTCGTCGCGGCCCGCACCTCCTTGTCGCCGTCGCTGGTCGAAGTCGTCCTCCAGGGCGACGCCGTCGTTCTGGCGGGTGTCGCCGGCAATGACGTGATGGTGCTGGTCGAGACCGGTGAGAGAACGCTGACGCGCCGGCGCTTCAGCGTGCGCGCCGTGGACGCGGACAACGACACCTTTTCCCTATGGATCTCGACCACGCACGACGGACCCGCGGCTCGTTGGGCGCGGTCGGCCGTCGTGGGTGACTCAGTTGACATCGTCGGCCCTCGAGGAAAAATTCCTCTCGACGACTCGGCTGACTGGCACTTGTTCGTCGGCGACGTCGCGTCCTTGGGATCCTTTTATCGCATGGCCCAGAGCATCGAGGTGCCGGGTCGCGCCATTTTCATCGTCGAACTCGATTCCCCGGGCGACGCGCTCACGGCCACATTCGACGATGAGCTGGGCGTGACGGCAATATTCGTGGACCGCGATGGACGTTCACCCGACGACTCCGCGGGGTTGATGAGTGGTCTCGCCGCCTTCACTTTGCCGCCCGACGAGGGACACGCCTATCTCTTCGGCGAGTACCACGTCATGCACGCCATCAAGACCGCGATGCTCGACCGCGGTCTGCGTTCCGAACAGATCAGCCTGAAGGCCTTTTACCGAGTCGGCCAATCAAACGGCCCCAATGGCGAACCCTCGAAGGACCTCTAGAGTACGACGACGGCGGCGAGCAACACCGGCTGGCGACGATACTTCTGGCCGAGGAGGCGTCCCGCGGCGCGTTGGGCGATCTTCGACAGCGACTCGTCGTCACGGTTACCGTCCTTCAAGGCCGATTCCACGGCCTCGCGCACCGTCGCGGTCACCGCGTCAATCACCCCGCGGCCGTGGTCGCCTTCGAACCAGCCGCGCGCGGTGACCCGCACCGGCTGACTAATGACGCCGCGTTGAGCGTCGACGCCCGCCGTAATCTGGACCACGCCGAATTCCGCCAGCATGCGACGCTCTTCGAGTGGCCGCTCGTCCAAATCACCGGCGCTGCCGTCAATGTAGTGAAAGCCGGCCGGAACTTGGCCAGCGCGACGGATGCCGTCAGTCGTCACGTCGATCTGGTCGCCGTCTTCGCAAATCAAAATGTGCTCGTCCGCCAGGCCCATCGACGCCGCCAGGTCCGCGTGGTGGCGCAGGTGGCGGTACTCGCCGTGCACCGGCACGAAGTTCTTGGGGCGCAGCAATTGGTGATAGGTCCGCAACTCTCCCTGACGAGCGTGACCCGACGCGTGCACCGGCTCCTGACCGGAGTGAATTACTTCGGTGCCCGCGCGATGCAGATCGTCGATGACGCGCCCCACCGACCACTCATTGCCGGGAATCGGGTGCGACGAGAGGATAATGGTATCGTCGGCGCCCACCGAGAAATTTCGTGCGTCGCCGCGCGAGAGCTTGGAGAGGGCGGCCAGGGGCTCACCCTGGCTCCCGGTGCAGATCACGCAGATTTCACCGGGCTGGTAGCGGTCAACATTCTCGATGTCGACGAAGTCCGCAGTGTCCACGTGCAACAGATTTAACTTGCGGGCCAGTTTGACGTTGGCCTCCATGGAGCGACCCATGAGGGCGATCTTGCGATTCTGTTCTCGTGCCACGTCAATGATCTGTTGGACACGGTGGATGTGGCTGGCGAAGCACGCCACCACCAGACGTCGATGGGGTCGTTCCAGGAAAAGACGTCGCAGCGCGACGCCGACCGAGCGCTCCGAGGCGGTGAACCCGGGTTCTTCAGCGTTGGTTGAGTCGCACAATAGAAGCGCCACGCCCTCGTCGCCGAGGGCGGCGAGGCGCGACACGTCAGTGCGTCGATTGTCAATGGGCGTGAGGTCGAGCTTGAAGTCGCCCGAGTGCACAATGACGCCGACCTTGGTGTGAAAAGCGAGGGCGTGGGCACTGGGCACCGAGTGCGTTACTTGGATGAACTCCACGTCAAAGGGACCGATGCGTCGGCGCTCGCCGTCAGCGACCTCGATGAACGTCAAGTCGTGGGCGACGCGCGCCTCGGTGAGGCGGTGGCGGGCGAAACCCAGTGTGAGCGGCGAGCCGTATATCGGGACGTTGACGTCTTTCACCAGATAGCGCAATGCCCCGGTGTGGTCTTCGTGACCGTGGGTCAGCACGATCGCGTCGACGCGGTCGCGTCGTTCGATGAGCCAGCGAAAGTCCGGCAGAATCAGGTCCACGCCGTACATGGTCGGCTCGGGGAACATCAATCCCGCGTCGACCACCACAATGCGGCCGTCTTGCTCGATCGCCGCGCAGTTGCGGCCAATTTCGCCGAGCCCCCCGAGGAAGGTGACCCGGACGCTGTCCTTAGCCACGCGTAGCCGCTAACGCAGACACCACGTCACGCGCCGACTGGTCGAGGACGTCGTCGCTCACACCGAGGGGCAGACGGCACTGGCCGACGACAAAGCCGAGGGCGCGCATGGCGGCCTTGGACGGAAGCGGATTGGGATACATGTCACTCGATTCGAACGTACAACTGGGGGCGAGACGTGCATTAAGAACTCGCGCGGCGTTCCAGTCGCCGGCGTGCGCCGAACGTATGAGCGCCGCGAACTCCGGAGCCGCCCAATGAGCGGCCACCGATACCAAGCCCACCGCGCCAATGGCGAGGAACGGCAACAACAACGCGTCGTCACCACTGTAAAGGTCTATTGCCTCTCCCAGTTCGGCCTTGGTCGTAGCGGCTGACACCAGGTCGGCCGAGGCGTCCTTCAAAGCCACCACGTTGGTGTAGCGGCGCACCACCTCAATAGTTGTCGCCGACGACACCTTGCGCCCGGTGCGTACGGGGATGTCGTAGAGCATGAGCGGCAACGGGGTCGACTCGGCCATCGCGCCGAAGTGCGCCGCAATGCCGTGCTGGCTGGGCCGGGCGTAGGCCGGCGTCGTCGCCAGTATCCCCGCCGCACCAGTGGCGGCCACCTGTGCGGTCAGTTCCACGGAGCGCGCGGTATCCGACGAAGAGGTCCCCGCGAGCACCGGCACATTGACTGCTTCGGCGACCGCCGCGAACAGGTCGAGCTTCTCCGCGTCGGACAAGGCCGAACCCTCACCCGTCGAACCGCCGACCACCAGAGCATCGTTTCCCTGTTCCACGAGAAAGCGTGCGAGATCCCTCGCGGCGTCGAACGCCAGCGAACCGTCGGGGGCGAAGGGGGTGACCATCGCGGTCAGCAAATATCCAAAACGGGGCGCGGCCATCTAACGAAGTTACCAGCGATTACTGCGGCTCTTAAGTCGCCTCAGGTGATGAAGTCGTCAATTCCCCAGGTGAAACCCGGGGTTGCGTCGACGTGGGCCACCGCAATCGCCACACCTTGGACGAAGCTCACCCGGTCGTAGGAGTCGTGTCGAATGGTCAGCCCCTCCCCCGCTCCACCGAAGAGAAGCTCCTGATGTGCGATGAGCCCGGGCAGTCGCACCGAGTGGATACGCACACCGTCGCCCGCGTCGGCCCCGCGTGCGCCCTCGAGGGTGAATCGCTTGGTAGGTTCCTCGGGGGTGACGCGTCCCGCGGCGGCACGAGCATCGCGGATTCGTGTCGCGACGGTAAGGGACGTGCCCGAGGGCGCATCAACTTTTCGATCATGGTGCAATTCGATAATCTCGACGCGCTCGAAGTACGGCGCGGCCATTGCGGCGAATCGCTCACTCAGGACTGCGCCGAGCGAAAAGTTCGACGCCATGATGATTCCCGTTGCAGCAGCGGCGGACTCCACGTTCGCGCGCTGATCGTCGCTGAGTCCCGTAGTTCCAATGACCAGTCCCACGCGATTGGTGGCGCACCACCGCGCACTAGTCACCACGGAATCGGGCTGTGAGAAGTCGACCACCACGTCAACGCCGGAAGGATCAACTTGGGCGAGGCTCGCGAAGTAGGTCGCGCCATAAAGATGCTCAGGCTCATGAGTGTCGACGAGAGCGCACACCACCATGCCGTCAATCAAGTTCAAGTTCTCGGCGAGGGACTGACCCATGCGGCCCGCGCCGCCCACCATTGCGATTCTCTTCACCACGTGAGCCTACCGGGAGCACTTTGCAACTTGGTGCCGAGACAGCACGCACCCCGCCGCGTTGACCCTGGGGTCCCGCGGCGGGGTGTGACTCAGTTCCTAGCGGCGACGCGGACGCGGTCCGCGGCGGCTGCCGTCGCTGCTGTCGGAGAACGATGGGCCACCGGGGCCCAGGTCGCCGATTTCGTCAGCCAACTCAGCCTCGAACGCAGCTTCAAAGCTCGAGGACGGCGTCGACGCCACGGGACGCGGGGCACGCTCGCCACGGTCGCCACGGTCGTTGCGATCGCGGGCACCTCGATCACCACGGTCGCCTCGGTCACCACGGTCCGAACGCTCGCGCGGTGCGTCATCAACGGCCATGTCGGCGAATTCGCCGGCCAGCGACAACGACACCTTGCCCTGCGGGTCGATGTCGTCCACCTTGACTTCGATAGCTTGTCCGAGCTCGACCACGTCTTCAACCTGCCCGATGCGCTTTCCACCGTTAAGCGGCGACATCTTGGAAATGTGCAACAGTCCGTCACGGCCGGGCAGGATGCTCACGAACGCGCCGAACTTGGCGATGTTGACGATGCGGCCCTGGTAGACCGCACCGATTTCCGCCGTCGGCGGGTCCAGAATGAGCGAGATGCGGCGCTTGGCCTCTTCGACGGCTCGTCCGTCCTTGGCACCGATGGTGACGGTACCCACCACGCCGTTGTCGTCGACAGCGATGTCGGCGCCGGTCTCCTGCTGGAGGGTGTTGATGACTTTACCCTTGGGTCCAATGACCTCACCGATCTTGTCAATCGGAATCTCGATCGACACGATCTTGGGAGCCACGGCGGCAACCTCGGGTCGCGGCTCGGCAATCGTGGAAGTGATCACGTCGAGGATGGCCAGGCGGGCTTCCTTAGCCTGGTGCAGCGCCTTGGCCAGAACGTCGGCCGGGAGACCGTCAATCTTGGTGTCGAGCTGCAACGCCGTCACGGCGTCGGCGGTGCCGGCGACTTTGAAGTCCATATCGCCGAAGGCATCCTCGGCGCCGAGGATGTCGGTCAACGTCGAGTAGACGCCGTCTTCGTAGACGAGCCCCATGGCGATGCCAGCGACGGGCGCCTTGATCGGCACACCGGCGGCCATCAACGACAAAGTCGATCCACAGACCGACGCCATTGACGTCGAACCATTGGACTGCAAGACGTCGGACACCACGCGCAGCGTGTAAGAGAACTCCTGCTCACTGGGCAAAACGGGCACGAGCGCGCGCTCGGCCAACATGCCGTGACCGACTTCGCGGCGCTTGGGCGCACCCACGCGGCCGGTTTCACCGACCGAGTAGGGCGGGAAGTTGTAGTGGTGCATGTAGCGGCGGAATTCGTCAGGAGTAATCGAGTCAATCTGCTGCTTCATGCGTGGCATGCCCAAGGTCGTCACGTTGACGACCTGCGTCTCGCCGCGCTGGAAGAGCGCCGAGCCATGCGTCATCGGGAAGAGGTCGATCTCGGCCGACAGTGGACGAATCTCCGATGAGGTGCGGCCGTCAATGCGGATGCCCTCAGCCGTGATGCGTTTGCGCACGATCTTCTTCGTAATGGACTTGACGGCGGCCTTGACTTCGCTCAGTCGATCGGCATACTCGGGTAGCTGCTCAATGATGGACTTGGTGGCTTCGTCGAGGGCTTCGTTGCGCGCCGTCTTGGTGGTGAACTTGTTGGCTTCGCTCAGGGCGGACTCGCCGACTTCCTTCACTCGCGCCAGGACGTCGTCCGCGCAGTCGGTAACGACCGTGTACTCGATGGTCTTGATCTCACCATGTTGGGCGACGTAGTCGCGCACCAACTGACGCTGCAAGTTGATCGCCTCGCGGATCCAAAGCTTGGACGCTTCCAGGCCGGCCGCGAGTACTTCCTCGGACACCTTGGGGGCGCCGTCGGCGTACATCTCGAAAGAACCCTCGGTGCCGCCCGCTTCGACCATCATGATCGCGATGTCAGATTCGACGGAGTCCTCGAGGGCACGACCGGCCACAACGAGTTCAAACGTAGCGGCGTCACCTTCGGCGAAGGTGGGGTGCGGCGCCCACTCGCCGTCGGTGGTGAAGGCCAGGCGAACGGCGCCGATGGGGCCGTCAAAGGGGATGCCCGAGATCATCAGCGCAGCCGAAGCGGCGTTGATGGCCAAGATGTCATGCGGGTTTTCCTGGTCGGCGCTAAAGACGGTGCCGACGACCTGGACCTCGTTGCGGAAGCCCTTCGGGAACGAAGGACGAAGCGGACGGTCGATCAAACGACAAATCAGCACTGCCTGGTCCGAGATCCTACCTTCGCGACGGAAGAACGAACCGGGGATCTTGCCGGCCGCGTAGGCCCGCTCCTCGATGTCGACCGTCAGGGGGAAGAAGTCGATGCCTTCGCGCACGTTGCGCGCGGCGGCGACGGTGGCGAGTAGGACGGTGTCGCCGAGACGGGCGAGGACCGCCCCGTCGGCGAGTTGGGCCAGATGGCCCGCTTCAAAACTTAAGGTTTTGTCAGTGCCCGTGATGGGACTGCTTACGCGGATTGCGTCAGTCATGGATGTGCTCCTTATGCGGTTAGCAACACTCCGCCCGGATCCCAGTGAGCAACCGTCGCTTGTCGCGACTGTTCTCCACTGGCCTCCGAGGGCTCGGATGTGTTGATCACGTCGACGGCGTCGACGTGGACCGGTTAGCGACGAATGCCGAGACGGCCGATCAACTCGCGGTAACGCTCCACGTTGCCGCGCTGCACGTAATCGAGCAGACGGCGGCGCTGGCCAATGAGCTTCATGAGTCCGCGACGGGTGTGATGATCACCCTTGTGAACCTTGAGGTGCTCGGTGAGGTGCGAGATCCGGTCCGTCAGAATCGCGATTTGGACTTCGGGCGAGCCCGTGTCCGTAGCGTGAGCCTGGTAGTCCTTGATGATCTGCTGCTTCTCAGCCATAACGTTTTTTGCCTTATGAGTCGGGGGTCCCGTTGCGAGTCGCCAACGTGACGACCCACACGATCAGCGTCGCTGACCGAAGTTCTATCCTAGCAGGACCGAGGCCGCGGGCGAAAATTCCTGGAAGATCTCCCCACTTTTCACCACGTCGAGCGTCATTTGGGCCAGCAGTTCCTCGAGAGTCGCGAACGTCGCCTCGCCGCGCAGTCGCTCTAAGAACGCCACGTCGAGCACCTGATCATAGAGATCGCCCTCGAACTCAGGCAGGTGAACCTCCACCACGACACCACCGTTGTCGTAGAACTGTGGACGAGTGCTGATCGAGACGGCGCCACAGCGCCACTCACCGCTGGCGAGGTGCACTGCCGCCGCGTAGATCCCCAGGGCCGGCAGTACCTGTCGCTCCCCCACGCGCAGGTTCGCCGTCGGAAAGCCCAGTTCACGCCCCCGTGCGTCGCCGTGCACGACGGTGCCACGCAGGACGAAGGGGCGTCCCAGAATCTGGCCCGCCGTGGCGACGTCGCCCGCGTGAAGGCTCGTACGAACTCGCGTGGAGCTGTAACGCTGCTCACCTCCGTAAGTGGGCGAGTGGTGCACCCGAAAACCGTGGCGGGCGCCTTCGCGCGTCAACAGATCGATGTCACCCGCACGGTCGCGCCCGAAGTGCACGTCGTCGCCGACCACGAGCTCGGCCACACCGAGTCGGCCCACGAGAACACGCCGCACGAACGATACGGCGCTCTCGCTAGCGGATAGTTCATCAAAACCCAGGACGCCGACCTGTTCAATGCCGAGTCGATCAAGCCCCTCGAGGCGCTGTTCCAGGGTTCCAATCAGCCGCGGCGCCGTGGCGCGCGACAAGACCAGCGCCGGGTGCGGATCAAAGGTGATGATGCTCGCCGTGGCCGACACCTCCTTCGCCAGTCGTACGACGTGGGCGATCAGCGCTTGGTGTCCGAGGTGCAATCCGTCAAATACCCCGAAGGCGACGACACTGGGAATCTGTAGTTCCGCATCGAAGCGACTGAGCCTCACGGGGCGCCCGCTTCGCCGGCCATCACGATCTCGGGCTTCCACAACTCTCCGCGACGACGCAGCACCCCCACCAATTCGCCCTCGGCGTCCAGGGCGGCGATCTCCTCATCCACGAAGGATGCGGTCAGGGCCACGCGCTGACCCATTCGCATCTTGGCGATGTCCGTCGCGTCGAGCACCGTGGACTCGAGTTCGCCCACCAACTGAGCCGGTCTCGCCAAGGCGACCGTCACGTCATCAAGGACTGCGAGTTCATCGAGCGTGCGGGCATTGTCCACGTGATGCGCTCCACTCGACACTCGTCGCAATGCGCTCAAGTGACCCACGGTCCCGATGTTCACCGACAAGTCGCTCAGCAGGACCCGTACGTAGGTCCCGACCGAACACGTCACGTCGAAGTCCCACTGGTCCCGCTCGGCGTTGGTGCTCACCTCGAAGCTCTCGATCACAATTTCGCGCGGTGTGCGTTCGATCTCAATTCCCGCGCGCGCCATTTCGTGAAGTCGCTTGCCGCCCACTTTGAGAGCCGAGACCATCGGCGGCACCTGGCTCTGGCGCCCGATCATCGTGGCGGCGACGGCGTTGATCCCCTCGAGGGAGATCGCCGGCACCGCGGCGGTTGCCGTGACGGTTCCGTCGGCGTCGAGTGAATCGGTCGCCACCCCCAGTCGAACCGTGCCGGTGTAGCGCTTCGTCTGGGCCTGGGCGAATCGCAGCAGCCGCGTCGATGTGCCGACCGCAACGACCAATAGTCCAGTGGCCATCGGGTCGAGCGTGCCGGCGTGTCCGATGCGCCGTTCATTGAACAACTTGCGCAACCGCGCCACTACGTCGTGGCTGGTGAGCCCGGCGGGTTTGTCAATCAGCAGCAGGCCACTACTCGTCGTCATGGTGCTGTCGGCGCAGAACGTCCTCCACGGCGTTGCCGCTGGCGATGGCCGGATCGGCCATGAAGGACAATTTGGGAGTGCGCTTGAGACGAGTCTGAGCGTTCACCGAACTCTGAATCTGGGCGCGGCGCTCCTCGAGCGCTTCGGATCGACTCGGATCAAGCGAGTCCAAGTAGACGATGGCCTGGCGCATGTCGGCGGTCGTCTCCACTCCGGTGACTGTCAAAAAGCCCAGGCGTTCATCAATGTCGCCCAGGCGCAGCAGTTCTTCGGAAATGACCTCGCGCAGAATCTGGTTGACCCGTGCCGAACGGGGGTAGGGGTGGTGACTCGAGGAACGGGCCATGGGCTAGGACGTGCGCGGAATCTCGCGCTCTTCGAAGGTCTCGATGATGTCGCCGTCCTTGAGGTCCTGGTAGTCCGAGAGCCCGATACCGCACTCGAAACCAGCCGCAACCTCTCGGGCGTCGTCCTTGAAGCGACGAAGCGACGTAATCGAACCCTTCCAGATGATGGTGCCCTCGCGCAAGAAGCGCACCTTCGATCCGCGCGTGATGACACCTTCGCGAACGAAGCAACCGGCGATGGCGCCGAGCTTGGGAACCCGGAACACTTCGCGCACCTCGGCTTCGCCAGTGACCACTTCTTCGTAAACCGGAGACAACAGACCGAGCATCGCGGCCTCAATCTCCTCAATCAGCTTGTAGATGATTTCGTAGGTGCGAATCTCCACGCCTTCGGCCTCGGCCAATTCACGACTGCGCCGGTCGGGGCGAACATTGAACCCGATGATCGTCGCGGTTGAGGCCTTGGCCAACTGCACATCATTCTCAGTGATACCGCCAACGCCACGGTGAACGATGACGAGTTTGACGTCGTCGCGTTCGAGCTTGCGCAGCGATTCGGTGCAGGCCTCGAGCGAGCCCTGCACGTCGGCCTTCAAGACAATATTGAGCGTCGCGGTCTCGCCGCGCTGAATCTGCTCGAAGAGGTCCTCGAGACGCGCGCCCGAGGCCGACGCGACGGGCTGGTGACCCACCAGACGCACGCGCTGGGCGCGGGCCTCGGCCAGTGAACGGGCATTACCCAAGTCCCGGGCGACGCGCATCTCGTCACCGGCGAAGGGCGGCTCGGAAAATCCGAGAATCTGTACCGGCGTCGAAGGGCCCGCAGACTTGATTTGCTTGCCCTGGTCGTTGATGAGTGCCTTGACCTTGCCGTAGGCGGCGCCGGCGACGACCGGGTCGCCCACGCGCAGCAGACCCTGTTGGACCATGACCGTGGCCACGGGGCCGCGGCCGATCTCGAGGTTGGCTTCGAGCACGGTACCGGTCGCACGACCAGTCGCACGGGCCTTAAGTTCGGCGAGTTCCGCCACCAACAGCACCTGCTCGAGCAGGTCCTCGATACCGAGGCCCTGCAACGCAGAAATCTCGACGGTGATGGTGTCTCCGCCCCACTTCTCGGGAACGAGTCCGTGTTCGCTCAACTGCTGGAGCACACGGTCGGGGTTGGCGTCCTCCTTGTCGATCTTGTTGACCGCCACGATGATCGGCACTTCAGCCGCTTTCGCGTGGTTGATCGCTTCGACGGTCTGGGGCATGACGCCGTCGTCGGCGGCGACCACCAAGATCACGATGTCCGTCACTTTGGCGCCGCGCGCGCGCATGGCGGTGAAGGCTTCGTGTCCGGGGGTGTCGAGGAATGCGATGGACTTGCCGTGCCACGAGACTTGGTAGGCGCCGATGTGCTGGGTGATGCCACCCGCTTCGCTGGCGACGACGTTGGTCTTGCGGATGCGGTCGAGCAACTTGGTCTTGCCGTGGTCAACGTGGCCCATGACGGTCACGACCGGCGGACGTGGCGTAGCCTCGATCTCCTCGTCCATGTCCTCTTCGTCGAAGAAGCGAGCGAGCAACGCCGCCTCTTGTTGTTCGCCCGGGTCCACCAATTTGACCGCCGCACCGACTTCGGCGGCGTAGAGCTCGATCATGTCGTCGCTGAGCCCCTGCACTGCGGTGACGATCTCACCTTGTAGGAAGAGGAAGCGGATGATGTCGGCGGCCGAGCGGTTGAGCTTGGGTCCGACATCCTTGGCAGTCGAACCTCGCTCGATGATGATGTCGCCATCGGGCACCGGAGCTGAACTCGGCTGCCACGTGGTCATCTGGGTCGGCTCGAGCTCTTCAACGTTGCGACGGCGACGGCGCGTGGTCTTGCGCTGGGACCCGCGAGGTCCACCGCTGCCACGATTGGCGGGGCCCCCGCGACCGGGACCGGCGGCGGGGCCTCCCGCGGGAGCTCCGGGGCGAGCGCCGCCAAAACCGGTGCCACCACCGGGGCGAGACGGTCCTCCCGTACGAGGTGGTCCGCCGGTCGAGGGGCGAGCGCTCATGGGTCGAGGTCCGCCGGGACCACTGGGACGACTCGACGACGGGGCACCGGGTCCGCCGGGGCGGCGAACGCCCGGGGGTGGCGGAATGGGACGGCCCGTAGGGCTAATAGGACGTCCCGGGGGTGGCGGAATGGGACGGCCACTCTGCGAGAGCGGCGGGCGCGTGGCAGTCGGTGCCTCGCCGTTGTCACCAGTCGTGGGACGCTGGGTGGGTCGAATGGTCGTGGGCCCCTCAGTCGGGGCCACGCGCGGCGGCGCCGGCTTGGGAACGGCCGCGGGGCGGCTTCGCACGACGCGTGGAGCCTCGGCGGTCGCAACATCGGCCGTCGGCGCTACCGCAACCACCGGTGCCTCGCTCACGACCGTGGTCGTCGCGGGAGTCTCGACCGCTTCGGACCGGGTGGTCACGGCGCGAGGCGTCTTGGTCTTCACGGGCTCTTCGGGGGCCACCGCACGGCGTAATCCCTCGTTATCGGCCTTGCGGCGGATGCGGTCAGCCTGGGCGTCCTCAATCGAGGCGGAGGGGCTCGAGGCGCCAATGCCCAGGGTCTGGGCGAGCGCGAGCAACTCCTTGCTCGTTAGACCGAGCTCCTTGGAGAGCTCGTGTACCCGGATCTTCTTCTGCGCCAAAACATTCCCTTGAATCGTGTGCTCGCAGTTCGCAAGCACAGTTCTCTATTCTTCCACAACTACAACCGTTTTCGAGCGCTGCGCGACCTCACGCAACGCTACGACGTCCACTTCACGCAACGAACACCGCAGAGACCGCGACGAATGGGCCAGGTTCACACCCGACCCGCACTCCCCGTCGCGGCACCACCACAGCCCTCGTCCGGTGCCCCGACCGAGGTACCAGGCTCCGCTCGGGGTACGACCCGCTCGTTGCAGGTCGGCCTCCTCGCGGCGCCGGCGACAAACCACGCAGGTCCGAACCGGGCTTATACCTCGTCCTCCACGACTTCGACTTCGAGTACTTCCACTTCGGTGCCGTTTTCGTCCACGACGACCTCGTCAACGATGCGAACTTGGTGCCCCGCGTCGTCACCGACGACGTCGACGGTCTCCTCCACCAGGATGACCCCGTCGGTGAAAACCTCGGTGACGGGGTCGTGATCGTGCGCGTGCTCGTCGTGCACCACGGTGACGACTTCGTCGACCACGACACCGCCCTCGGTCCAGACTTCCTCGACCACTTCGTCTTCGCCCTCGTTCTCGGAGCGGATGTCGATACGCCAACCGGTGAGGCGAGCGGCCAGACGCGCGTTCTGGCCCTCTTTGCCAATGGCCAGCGAGAGCTGCTGGTCGTGCACGATAACGGTGGCAATGCCCTCTTCCTCGTTGAGCCGCACTTCACGCACGCGCGCGGGTGCCAGCGCGGCCTGGATGAACGCAATGGGGTCGTCACTGTAGGGCACGACGTCGATGCGCTCCGAGCGAAGTTCATTGGTGATGTTGCGCACGCGCGAACCGCGTGCACCCACGCAGGCACCGACGGGGTCGACCATGTTGTCATTGGACGCTACGGCAATCTTCGAGCGGTGACCGGGCTCGCGCGCCAGCGCCTTGATTTCGACGATGCCGTTGGCAATCTCCGGCACTTCGATCTCGAAGAGCTTGGCGACCAGGGCGGGGTGCGTGCGGCTCACCACGATCTGGGGGCCCTTGTTGGTTTTGCGCACCTCGACGATGTACACCTTGACGCGCGCGCCGTGCTCGTAGCGCTCGAAGGCGATCTGCTCGGCCTGGGGCAGCAGGGCCTCGACGCGACCGAGGTCGAGCAAGGTGTAGCGGTTGTCGTTCTGTTGGACGGTGCCCGAAACGATATCGCCCTCGCGGTTGGCGAACTCCTCGTACATCTGACGACGCTGGATGTCGCGAATCAGTTGCATCAGTACTTGCTTGGCCGTCTGGGCGGCGATACGACCAAAGTCCTCGGGGGTGGCGTCCCACTCGCGAGTGACGTTCCCCTCAAGGTCGAGCTCCAGGCCCCATACCTTGATTTCGCCGGTTTCGGGGTTGATTTCGACTTCGGCGTCCTCGGCGGAGTCAGGGCGTCGCTTGTACGCGGCCAACAGGGCGTTGGCCAGAGCAATCAGGAGCTCCCCCTCGTCGATGTTCTGGTCACGCGCAATCTGTCCGAGGGCTTCTAAAAATTCGAAATTCGCCATGTCTTAGCCTTTCTTGCTCGTCGTTGTCGATGATTTGCCGCGAGAGGGCGACGGCTTGGCTTCGCCGCCCCACTGAAACACCGTGCGCGCGCGCTCCACCGATGCGATAGACACCTCGACCTCACCGACGCTCTTGTCCGCCAGGGTCACGGTGGTATCGCCCACCGTGAGCAGCGGGCCCTCGAGGCGACGCGTGGCGAGTCCCTCGCGCTGCTCGCGTAGCGTCACCACTTCACCCAGCGCCGAGCGAAAATGCTCGGCGGTACGCAGACGGCGCTCCAAGCCGGGACTCGAAACATCAAGAGTGAAACGTCCGGGAATGGGGTCATTGAGGTCCAGCCATTCCGAGATGGCCCTATTTGCCTTGGTCAGGGCCTCCAAATCCACGCCGCCGGTCTTGTTCACGGTGATGCTGAGCGTGCCTTTGGCGAGTTCGAGATCGTAGAGATCCAGTCCGAGGCTGGATAGGAGCGAGCGCAATGGGGTCTCTAATTCCATGCCTCTCCTCTCTATGCCACCAGCGTTCGGACAAAGAAAAAGCGCGGGCCCGAGGCCCGCGCTTAAACGAGTCCAAACGTCCTGAGCGGACTGTCGGCTTCAATTGTAGCAGTTTCGTCTAATGGTAACAACCGTCGCACGCCCCGACTGATCGGGCCCGTAGGAACCCCCTGACGAGGAGAAATCCCTAGTACGACTTGGCGATGATGGCGATGAGACCCTCTTCACGCTCGTCCGCGGGAATCGAGCCGTCCGCGCGCTGCAGACAGCGCACCGTAAGGGCTTCGGTCTTGAGTCGAGCCTCGCCTTTTTCACCCACGAGGTCCCACGCGAGACGCGCAAAGCCGCTCTCGGCGGCCTCGACGGCCTCCTCCAACGTCGTGACGTCGCGCGTACGGCTGTCACGAAACGCCCGAGCACCAACGAACATCTCCTCCTGCATCGTTTCCAGGAGCGAAACGACCGTGGTGTCGACGTCGTTGAGCGGAACTGCGAGCTTCTCTCCGGTGTCACGGCGCACGATGCTCACGAGCCCCTGGGCGAGGTCCCGCGGTCCCACTTCGATGCGCACGGGCACTCCCTTGATCTCCCAGTCGGTCACGCGACGTCCAAAACTGCCGCGTCCGCGATCGAGCGAGGAGCGCACGTCCGCGCGCCCCAGGGTCGCAATCAACGACGCGCACGCTGCGTTGACGTCCTCAGCGTCGCGCACCGCGATCACCACCGCCTGAATCGGAGCGATGTGCGGGGGCAGCACCAACCCGTGGTCGTCGCCGTGGGCCATGATGAGCCCGCCCACCAATCGCGTGGACGAACCCCACGATGTCGTGAAACACAGTGCGGCCTGACCTTCTTCGTTCTGAAAGTAGATGTCGAAGGCCCTGGCAAAGTTCTGGCCGAGTTCGTGCGAGGTCGCCATCTGCAGCGCCTTGCCGTCGCGCATCATGCCCTCACAGGTCATGGTGTTCGTCGCACCCGCGAAACGCTCGCTGGGCGGCTTGATACCCAGGTACGTCGGCACCGCAAGCACCTTCTCCAGGAAGTCGTTGTACACCTCGAGATGGATCTTCATCGCGTAGGCCGACGCGTCGGCGGCATCGGCGTGGGCGGTGTGTCCTTCCTGCCAGAGGAACTCCGAGGAGCGCAAGAAGAGCCGGGGGCGCAGTTCCCACCGCACGACATTCGCCCACTGGTTGAGCAACAGCGGCAGGTCGCGATAACTCTGGATCCACTTGGCCATGAATTCGCCAATCACCGTCTCGGACGTGGGACGCACCACGATGGGCTCGGCGAGTTCTTCCCCCCCGGCGTGGGTCACCACCGCCAGTTCGGGACTGAAGCCCTCCACGTGCGCGGCTTCCTTCGAGAGATAACTCTCGGGGATGAAGAGCGGGAAGTACGCATTCTGCGCGCCCGCCCGCTTGATGCGCGTATCGATCTCGCTCTGCATGCGCTCCCAGATGGAGTAGCCGTAGGGGCGAATCACCATCGTCCCGCGCACGGGACCATTGTCGGCCATCTCGGCCTTGGCCACGACGTCCTGGTACCACTTGGGAAAGTCTTCGCTCTGGGGGGTCAAGACACTCTGGCCGGCCACACTTCTCCTCTTCGACGTGGACTGAGCCTAGTGAATCGGCGCCGAACGCTCTAATTAGCGCTCGTCGCGACGACGGATTCGCTCGATGATCTGCGTGGCGTTGTTGGCGTTGGCACCCTTGGCGTCAAGAAGTTCGGCCCGGTCCGCTGCGGCTTCGGCCTCGGCCGACTCGTCGCGCGCCGCCAGCCGGGCCTCGATACCCTCCTTGGCGATCTTTTGCGCCTCTTCGACGAGGGCCTCCACCATCTCGTCCTCGGGCACCACGCGAATGATCTGACCGCGAATGAAGAGGTGCCCGCGGCGTTTGCCCGCGGCGATGCCGAGGTCCGCGTGGCGCGCCTCGCCGGGGCCATTGACCACGCAACCCATCACCGCTACTTGAATGGGAATATCCAGGGCCGACAGGGCCGTCTGGGCCTCGGTGGCGACCTTGATAACGTCGACCTCGGCCCGACCACAACTCGGACACGCAATGAGGTCGAGACCGGTGCGCTCGCGCAGGCCCAGCACCTCGAGCAACTGACGACCGGCCTTGGCTTCTTCGACGGGGTCGGCGGTGAGTGAGTAGCGCAACGTGTCGCCAATGCCCTCGGCGAGTAGCGTGCCGATTCCGGCGGTGCCCTTCAAGAGGCCCCCGGGCAACGGGCCGGCTTCGGTGACGCCCAGGTGCAACGGATGGTCGAAAGTCTCCGAGGCGAGTCGATAGGCGGCGATCATCGTCGCGACCGATGACGCCTTCACCGAAATCTTCACGTCGTCAAAGCCGACTTCTTCAAAATAGGCGAGCTCGAGTCGCGCCGACTCGACCAGGGCCTCGGGCGTCGCACCACCGAAACGGTCGTAGATGTCGGGGTGCAGGC
>PLEI01000001.1 GCA_003136415.1 Acidimicrobiaceae bacterium | reverse complement strand
GACCTGGGCGCCATGGCCGAACTGGCGCGCGTGCTGCGACGCGGGGGGACGATGGCGATCACCGTGCCGCGTCGCGGTCCCGAGCGCATCAACTGGGCCCTGTCCGACGAGTACCACAACGTGCCCGGCGGACATATCCGGATCTACTCACGACGCGTGCTCGAAGAACGACTCAGCTCGGTGGGGCTACGCGTGACGGGTCACCACTACGCCCACGGCCTCCACAGCCCGTACTGGTGGCTCAAGTGTCTGGTGGGGACAACGAATGACACCAACTGGTTCGTGCGCCAGTACCACCGGTTGCTGGTGTGGGACATCATGAAGCACCCCGCCCTGACGAGGTACCTCGACGCGGTACTGAATCCATTCATCGGCAAATCGCTGGTCGTCTACGTCGAGAAGCCCGCCGGGTGAGGGCCACCCACGTCCTGCAGGGAGTCCCGGGGATCTTGACCGAGGACCAAGTGGCCCTGAGTGCGGCGTACCTCGCGCAGCTGCAACTGACCTCGGGTCAGATCCCCTGGTTCGTGGGCGGGCACTGTGACCCGTGGAACCACGTCGAGTGCGCCATGGCGCTCACCGTGACCGGACACCTCGAGGCCGCGCTCGCCGCCTACGAGTGGCTGCACCGCCACCAGCTGGGCGACGGTAGCTGGTTCAACTACTACGTCGGTGCGCGCGTCAAGGATGCTCGCCTCGACACCAACGTCTGCGCGTACGTGGCCGCGGGCGTGTACCACTACCTCGTCGCCACCGACGACATGGACGCCGCGGCGCGACTATGGCCCATGGTCGAACGCGCGATGGACTTCGTGGTGCGCTTCCAGCGCGCCGACGGGTCGATTGGCTGGTCGCTCGATGCGACCGGGCGCCGCGAGTCCTACGCCCTCCTCACCGGGTGCTCGTCGATCTACCACTCGCTGCGCTGCGCGGTGGCCCTGGCCGAGCGCCTTGATTTGCACCGCCCGGCCTGGGAGTTGGCCGCCGGACGCCTCGGACACGCCCTCGCTCACCACCGCGAGTTCTTCGCCCCCAAAGACGAGTTCGCCATGGACTGGTACTACCCGGTCTTGGCTGGCGCACTGGTCGGCGACGAGGCGAGCGCGAGAATCGAGTCGGGCTGGCGCCGCTACGTTTTGGAGGGCTGCGGCGTGCGCTGCGTCTCGACCAACGACTGGGTCACGGCCGCCGAGACTGCCGAGACGGTACTCTGCCTCGACGCGGTGGGAATGGGCGCGCGCGCCCTCGACCTGCTCGCCCAGACGAATCGGCACCGCCACCCTGACGGCTCCTACTTCACGGGCATCGTCTACCCCGAGCACGTGACCTTTCCTGGGCTCGAGACGACGTCGTACACCGCGGCGGCCATCCTGTTGGCGGTCGACGCCATCACCGACTCCTCGGCCGCCGCGGGGCTGTTTCGCCACGGCGTGCTCGCCGACACTCTTGACTGGCCCGAACCAGGTTGTTCGTTGGTGGGCCCCGAGGTGACTGTTGAATGATTCGGAGCCCTCGTTGAGGGGACTGATTTGGTTAGACCGTTGTGGCCTAGACGCTTTCTTTAAGCCTTCAGCAGGCCGTGCGGCGCGTGGTCCTCGTGCTGCCTTGCCAGCGACTCCTCAAAAATCTCCTTAGTCAGCAGTCTCCTAGTTTCGCTGCAGCCACCGCAGCGAACCCTGATGGCCGCGCTCGGTGAATTCGCCGCTCGCCAGGACCGCGAGGTAGACCTCGTAGGGCGGACGTCCGCCATCGGCCGGGTCGGCAAAAACGTCATGGATGAGTAACGCTCCGCCGGGTACCACTTTGGGGGTCCAGGCGTGGTAATCCGCCCAGGCGACGTCGTGACCGTGCCCGCCGTCGATGAAGAGCAGGTCGAGCGGCTGGGCGAAGTGCTCGGCCACGACGAGCGACGGCCCCACGAGGCCGAACACGACGTCCTCGAGCTGCGCGTCGGCAATGGTGCGCTGCCACGAGGGCAGGGTGTTGAGTCGGCCGTCGCGCGCGTCGACAAGTTCTTCGTCGAAGTGGTCCCAGCCGCGTTGGTTCTCCTCGGATCCGTGGTGGTGGTCGAGGGAGTAGAGCACCGCGTCGCGTTCGAGGGCCGCGGCGCCGAGGTATACCGCGGACTTGCCACACCAGGCCCCCACTTCGAGCCACGTGCTCCGTGTTCGCTGCGCGAGGCCGGCTTCGAAGAGGGCGCGGCCCTCGTCGGGGGGCATGAAGCCCTTGACGTGAGCGGCGAAAGACAGGAGCTCTGGGACGCGACTCACGAGGTGAAGAGGTTGATGAAGGTGTAGATGCCCAGCCCGAGGAAGATCAACCCGCCGCCGATGCGGATCTTGGCGAGGGGCACGACGCGCTGCAGGGCTTGACCGGCGAAGGAGCCAATGAACGCCACACACACGAGCGCGAGTGAGCAGGCGACGAAGACCTCGAGCGGCTGGTGAAGTTTGGCGGCGAAGTTCGCGGCCTGAATCTGGGTGAGGTCGCCGAATTCTCCCAAGAAGATCACGGTGAAGGCGGTGAGGACCTCGCGCCGCCACGAGGTGCGCCGCCCGGCCCCCGCCTCGCGCTCGCCGGCTTCTTCCTGCTTCTTTTCTGGAACCAGCAGCAGATACCCGGCGCCGCCCAAGAAGAGCAATCCGACGATGACGTCCTTGATGTGGTGTGGCAAGAGAGTGAGCAACCCGCCCGCACCTACGGCGATGCCCATCTGGACCACGAACCCCGCGCTCGCCCCGAGGGCGACGGCGAGTGGGCGAGCCCGCGAGCTCATCACGATCGTGGCGATCATGGTCTTGTCCGGCAATTCGAGCACGAAAATGAGCGCGAAAACCCCGAGGAGGGCTCCCGCGCTCACGTGCGCCCTAGAACTGTTCGCGCAAGGTGGCCGCGAAGGCCAGTCCCACACGCATGCGCTCGAGGTATTGCTCGACGGTGCGCTGATCGCCCCCGAGGGTGTGACTGCGATGAAAAGCCTCGACGGTGTCGGCGAAGGCGGCGTCCTTGATGAACGTCGGCACGCCCAGTGTCAAGCGCACCATCAGACTCGGCGGGAAGGCGGCGAGCGCCTCGTCCCAGCGAGCGGTCACGGTGCGCCAGACGCTCGGACCAGTGACCGCGTTGGCGGTCATCAAGCCGATGAGCAAGGGCGCGTCCTGGCTACGGAACTGCGCGTAGCAGCGCTCGGTCACGTCGCGGGCCGTGTCGAGGTCCGGGAACTCGCCGAGGCTGAACAGGTAGCGCAGCTCCTCTTGGGGCGTGGTCGCGTTCTTGTAGCGATCGAGGAAGATTTCGTAGTCGCCGGGCCGATTCTGGTGAGCCACCACGCGCAGAATCGAGCGAGCCAGGTCACCGTCAAGAGTATTGGCCTCGAAGCGCCGGACCGCCTCGGCCTGGATGGCCTGGTCGTCCGCGACGATGCCCAAGGTGGTGATCAGTGTCGCGCGCAACTGCGGGGCGAGTTCACCCTCGTCGGATCGCGCGTCCCAGCCCAGGCGATCGAACTGCGGCGCGAAGAGCTCGCGTACTTGGCTCACCAAGGTGTCATGGGCCGCACCTTCGAGGGCGCGGTGCGCCAGAGCGACGGCGCTCGCGGCGGTGCCCCACGGGTTGGGTTCGTTCTGGTCGCCCAGTCCGCGCGCCGTCGTGAGGAATTCCTTCCACGTGATTTGCCCGGCGAACAGCCCGGCCCACGTATCGGCGACCAACGTCGCGCGCTCGAGCTCCTCGAGCTCGTTGATGTGGGTACTGAGTGCCTCGAGCTCCGAGCGGCCATAACGCGTGCGAAAGACTCCCGAGCCGCCGGCGTTCACCACCACGGGGCTCGCGTCACTGATCGCCACGGGAGAGTCGCTCAGTAGGTAGCGATTGACCGGGGCGCCGCCCAGCGACCTCGTGAGGACCGGGATCAGCCACGATGAACCAATGGCGCTCGCGCCGTTCGCGGGGCCGTACGTGAAGGGCTCCTGAGTGAGTTGCCCGTCGGCCAGGGTGACCAGGGGGTGACCGCCCTGAAGGATCCAGGTGTTCATCATGTCGCGTACCGGCTGACCCGAGACCCGCTCGAGCGAATCCCACAGGTCGGTCGTGACGGTGTTGGCGTAGGAGTGCTTCTTCAGGTACTGGCGAATGCCGTCGCGAAACACCGTGTCGCCCAGGTACTGCTCGAGCATGC
>PLEI01000006.1 GCA_003136415.1 Acidimicrobiaceae bacterium | reverse complement strand
CGCTGACCGGTTGAACTCGCCTCCACTAATCGTTGTCAGAAACACAACATTCTCCCGGCATGGAAGTGCGGGTCGGTCGGACACTCCTGCGCTGTGCTTCCCAATTGACTGATAGCACAGCTCCGAGGATGATGATGACGCCCATGACCTGGCCTAGCGCTAGCACTTGGTGGAGGAACAACCATCCGCACGCGACGGCCATGCAGGGACTTAAGAGTCCGAGAAACCCAACCGATGAAACTGGGAGACGCCTGATTCCTCGAAACCATAACGTGTACGCCAGCACCGTTCCGACGACAACGAGATAACTGTACCCAGCGACGTTGCGCGACGTGAGTGAGTTGAAACTCGGGAGGCCTTCGACTCCGAGGGTCATCGGCAGGAGGATGAATCCTCCGGCGACGAGTTGCCAGCTGGTCGTTACGATCGGATTAGCGGGTTGACCCCACCGTTTCGCCAGGACGATGCCGATAGCCATCAGCATTGCCGCACCAAGGGCGGCAGCCACGCCAATGAGATCGAGCCTGCCAGTAGTCTCATTAACGACGAGGATGACGCCAACTATTCCCAACAGTCCCGAGATCACCCGGAGTCGGGTAATGCGTTCCGCCACCAAACGAGCAGCTAGCACTGTTACGAGCATTGGCTGAATCGCTCCCACGGTGGCGGCAACACCCCCCGGAAGGCGAGTGGCGGCAACGAATAGTAGGGCGAAGAACCCGCCAATGTTGAGAGCACCCAAAACAAACGAACGCCACCACCAGATGCCTTGAGGCAACTGCCGACCGAGGAAGAGCAGAATCAGTCCCGCGGGTAGAGCCCTCACCGTTGCGTCGAGCAGAGGGCGTCCCGTTGGAAGGAGTTTCGTTGTGACGACGTAGGTCGTGCCCCACGCCAAGGGCGCGAGAGATGTCGACGCGATTGTCATCCACTGTTTGCTAAGCACTTAGGTAGTATACCTTAGTGCTTAGCTATTGTCTACACTGACTTCATGGGTGATGGCGTAGACGAGATCCTTCAGCAGTGGGCGGACGCGCGTCCGGATCTCGACACCTCTCCGATGGGAGTGTTCGGAAGATTGTCGCGGGCTGCACGGTTAGCGGACGCCTGCTTGCAAAGGTCGTTCTCCCAGCACGACCTTGACGCGGCATCCTTTGACGTTCTCGCCACACTGCGACGGAGTGGGCCGCCCTTCCGCTTAACGCCGACTCAGTTGCAGCGCAGTTCCATGGTGACGTCGAGTGCAATTGCTCAACGTCTAAATCGTCTTGAGTCAAGGGGGCTGGTCATCCGTGAGCCCAACGCGGAGGACGGCCGTGTTATCGACGTGGGCCTCACCGACGAAGGGTTCCAGCTAATTGAGGAATCTCTGCCGGATCATTTGAGAAACGAGCGCCAACTCTTGGCTCGGCTGTCCATTAGCCAGCGTAAGGAGCTTGCATCACTACTGAGTCAGCTCTTCAATTCGATGGAGAATGGTTGACCCGATATCTGGAGATCAATTAGCTTGCCCGAGTCGGTTCGATCAGTTCGGCCAGGATTTTGGAAAGGTTTGAAAGCTGTCCGCTAAGGTCCGCTCACGATCGGGTTCTCCTCGCAGCTCGACAACTGGCTAAATCAATCTGCAATGATTACGAAATGTCCAATCTTCGCGAACTACTGATTGCCACTGCGTCGCGAGTCGCTGACTACCGGGAAGCAACTACCGAACGACCCGTCTTTTCCGATTTCGATCTCCCGGCTCTGCGTGCCGCACTCGGCTCAATGCGTGATGGACCGACCTCAGCCGATGTCGTCATCGGGGACCTGGCGAGCATCATCGAGCCGGCGCTCGTGGCATCGACTGGTCCTCGCTACTTCGGATTTGTGATCGGTGGAGCATTGGACGCAGCGACCGCAGCGGACGTACTAACCACCGGCTGGGACCAGAATGCGTTCAATGCGATTACGTCACCGGCCGCGGCGATAGTTGAAGAAGCGGCCGGCACTTGGTTGAAAGAGTTGCTGGGTCTACCGAGTGACGCGTCGTTTGGATTCGTGACCGGCGGGCAAGCTGCTAACACTGTCTCGCTCGCAGCGGCACGCCATCACGTACTAGCAAAAGTTGGTTGGGACGTCGAACGTGACGGGCTAAACGGTAGCCCTCGAGTACGAGTAGTGGCAACGGGCGACCGCCACGCCACGATCGACATGGCGCTGCGTCTTCTAGGCTTCGGCGCCGGCACGCTTGAACCCGTCGCCACCGATTTTCAAGGCGCGATCGATGTCGCAGCCTTGGCACGCATCTTGAAGAACTCGCCGTCGGGCCCAACGATCGTGTGTCTTCAGGCAGGCAACGTAAACAGCGGCGCCTTTGACGATCTTGCAACGGCGATCGCAACGGCGCACGGTCACGACGCCTGGGTTCATGTAGATGGAGCATTTGGCCTTTGGGCGGCAGCTAGTCCGTCCACCCGTCATTTGGTGGCGGGAGTCGAGTTAGCCGATTCGTGGGCCACTGACGGTCATAAGTGGCTTAATGTTCCCTACGACAGCGGCTACGCGTTTTGCGCACACCCCGATGCCCACGCCGCCGCGGTTTCGTACTCTGCCGCCTACGTAAAGGGACAGGGCGAAGGTGACTTTCGAGCACCCGGAGACTTCGT
>PLEI01000035.1 GCA_003136415.1 Acidimicrobiaceae bacterium | reverse complement strand
TCTAACCACTGAGCTACGGCCCCAGGCAACCAGCCTAACTGAGACCCCCGGCGTCGAAATGACTTCACCTCAACAATGGAACTTCCTCGTTGTCGAAGGATTTCGCCGACCTAATGTCGCCGAGGGGGGTAACAATGAACACTGAATCTGACGTCATCGTCGTGGGGGCTGGCCATAACGCGCTCACCTGCGCGGCGTACCTGGCCGAAGCTGGCCTCACGGTCACGGTGCTGGAAGGCCGTGACGTGATCGGCGGCAACACCGTCAGTGAGGAACTCACCCTGCCGGGTTGGCGACACGACTCGTGCTCGAGTGCGCACGTCGTCATCCAGTCCAATCCCATGATCTCCCAAGACGAACTCGGACTGATCAAGAAATACGGTCTGCGTTACCTGGTGACGGACCCGGCAGTTATCTTGCCGATCAAGGATGACGATGCGCTCATCATCCATCCCGACGTCGAGCGCACTGCCACCAACTTCGAGCGCTTCTCTATGCACGACGCCCAGGCATTGCGCGAGATGATGCGCGACTGGGACGCGGGTCTCAAGGTCGCCCACGCACACTTCCAGGCCGGGCTGACGCTCGCGGACAACGAATGGTCGACGCATTATCACGAACTGCGGGCGAAGAGCGCGTGGGAAGTCATCATGAGTACCTTCGAGGACCCGGTCATTCGCCGGACCATCATGTGGATGGGCTTTGCCACGATTCAACCACCCGAGCGCCCGGGCACTGGCGCGTTACCCGCCGCCATCATCGCCGGGCGATTGAAGTTTGGATGGACGACACCCATTGGTGGATCGAGTGCGCTGCCCGACGCCCTCGCCGCCCACGTACGCGACCACGGCGGTGAGGTCATTGCCTCTGCGTGGGTAGGGAGTTTCATCGTCGAGGACGGACGTTGCGCCGGCGTCGTGACGTCCGATGGACGCACGTTTCGCGCCACGAAAGCCGTCGTGACCGGAAGCCACTCGCGAGCTCTTCCTCAGGCGCTGCCCGTCGAATCTGCCCAAATCAGTGATGCCGCGGCCAAGTGGCGTCCGGGCCTCTCGGTCTTTGCCGTGCACTTCGCTTGTTGCACCCACGTGACGTATCGCACCGCGCAGGGACCCATGACATCCGCGGCGGGAGGCCTCGGTACTCCCGACGGACTTCGTCGCCAGGTGAACGCCGCCTTCGAAGGTCGCGTCGAGGCCGACGACCCGTGGCTCTTGATGGTCGACTCGACGGCGGTCGACCCCGGGCGCGCGCCGGGCGCGGTCTTCAAATTCCTCACCATCGCGCCCGAACTGCGCGACGGACAACCCTGGAGCGAAGCGCAAACCCAGGAGTACGCACAAGGACTCCTCGACTTTGCCCGACAGTACGTCGAGGGGCTCGACGACGACAACATCCTCGCGATGCGCCCCCAGTCGCCGACGACAATTTCCCAGCACAACCGGGCCAACATTGGTGGCAGTTGTCACGGTGGCGAATTCTTGCTGGAGGATGGCTCGGTCATCCCGGGTTGGCTCGACTACCGCACCGACATCGAGGGTTTGTATCTCACGGGTTCCACGTCGCACCCCGGAGGATCCGTCTCGGGCCGGCCGGGGCGCAACAGCGCGCGCGAAGTGCTGAAGGACCTGGGCGTTGATTCTTCGACGATGATGTCACGGCCCTAGGTTCAGTACTCACGTGAGTCGCCCGGATGCAAGTCATTGAATGACCGGGTAGCGGCGTGCCCATCACCCAATCGCGTCATCATTATTTTGGATACAAACAGACGAGCGCATCTTAGAATGTCCAAAGACTTTGTCCGATTGACTTGACGCGCACCATCAGGTTGATTACCTTGAAACCATGATTGGACCTACTCTCGTTATCTTGGCTGCTGGGCGAGCTCGTCGCTACGGCGGGCTCAAGCAGCTTGCCCCTATTGGACGTCACGGCGAAGGGGTCATTGATCTCATAGCGTCGGACGCGATCACCGCCGGCTTCGATGACATTGTCATCGTCGTCAACCGCGACACTGGTCCCACCATCCAAGAGCACGTGGCTCAACATTGGCCCACTAATCACCGCGTGTCCTTCGCATTTCAGGAGAAGCTGCGTGGCACCGTCGACGCGGTGCTGGCGGCCGAGGAATTCGTGGAGCACTCCGTGCCCTTCGGCGTCTCCAACGCCGACGACCTCTACGGCCTCGACGCACTGATGAAGCTGGGCGGCCACCTGAGCTCGAGCCCCGACTGTTGTCTCGTGGCTTTTCAGTTGGAGAACTCTTTGATAGGCGACCTGCCGGTCTCGCGCGGCACGTGCCAAGTCGCCAACGGCCGCTTGACCCACGTGGAAGAGCGGCGCAACGTGCACTTCACTCCCGACGGTCTAGAGGCCGACGACGGCCTGACGCCGCGCTTCTTGACACCCGAGACACTGGTGTCAATGAACCTCTGGGGCTTTCAACCCAACATCTGGCCCCTCATGCACCGCGAGGTCAAGGAGCACGACTTCGAAGAAAGCGCTGAAGTCCTGTTGCCGACCTTCGTGGCGAACGTCATGGCACGAGAAGGTCTGGTGTTCTCGGTGCTCGAGACCAGTTCGCGCTGCATCGGCGTGACCCACGCCGAGGACCTGCCCCTGGCTCAGTTCTTGGTGCGCGAAGAGATCAAGTCGGGCCAACGGCCCGAGTTCGCCTTCAGCTGAGTCGCCCTCGTTGACGCCCGCGGGTCCCACCAAGTGAAGTTACTATCGCGTCTGAGGAAAACCGAGGTCGATGGGGGGCGTCGCCGGGTCGGAGCAGGCGCTCGTGCCCGGCGGCCTCGCCATCGCGGTGGTGTTGAGCCTCGCGGCATTCTTTGACACGGCAAGGCCGTTGGCCTATCGCGTGCTCGGGCTCGTCTTTGCTTCGGTCGATCCGATGGGCTTCATCTGGTACGCGGTGCTGGGTCCCGGCGACGGCGACGGTCTCGCGACGCTGATCTTGTGCATGACGGCGGGCGGCATCATCGGGCCGGCCATTGAGAATCTGATGTTGTCGCCGACCGGCATTCGTGCCGTGCCCCTGGTGATTGCGGTCTCCGCCGTGATGGACCCGGCGGTTTTCGCCAGCATTCCAAGGTGCGACGGTCCCGGCAAACTCCGCGACCTCGTGCGTTGACTGGCCCCAACGGCGGGGACGCGGGTGGAGGCGTTAACGCTTTACGATCTGATCAATGTCCCGGGCAGCATCCGCCATCAGTCTCTCGAGAGACGTCGGGTCGGCGTAGGCGGATCGCAACGCCGTCGTCCAGCGCCGCGCCACCTCGATGTAGTTGACCGCCGGCGTCACGAGCACTTCACCCACCTCTTCGACGAGCAAACGAGAGACGTCGGCGAACTCACCCCACGGGGCCGAGAACTCGCGGAATCGCGGGTGGTCCCAGATACTCGATCGGGTCGGATTCATGTTCCCCTCGAAGGCCGACCGCAGGAGAAAGTCCCTACCGGTCGCCCACTCCATGAACGCCCACGCCGTGTCCTTGTCGCGCGAATGCGCGTTCATGACGGCCGACCACGTCCACACGTTGGCCGAACGCCGTCCGGTGGGTCCGAGCGGCGGCACGGCGTATTCCACCCGACCGTGAACAGTCGAGATCTCCGGGTCCTCGAAAAACGCGACGTAGTGATCCGAATCCACGATGAGTCCGTAATCCCCGTGGGCGAAGTCGATCGCCAACTCGTACCAGCGTTGATGCAACCAGTCGCTCGGCCCCGCCACGGCCAGCGCCTCGACGAGGTCACGGGTCGCGCGCAGCGCCTCGGGAGAATCAATGGCGCACCGACCGGTCGCGTCGAAGTCGTGTCCTCCGTAGGACCAGAGTTGGCTGGCGAAGCCGGTGTAGATCGTGTGCCACTCGTCCGCGCCGCGCTGGGCGAAGCCTCGCGCCGGAGCGGCCCGCTCGACGATGGTTCGCGCCGTGGCGAAGTACTCCTCCCAGGTGCGCGGCACGTCCACTTCAGCGCGGTCGAGGATCTCGGGGAGATACGCCAGGTTGTAGGACTCGCAGTTGACCGGGATCTCCAATAGTTCACCCTGGCCGAGCACTGAGCCAAAGGCACCGTCCCAGCGATTGCAGCGCAGCAGGGCGGGTATGAAATCGTCCGCGTCGAATCCGTCGCTCGCGCGCTCCAAGAAGGGGTTGAGCGGTTCGACGAAGCCCTTGCCCAATTGCTCCCACATCAAAACCGGACCCGAGACGAAGACGTCGGCGGGGTTCTCTCCCCCCAAATAGGAATCGAGCTGGTTGGAAAAGTACTCGTCATTGTCGATGAGTTGCACGTCCACCTGGTGTCCGCTGTCCGCTTCGAACTCAGCCACGTGTCGCGCCACGCTCGAGCAGTACGCGTCTTGGTCGCATCCCAAGAATCTGATCCGTCCCATTCTCCCCCTCCCATGGATCACCCGTGGTCCCGAGAAACGAACGTTGAAACCATTCAACTTCTCTCACCGTAGTCCCGCGGTACCGGGCCTCGCTCGTCCACGATCGCGTGTGAGTTCCTCCCGCACGCGGTGTGTCGCTTATCGGGGTCCTTCCCATCCGGTGACTCGTCTGGGGAAACGACTCGCGAACCAACAAGGCCCGAGGGCCCGTCGTGGTGCCTCCGACGCGTGGTTAGCCTCAGAACCGGAGACAACTTTCATCGGAGGACGTCATGGACGTACAAATTGCCAAGCAACGACTGAACGATGAGCACGTGGCCCTGCACGATCTCCTTCTCAATTCAGCGGCGCACGGTCTCGACGACCGCGCGGGGGCGAACGAACACGGCGACATGAGCGACTCCGCAGAGGGACTCACGACGCAGACCGAAGACGACGCCGTCACCCAAGGTCTGCGAGCGCGACTCACCCAACTTCATGGCGCGCTCGATCGCATCGAGAACGGCACGTTCGGCCGCTCGATACGCAGCGGCCAGGTGATCGTCGATGAACGCCTGGACGCCGACCCCGCCGCGGAACTGACCGCGCAAGAAGCCGACGAGAGCTGAGTTCGCGCAGAACTTCTGTGAACTCCCTACTCGTCGCGCGGGCCCTCTCGCCCGCGCGGACGCGACTCCGTCGCCCGGCGCCGTTCGCGGGGGTCGAGTTCACCGGCTTGCGCTTCTCGCCACGCCTCGAGGCGGCCCGCTACCAACTCGCCCGATGCCACTGCTGCTTCGACCGCGCAGCCGTCGTCGCCGCGGTGGCGACAATTGTTGAAGCGACACGAGAGGGAGAGTTCGTCAATGTCGCTGAAATTCTGCTCGAGACTGCGCTGGTCAGCCACGACGTCGAGCAGACGAATACCGGGGATATCGAGCAAGACGCCGCCGGAGGAGAGTCGATAGAGTTTGCGCGTTGTCGTCGCGTGGCGGCCCTCTCCCCCTCGACCTACCGTGCGGGTCAATTCCGTGGTGCCCTCGAGTGCGTTGAGCAGCGACGTCTTACCCACGCCCGATGCGCCCAGCATCACCGCGGTCACGCCCTGGGGCAGGAGGGCGCGCACCTCATTGATTCCCTCACCCGTGAGTGAGCTCGTCACCACGACCTCGACGTCGGGAACCCGCTCTTTCACCAATGCGCTGAACTCGTCGATGTCGTCCGAATCATCGACCTTGGTGACGACCACGAGGGGCGTCGCGCCCGAGTCGCGCGCCATCATCGAGAGCCGCTCGAGCACTCGCTCGTTCAGGTCCACGTTGACCGCGACGACAATCAAGACCAGATCGACGTTGGCGGCCATGACTTGGGGCTCTCGCCCGTAGGGGTGGGGGCGACGAAGTTCACTGCGGCGCTCCAGTACCTGCACGACGCGCCCATCTCTTACCGCGACCCAGTCGCCCGCCACGGGCGTCTTCGATAGGCCCTTGGCCAGCGAGCACAGCCCCGAGTCTTCGACTCCGTCCGCGCGCTGCCAGATCACGTCGGCGCTCGCACCGTGAACAATGACCACTCGTCCGATCAGTTCATCGGGCGGAACGTACAGCGCGTCACGGGCGCGAAGTCCCAAACTCTCCAGCACTGTCGTCATAAACAACTCTCATCGTCGTGGTCGGGCCGCACCCGACCGTGGGCCGTCCACCATTATGACCTCGCCCACTCCCCTATTGAGAGCGGTGGCGTGTCGCCACGACGTGAACGTGGGGTGACACGTCACCGGGGTGGCGAGGCCGCTCAACGTGACGTCGTCCTTTTGGGACATTCGACCTCGTTCCACAGGAGATTCTCACGGTTGAAATGTCGGGCACGGCGCTAATGTGAGTCTCAGGACGTCAAGACTTCGCTTCCTTCTGGCCTGGCCTTGAGCCAGTCGAGAGGAAGGTGCGAAATGGGTCTCCCCGCAATGGTGTTGAGCGCCTCGTTGACCGTGGGCGGACTTATCACCTATTGGTCGATTGTGTACCACCGCACCGGTTTTCACGTATCGAGCGCCAGCATGATGTGGTTGCCCGTCGGTGTTCTCGCCTTCATCGTGTCGTTCATTACCTACCTCACCTCGCGTCGAACCGTCGAGGCCGCCGCGGAAGCCATTCAGCGTCAGTTCATCGAAGCGCCAAGGAATTCGGAGCCCGTCCATGAAGACGCTCACTGATGTCGCCCCTCGCTGCACCCCCAGCACGAGGCTGTTCAGTTCGGTGTCCGAGAGGACCGGTCGCAACACCGGCGACCAAGTCGAAGATCGACATTTACCGCAAAGAGAGAAGGAGTAGCCGTGTACATCGGAATGGGCGGACTCATCGTCATCCTGCTGATCATTTTCATTTTTTTTCGACTGAAGTAATCCCTGTCGCCACCGCAGTGAGTAGCAGTACCCGACTCGACGGCGAAGTCGGGTTGAGATTTTGCAGTTCCCGAGGTCGGCGAATGCCTTCCTCGTTATCACCAAGGAGATAAGAAATGACGAAGCAAGACAAGGCCAAGAACGTCGCACAAGTTGCCAAGGGCAAGGTGAAGGAAGCCACCGGTCGCGAGATCGGCGACGAGGATCTCGAGGACGAAGGCAAGTTGGATCAAGTGAAGGGCAACCTCAAGCAGGCCGGCGAGAAAGTCAAGGATGCCTTCAAGAAATAGTTCGAACGCTGCCACCGTGGTCACGGTGAATCGCCGTCGACAGAGGCTCTCGTGTCCCCCACGGCCCCTGTCGACGGCGAAGAAATGACCACTCGCGTCCCCGGGAGACTAAGGGGGGCCCCGGCGAAATCGGCGCTCCACGGGTCGCGGTGCCGCCGTTGAGCCGTGCGGACATCGCCCGGTTCGCGATTCTCGTGCACCGGCTGCTCGAAGTCGACTCCACGAGGTCCCGAGCCACCGTCGCGTTATCGCGTCGGTGGATCAACGACTCTCACGGAGTCACCGCTCGAGTGATGCCCTCTCTCGGGTCGCCCGACTGCGCCCCCTACCCGGGAGAGCGAAGGACCACGTGACCAAATACGACCTCTCCGCCAAATCAACCTTTGAAGCCACGGACGACCGCATCAATCCGGCCTTCGCCTCCGCGGCGCAGGAGAATGCCGTCGCGTCAGATCAGGTCGTCGTGAACTGGCCGCTGATCCCCTGGCCCCGCGGGCCCTTAAGTGCCGCCGTCATCGAGGCCCTGCAGCGTGAACCCGGAACCCTCGGTCCGATGCCCGACGTCACCGTCGCCGATCCGCTAGCCGACGACGACTTCCAACTGGCCCTCTACCTTTGTTACGAGGTGCAGTATCGCGACTTGATCGGCGCGGACTGGGAATGCGACGTCGACCTGTTGGCCTTTCGGGCGAAACTCGAAGGGGCCTTCGAGGCACAGTTGCGCGAAGAGATCTCCCAACGCCACGTGCGGGAACCTTTTGACGTGGCGACCGAACTCGACCAACTCATCCTCGCCTCGCGCCGCGAGTCGATCTCAACGTACTTCAGTGGCCGGGGAACACTGGACCAATTTCGCGAATTTTGCGTGCACCGCTCGGCTTCGCATCTGCGCGAGGGCGATCCCCACGCCTTCGCCATCCCGCACCTTTCGGGCGACGCCAAGGCCGCACCGATTCAAATCCAATCCGACGACAACGGCTCGGGCGACTCGCTGCACACGTACTCCGCGCTCTTCGCCACCACCATGTCGGCCCTCGGACTTGACGCGTCCTACGGCTCCTACGTGGAGGTGACGCCCGGCGTCACCCTGGCGACAGTGAACCTGGTGTCGATGTTCGCGATGCACCGCAAGTGGCGCGCCGCCCTCGTGGGTCAGCTGGCCGTGATGGAGATGACCTCGGTCGGATCGATGCAGAGATACAGTCGCGCGCTCGAACGCTTCGGCATTGGCGCCGAAGGTCGCCGCTTCGACGACGTCCACGTCGACGTCGACATGCACCACGCCGAGGTGGCCCGGGGACGATTAGTCACCGGACTCCTCAGCGCCGACCCCGAACTGGGATCAGAAGTGCTCTTTGGAGCAGCCGCCATGCTGCTGCTCGAGGAGAATTTCTCCCGACACGTGCTCACTGCTTGGTCGCAGGAGCGCTCTTCACTCGTGCCGTGGGAAATGAACAGCTAACGGTCCATTGCGGGGCGCTGCAACGTTGCCGTCGCCTCGACCGACGTCCGATCCCCTCGCTACCAGGGCTACGCGAGGGGATCGGCTCGGAGACTCGATTACTGATGCCTCACTGCGGGCGTCGAGGGCCACGTCGGTGCGCGATGGGCCCGGCTCACCTAGTGATGAGCTTCGTGCCACATGGTGTACCAAAGTTCGAAGAGCATCCGAATCGTGGACTTGCTGGTGTCAACCAGTGAAACGATCACCGGCTGCTCCGCCACCTGATTCGCGCCCCTCCCCATCAGCGCTGGATCTGCAGGACGAGAGTACCGATCGAAATGACGAATAAGTCGAGTGCCGGGGCCAAAGTCTTGAAATTGTCCTTGATGCGTAGGTGCGCCACAAGCGCACCCGCGAAGTAGAGCACCAGGCCCGCCGCGGCCAATCGGCCGAGGTCCCTCGTGGCGAAACCGACGAGCAGCCCGACACCCCCGGCAATCTCCAGGAGAGCCAGCAGGGGAATTTGATTCTCTCGGACGCCGACGTGGGTCATACCTTGGATGACCTGGGGCGACTTGCGCAACTTGCCCGATGCCGACGCGAACGCGAGGAGGGTGAGAAGCGAGGAGACGATAATCATGGCAATTTTCATTGGTGGTCCTTGGGCTGAAGTTGCCAGTGACGAGGGGGCTGGTGAGCGAACGACATCAGTGGGTCAGCGCACCGGCCAAGTGGCGACCGTGCTGGACGGCGACGCGCTCGGACTCTTCGCGCATCTCGGCGGCCACCTCCTTGAACTGGTCCAGTGCCGGGTTGACACCGACGAGGGTGAATTCGGTCTCCACCACGCGCAGGTCGAGTCCCCAGACGTCTTCGAGGATGCGGCGCATCCAGCCCGATGCGTGGTCCCAACCCTCGCGCGGCGTGCCGGCACCGTAGGCGCCACCGCGCACGGCGACGAGGACGGCCGGGCGGCCTTTTAGTGACTCTCCGAGGCGCGGGTCGGTCATCGCGAGGTCCACCCAGGCCTTGAAGTGCTGGGAGACGCCAAAGTTGTAGAGGGGAACGGCAAAGAGGAGGGCGTGAGCTGCGAAGAGCTCGTCGCTCAACGTCGTCGCCAGGTCGACCGCGTCCTTCTGCTCCGGGCTCAGACTGTCGAGATTGCTACGGTCCGCGAAAACTGACAATGGCCATGAGGTGGCCGGAACCGGATCGAGTCCAATATCGCGTCGGGTGACGACCTCATCGGGATTGTCCTGGCGCCAGGACTCCTCGTCGATGTCGGCGATGGCTCGGCTCACCGAACCCTCGGTGCGAATACTGGCGTCAAGTCGAAAGAGGGACATCATTGCTCCTAGTGGTAATCGTCACTGCTTACTTTCATAATACCTGTAACTTTTAAAAACGAAGCGCCTACTCTCAGACAAGTCACTGGTACAATCAATGTCATGGAAACTGACCCGTCGACTAGCCAAAGTGCTGTCGGCGTGACGTCACTGTCCCGTGATGGAACCACCTGCGACGAGACGTCGAAGTCCTGTGACGGCGCGCTCGCGCAGGCCTTCAAGTTCCTCGGCAAGCGCTGGAACGGCGTCATCCTGGGAACACTCACCAACGGTCCGTCGGGTTTCGCCGAGCTCAAGCGCAACGTCGCCGGCATCAGCGATTCGGTCCTGTCGGAGCGCCTGAGTGAGCTCCAGGAGGCGGGACTTATTGTCCGTTCGGTCGAGCCCGGTCCGCCGGTTTCTGTTTCCTACGAACTGTCGGACACGGGCAACGCCTTGATCCCCGCCATGCGCGCATTGAGCACGTGGGCCAGCGAGAACTTCCCCAGCGGTTCCGACCACTCATAACCAGAAAAGAGTCATCATGACCGATCGTCTTCGCATCCTGCACGCGTCAGTGGAACACCTGCGCTTCGTTATCAGTAGCGTCGAAGTTTTCGTTCCTGAAGCCTCCGCCTACCCCACTGAGTGGACAATCGCCGACACCATGTCGCACATTGGTTCGGGAGCGGTCATCTCGATGCGAACCCTGGACGACACGATTGCTGGCCGCGAGGCCGACCCCGCATTCAATCAGTCCGTCTGGGACGAGTGGAACGCCAAGGCGCCCTCCGATCAAGTCAACGACGCATTGGTTGCCGACGAGGAGTTCTTGCTGGCCCTCGAAGCCCTGAGCGACGCCCAACGAAGCGAATTCCATTCTTCGATGGGACCTCTTGACCTCGACTTCAATGGCTTCGTCGGAATGCGCCTCGGCGAGCACGCTCTACACACCTGGGACATCGAAGTAGCGATTGACCCATCCGCCACGCTGTCGAGTGAGGCGGCGGGTGCCATCATCGACAATCTCGGCATGATTATCCGCTTTGCGGGCAAGGCCAATGGTGAAGTGAAGGAATTGAGTGTACGCACGACGAATCCATCACGCGATTTCATGCTGGTGTTCGCCGATGACTCAATCAGCCTCGGCGACGCGGCGCACACTGGCGCCGTTGATTTCGAGCTCCCCGCCGAGGCGTTCGTTCGCTTGGTGTACGGACGGCTTGACCAGGAAAACGCCCCGGCCGGCATCAATGAACTTCACTTGGAAAATCTGCAAAAGTCGTTCCCGGGCCTCTGATCCCACGACGCGGTGAACACGACCGCGTCCAAGATTGGCGACGAGTGCCCTTGGTACACGTGAGCCCAGACGGTCGCTCGACCAGCCAGTTGAAAATGTTTACGCTGACTCCCCAATTCCGCCGACTATTTCTCACAGGATTGTCAATCGGCGCGTAGCGATAAAGAATTGACGGGCTATCCATCTGACTGCCACTCGCCTTAGTTTTCAAGGATTGGAGGACGACACTCTGGGAGCGACGCCGAGCTCAGTTGGTGCCAGCTCCTGTGGACGTCGCTACCACCTGGTCACGAAGGGCTGGCACACTACGAGGCCAAAATGCGTGCATCGCTGGAGAATCGGGAGATCGGTGCGCCTGTTTTGCGAGGAATTGCCAGGCTCGCGCTGCGGGCTTCCTGGGACGGCCGGTTGTCGTCTGACGCATGGGTACGATGAGTGACGTCAGTTGACCTGCGCGAAGTGAATGAGACAAGGGAGGTGCGCAGTGATCGTGGGCAGGAACACTTTCGGCGCCTCGACAGCGCTCAAGGAGTTCAGGTCCAGTTCGGCCTCAGCGCGCCCCACGTCGCGCCGCTGGCCCGTGCGACACTTGATTCGATAAGGAGAGAACATTGAAGGCAACACAACAACTCCACGATCTCGGTCAAAGTCTCTGGCTCGACAACATCACGCGGGCCATGCTCGACAATGGTGAGATTCAGCGCTACATCGACAACTATTCGGTGAGCGGACTCACGTCCAATCCCTCCATCTTCGACAAGGCCATCGCGTCGGGTGACTACGACGAGGATATGAGGAGCCTCGCGACGAACGACATCACGAGCGAAGAGGTGTTCTTTCAACTGGCGATCGCCGACCTGCAGCGCGCGGCCGACCTCTTCGCCCCCCTGCACCAACGTACCGACGGCGTCGACGGCTGGGTCTCGCTCGAGGTCTCGCCGCTGTTCGCCTACGACACCGACAAGACAATCGAGGCGGCCGCGGCGATACACGCTCGCGCCGAGCGGTCGAACCTGTTCGTCAAGATCCCCGGGACGCCGCCGGGGCTTCGCGCGATCGAAGAGAGCATCGCTGCGGGTATCGCCGTCAACGTGACCCTGCTCTTCGACGCCGACCAGTACCTGGCCGCCGCTGACGCGTACCTGAAGGGAATCGAGCGGCGCATCACGACGGGCCTGAACCCGGCGGTGGCGTGCGTGGCGTCCGTGTTCATCTCGCGCTGGGACGCCGCCGTGGCCCCGCTGGTGCCGCCCGAGCTGACCAACCGTCTCGGCCTGGCCGTCGGACTCGAGACGTATCGGGCTTATCGAGAACTCTTGGCGTCCGAGCGCATGCAGCGCATTCACAACGCCGGCGGGCGCGCGCAGCGCCTGCTCTGGGCGAGTACCAAGACGAAGGACCCTGACGCCTCGGATACCCTCTACGTCGAGGGACTCGCCAGCCCCTTCACGATCAACACCATGCCCGACGCCACGCTCGAAGCTTTCTACGACCATGGTCGAGTGACCGCGTCGATTCCCGTTGACGGCGGCGACTACGAATCCCAACTAGCCGAGTTCGCCCGTGTCGGCGTGAATCGGCGCAACCTGGCGCACCAACTCCAAGACGAGGGAGCTACGGCGTTCACTACCTCGTGGAATGAATTGTTGGCGAAGATCGGCACCCAGCTGAGTGGATCGGCGCGGCGTTCGTGACCCCCACGCCGCTACGCCAACGAGAATCCTGGACGGCACTCGAAGCGCATTGGCTCGACATCGGTCCTCGCCACCTCCGCGAGCTCTTCGCCGACGACCCGCAGCGCGGGACGCGGCTTCGCGCGAGCGCCGAGGGCCTCTACCTCGATTATTCGAAGAACCGCATTACTGACGACACCTTGCGGCTCCTCTTCGATCTCGCTCGCGAGTGCGGTCTCGCGCCGCGCCGCGACGCGATGTTCGCGGGCGAGCGCATCAACGTGTCAGAGAATCGGGCCGTGCTGCACGTGGCGTTGCGCGCGCCCGCCGACACTTCTCTGGTGGTCGACGGCGTCGACGTCGTCGCCCACGTCCACGACGTGTTGGATCAGATGTCCGACTTCGCTTCGCGCGTGCGTGAGGGTGAGTGGCGAGGGCACACCGGACGACCGATCAAGAATGTGGTCAACATCGGGATCGGCGGGTCCGACCTCGGCCCGGTCATGGCCTACGAGGCGCTGCGCCACTACGCCAGTCGCGACCTCACGTTCCGATTCGTCTCCAACGTCGACGCCACCGATTTCGTCGAGGCGGTGCGCGATCTGCGCGCCGAGGAGACCCTCTTCATCATCTCCTCCAAGACCTTTGGCACATTGGAAACGCTCACCAACGCGTTCTCGGCGCGCCAATGGCTGACCGCGCACCTCGGCGACGACGCGGCCGTCGCGCGACACTTCGTCGCGGTGTCGACCAACGAGGAGAAGGTGTCGGCCTTCGGGATCGATACCGCCAATATGTTCGGCTTTTGGGACTGGGTCGGGGGCCGCTACTCCATGGACTCCGCCATCGGGCTGTCCACCATGCTGGCGATTGGCCCCGCGAGATTTCGAGAGATGCTCGAGGGTTTTCACGCAATGGACGAGCACTTTCGCACCGCGCCCTTCGAAGAGAACTTGCCGGTGCTGATGGGGATGCTCGCGGTGTGGAATCGCGACTTCCTAGGTTGCGAGACCGTCGGGGTCATGCCCTACGAGCAGTACCTCAAGCGTCTGCCGGCCTACCTGCAACAACTCACCATGGAGTCCAACGGCAAGCACGTCACTCTCGAGGGCGCGCCCGTCGACTACCCGACCGGACCGGTCTACTGGGGCGAGCCGGGCACCAATGGCCAGCACAGTTTCTACCAACTCATCCACCAGGGCACGTCGATCATCCCCGTCGACCTGATCGGCTTCGCCCAGAGCCTGAACCCTCTGGGCGAGCACCACGACATCCTCTCCTCCAACGTCTTCGCCCAAGCCCAGGCGCTGGCCTTTGGCACGACCGCCGAGGAGGTACGCGCCGACGGCACGCCCGAGCACGTGGTGGCGCACCGGGTGATGCAAGGCAATCGACCCTCGAATGTGCTGCTCGGCGAAGTCCTGACGCCGCGGTGGCTCGGGAGTCTGATCTCGCTCTACGAGCACTCGGTCTTCACCCAGGGCACGATCTGGGGTATCGACTCCTTCGACCAGTGGGGCGTCGAACTCGGCAAGGTTCTCGCCGTCAAGATCATCCCCGATCTCACGTCCGAGGCCGAACCTGATCTCGCGCACGATTCATCGACCAACGCACTGATTACCCTGTACCGATCACTCAAGAGAAAAGGAGAAACCCGTGGCGACCAGTGAGCCAATGCAACTCGGAATGGTGGGCCTCGGGCGGATGGGATCCAATCTCGTGCACCGACTCGTTCGCGACGGGCACCGTTGCGTCGTCTACGACGTCAACAGCGCTGTCGTTCAGGGTCTCGCGAGTGAGGACGTCGTGGGCGCGTCGTCGCTCGCGGACCTGGTCACCCAGCTCGACGCACCGCGGACCATCTGGCTGATGCTGCCGGCGGGAATCGTCCAGTCCACCCTCGATGAACTGGTAGGGCACCTCAGTGAGGGTGACACCGTGATCGACGGTGGCAACTCCTTCTACCAGGACGACATCACGCGCGCCGCCGACCTCGAGAAGTTGTCTCTCCACTACGTTGACTGCGGCACGAGCGGAGGGGTCTGGGGCCTCGAACGCGGCTACAGCCTCATGATCGGCGGCGAGGAGGACGTGATCACGCGCCTCGACCCGATCTTTCGCACTATTGCTCCCGGGCCTGATCGTCGATCCCCCACCCCGGGTCGTTCCACCAGCGGGACCGCCCATAACGGGTACCTACGATGCGGGCCCCACGGTGCCGGGCACTTCGTCAAGATGGTGCACAACGGCATCGAATACGGGATGATGGCCTCCCTCGCCGAGGGGCTCAGCATCATCAAGCACGCCAACGTCGGCCACCACCCCCAAGGGGCCGACGCCGAGACGTCGCCGCTGCGCACTCCGGAGTTCTATTCGTTCGATATCGACGTCGCCGAGGTCGCCGAGGTCTGGCGTCACGGCTCGGTCATCAGTTCCTGGCTGGTGGATCTCACGGCCGACGCCTTGGCCCGTTCCCCGGAACTTGGCGAATTCAGTGGGAAGGTCTCGGATTCGGGCGAGGGGCGCTGGACGGTCCAGGCGGCGATCGACGAGTCGGTGCCGGCACCAGTGATCTCGGCCGCACTCTGGCAACGCTACGAATCGCGCGGACTCGGTGAGTTCACGGCCAAGGTGCTCTCAGCGATGCGCTCGCAATTCGGCGGGCACGTCGAAAAGAAGGGCTAACGTGCACCACGAACTTCGGGTGTACGACGACGAGGCGGCGCTGCACGCCGCCGCCGCGCGCTACGTGGCGCACGTCGCCCGCCAGGTCGTGGACACCACGGCCCACTGCTCTCTCGCCCTCAGCGGCGGGACGACGCCGTGGGGCATGTTCGCCGAGCTCGCGACGATGGACGTGCCCTGGGAACAGACGGTGCTCTTTCAGGTCGACGAACGCGTCGCCCCCGCTGGCGACCCCGATCGCAATCTGACCGGACTGCGCGAGAACCTCGCCGCGGCGCCAGCGGTGATCGAACCCATGAACGTGGAGGCCGACGACCTCGAAGAGGCGGCCCAGAACTACACGCAATTACTGCCGGCGACCTTCGACCTCGTGCACCTGGGTATCGGACCCGATGGGCACACCGCGTCGCTCATTGCCGGAGACCCGGTGCTCGAGATCAGCGACCGGCTCGTCGCGGTGACCGAGCCCTACCAGGGACGCCGGCGAATGACCATGACGTACCCCGCCCTCGCGCGCGCCCAACAGATCCTCTGGCTCGTCGCCGGCCCCGACGCGCGCGTCGCACTGGCCCAGTTACTGGCGGGGGACGAATCGATTCCCGCCGGACGCGTGCGCGCCGCGCGGTCACTCGTGATGGCCGACCGCGCGGCGCTCGCGACATGACCAGCGACCACGAGAAGGGCCTCGCGGCCGCGGCCGCGGCCGATATGGTGAAACACGGTATGCGCGTGGGCCTCGGGACCGGCTCGACGGTCGCGTTCCTACTGCGCGCACTCGCCGCTCGCGACGCGAAGGTCACCTACGTCGCCACGTCACCGCGCACCGAGGACGCCGCCCGGGCCCTCGGGCTCGACGTCGAGGCCTTCGAGAACGTGGACGAGCTCGACCTCGCCATCGACGGCGCGGACCAGATCTCGCGCGAAGGTTGGCTGATCAAGGGCGGCGGCGGCGCCCACACGCGCGAGAAGATCGTCGCCAGCGCCGCCGAGTACTTCGTGGTGATCGCCGACTCCACCAAATTGGTCGAGACACTGCACGCACCGGTGCCCCTGGAGCTGGTGAACTTCGGCCTGGCGGCGACGATGCGCCACCTCCAACCGGTGTCCCTGCGAGACGGCCCCCCCAGCCCCGACGGGGGCCGTCTCGCTGACTACCACGGCGACCCGAGCAAGCCCGCGATACTCAGTGGTCGACTCGACGCCACGGCGGGAATAGTGGCCCACGGACTCTTCGCCCCCACCCTGGTCTCGCGGTTGCTGGTCGGCGTTGGTGACATCGTTCGATCTTCATCTCCGGGAGCTGTCAGTTGAACTCCCCTCATCGGCATCCCGACGCCGAGATTCCCGACAATCACGTCATCGTGCTCTTTGGTTCCACGGGAGACCTGGCCAAGCGAAAGATCATCCCGGGCCTCTTTCACCTGGCGTCAGCCGGCCTGATGCCCGAGAAGTACCGCATCATCGCGTCAGCGCCACGCGGGCACGAGGTCTCGACCGAGGCGTTCCGCAACTACGCCAGAGAATCAATCGGCCAGTTCAGCGCCCACCAACCCGAGGGTCCGATTTGGGAGAAATTCCACGAGTCGCTCTCCTTCGCCCTGGCCGACACCGACAATCCCGAGGGTCTGCCCCAGGCCGTGCGAGATGCCGAGAACGAGATCGGTGGCGACGTGCGACGGCTCTATCACCTCGCGGTGCCGCCCGACGCCGTGGCCGCCCTGGTCCAGATGCTCGGCACCTGCGGGCTGAACGAGAACGCGCGCATCATCTGCGAGAAGCCCTTCGGTACCGACCTGGCCTCGGCGCGCGAACTCAACAAGGTGATCATCGCCAATTTCGACGAGGTCCAGGTCTTTCGCATCGACCACTTCCTCGGCAAGGAGTCGATCGACAACATTCTGGCGCTGCGCTTCGCCAACCGCATGTTCGAGCCGCTGTGGAA
>PLEI01000096.1 GCA_003136415.1 Acidimicrobiaceae bacterium | reverse complement strand
TCGCCATGGGAGTATTGACGAAGAGGCACCAGCGCCACGACAGGTACTGCGTCAGCAGCCCTCCGGCGATGAGTCCGATGGCCGCGCCAACTCCCGACAGAGCGCCGTAAACACCGAAGGCCTTGGCGCGTTCCTTAGAGTCGGTGAACGTCACCGAAATGAGCGAGAGTGCGGCGGGCGCGAGCAGCGCGCCAAAGACACCCTGGAGGGCGCGAGCACCGAAAAGCATCTGCTGACTTTGCGCCAAACCACCAATGAGCGAGGCTCCCGCGAAACCCAGTAATCCAATGAGGAAAGCCTTCTTGCGTCCCAGGTAGTCGCCGATGCGTCCCCCGAGCAACAAGAAGCCACCGAAGGTCAAAAGGTATGCGGTGACCGCCCACTGATAGTTATGAGCCGAGATATTGAGTCCACCCATCGACTTGGGCAACGCCGCGTGGGGTAGGGCGATGTTCACGATCGAAGAGTCCAGGATGACCATCAGCTGGGCAATCGCGATGACGAACAGAGCGAACCAGCGGCGCGGGTCGGGCGTATCGGAATGCACAACGTTGTTGACGGGATCGGTCACAAGGAATCCTTAGAGAGTTCGTCACCCGCGGTGGGCCGATTCGCCGACGTGCGTCAAATCAACTTGAGCGGATTAAGGGCGGTGGTGTGAAGGGTACTGACTACTGGACAGCGTAAACAACTCGGAGTTCGGAAGTCTAGGCTCCCGCGCTCTCACCAACAATTAAAACAACGCCACGGCGACGTGGTCGTAGTCTGATACTAAATCGTCCCTCATAACTCTGACACGTCGCCACCGCCCGCGGGTTGACGCTGGCACTACGGCGACGTCGGCCCCGCTGACACGGAACAAGTGAGTGAGATGCGGGGTCACCCTCTCCGCGATGGTCAGCCCCCCAACGACGTACCCGGCGAAGTCATCGGAACCGCGCGCCTCGAGTCATCCAGTGACGCTGTCATGGCCGTCATCATCACGGTGATGGATTTCAATCTGCGTGCGCCCGCCGGTCAGGATTGGACCGACGTAGCCCATCGTCTGCCCACCTCGCTGATCTACATCCTCAACTTCACGGTGATTGGTTTCTACTGGAATAACCACCACCTCTCGCGCCTCACCTCGAGCATCAGCGGCGGGGTGTTGTGGACCAACCTCGCCCTGTTGTTCTGGCTCTCGCTCGCTCCCGTGGTCACTGAGTGGGTCGGCCAGGCCTCGAGTTCCAAGTGGCCCGCGGTCGCCGACGGCATCGTGTTGGTCGCCAGCGCCTGGACCTACTTCATCTTGGTGCGCGCCATCTTGGGGACGAAGCACCACGACGAAAAACTGGCACGAGCTCTCGGCCACGACCGCGGGGGCGCGATCTCGCCCTTCGTCTCCCTCTCGGGTATCGCGCGGGCCTTCGTCAGCCCCTACCTGGCGTACGCCTGATACGCCCTCCTGTCACTGATGTGGATCATTCCCGACCGGGCGCCTCGTTGTCGAACACAGCCTCTCGGTGTCCACTACGACGTCGAACACCCCACCGCCTTCGCGTAGGCCGCGAAGCTCGACGAATAGAGGGACGCCGCCGCCGGATTCGAACGCACCAAGCTGAAGCGCCATCGCCCGCCCACTTGGTGCCAGTAGTCGCGCAACGCGACGTCGCTGATCTCGTAACTGACCATCCACCAGCCCCCCGTGAGGCGACTCGCGCTCAGGGTCCTCGCGGCGCCCGGCGACGTGGGACACTCCCGGTGCCACTTCACGTAGCGCGCGCGGGTAATCAGTGCCTGCGAGGGCGGATCAAAGCGGTCCCACACTGGTCCGTCGTCGTTGAACTGGTAGTCGTGGTTGAACTGCGTCGCCACCGATGTCAACGTCACCAACGTCACCGATTCGCTTCTTGAGGAGTGGTGAATTACCAGCGACGATCCCACCAGCAGCACGATTAAGCCCATGAGGGTCCAGCGAACCCGAGAGCGAAGGCGAGGTGCGGTCACGAGGACACAAACTAGCCACAATGCGTCACCTTCGCATTGCCAAGTTTTCACTCGAGAGGCGTCCGTCATCAGGTTCGGGGCGTAGGGTGAAAAAAATGATTGTGCGATTTGTCCCCTTCGGCTACAATCGAAACCCCCTGTAAATTTTGAGCGAATCGATCTCTAGCCGACGCTCCCGACTGAGAGGATTTTCCTCGTGAACTCCTTTGACGCGCTCGAATCGAACGTGCGCTACTACTGCCGCCGCTGGCCCGCGGTGTTTTCCTCCGCCTCGGGCAGTGTGATCACCGACGAGGACGGTGTCGAATACCTCGACTTCTTCGCCGGCGCCGGCGCCCTCTCCTACGGGCACAACAACCCCCTCTTCGTCGACGTCGCCATAGAGCATCTGCGTTCGGGTCACCTGCTGCACTCGCTCGACACCTTCACCACCGAGAAGCGCACCTTCCTCGAGACCATTCAGAGCACCGTCCTCGCGCCGCGCCAGCTCGACATGGTTGTCCAAACGGTCGGCCCCACCGGGGCCACCGCGGTTGAGGCCGCCTTGCAACTCGCTCAGCGTCTGACGGGTCACCGCGCAGTGTTGGGCTTCGAGGGTGGCTATCACGGCATGAGCTACCGCGCGGCGTCGATTTCGGCTTCCATGGCCGGGCGTGAGACCAGTGCGCACTTGAAGGACTTCGTCGCGTTACCCTTCGTTCCGCACGTCACCGACGCCGACATCGAATTGCTCGACACCACCTTGCGCTCGCCGGTCAACGGCCAGGCCATCGGCGTCGTCATCGTCGAGCCCACCCAGGGCGAGGGCGGCGCGCGCGCCTTCGACCCGGCGTACTTGGCGGCCATTCGCCGCATCAGCCGCGAGCTCGACATCTTGGTGATCGCCGACGAGATCCAGGCGGGCGTCGGCCGGACGGGTCCCTTCTTCTCCTTCGAGGGTTCCCAGCTCGACCCCGACATTATCTGTGTTTCCAAGTCCATCAGCGGTCTGGGCTTGCCCATGGCCATCAACCTGGTGCGCCGCAGCCTCGACACCTGGAACCCCGGTGAGTTCTCGGGAACGTTCCGCGGCAACAACCTGGCCTTCGCCACCTCGGCGACAATGTTGAACCACTACTGGTCGGATTCGACGCTCGAGAAGAACACCGAACAATTCGGCCACACCGTGCGTACCGCGCTCGAGGGCATGTCCGACTCCTTTGGCGCGGGCCGCTTCAGCGTTCGCGGAAACGGTCTGCTCTGCGGCCTGGCCGTCGGTGACACCGAGTTGGCCGCCGCGATTTCGCGCAATGCCTTCGAGCGGCGACTGATTGTCGAGACGTGCGGTCCCGGCGACACCATCGTGAAACTCCTCACCCCGTTGGTGATCGAGCCAGAACAACTGGACGACGGACTGGGTCGACTGGCCCTGGCCGTCGAACAGGCCACTTCAGCGCGTTGAGCGACGTCACCGCGTGGCGCGACTTCTTCGTCGCCACTGACGCTGCGGGTCTCGCGACACTGGCGCGCGCCACGGAACTGGCGATCGGATCACTCGATCAGCCCGCTGGAGGACCACGTTCGAACCGCACCCCCGCGCAGTTGCGCGCGGGCGTGCGCTCCCTGGACGTCTGTCCCCTCGAGGGCGTCGCTCTCGACACCGTGCTCGACGAACTCGGAGCGGCCGTGTGGGCCCACGGCGTTCGCCCGCTCGACGTGGCCTGTGTCGCGCACCTGCACCCGCCGAGCGTCGTGCCGGCCGTCGTGACCGAACTCACGATTGCCAGTTCAAACCAATCGATGGACTCCTGGGACCAGGCCCCCGCGGCGACGGAAGTCGAACTGCACCTGATGGATTTTCTCGGCGCGCGCATCGGATTCTCGAAGCGCGCTTCGGGCGTCATGACCTCGGGTGGCACCGCGTCCAACGTGCTCGGCCTCACACTCGCGCGTTCGTGGGCGGCTTCTAAAATCGGCGTCGACGTCTTGAAGACCGGGTTGCCCGACGAGGCGCGTACCTGGCGGATCCTCGCGTCGGACCAGGCACACTTCTCGGTGCAGCGCGCCGCGGCACAACTGGGCCTCGGACGCGACGCCGTGGTGACGATCGCCACCGACTCCTCTGGTGCGATGAACATCGGTGCCCTCGACGCGGCACTCGAGGGGCTCGACGCGGATGGTCTGAGTCCCATCGCCCTCTGCGCCACGGCCGGCACGACCGACTTGGGCGCCATCGACCCGCTCGAGGCCATTGCGCAGCGAGCCCGCAGCGTGGGCGCGTGGCTCCACGTGGACGCCGCAGTGGCGGGCGCCTTCATCATGTCCGAAATTTTGCGGCCCCGACTGCGCGGGCTGTCACTCGCCGATTCGGTAACCATCGACTTTCATAAGCTCTGGTGGCAGCCCTTTAACGCCTCGGCCCTCGTGGTGAGCGACGTCGAGCGCTTCGACCTGCTGCGCGTGCGCTCGAACTACCTGGACCGCGGCGACGAACTCGAGGGCATGGTGAACCTCGTGGGTCGCTCCCTCGACACGTCGCGCCGCTTCGACGCCGCCAAGGTGGTCGCGTCGCTGCGCACTATCGGTCAGCGTGCCTTCGCCGCGATGCTCGAGCACCTAGTAGAACTCAACGTCTACGCCGCCCAGTCCATCGACGCGCGCAACGACTTGGAATTGGTGGCGCCCGCGTCGACCGTCAGTTGCGTCTTCGACGCCCCGGGTTACGACGCCGACGACTTACGGCGCGTGCAACAGGAACTTCTGGCCGAGGGGGCAATGGTGTTGGGACGCACCGAGATCCACGGACGCGCAGCGCTTAAATTCACTTTCATGAATCCTCTGGCGACCCGTGACGACGTCGACCAATTGCTCACCGTCGTTGCCGGTCGCCTGCCCGCGAGGTAAATGACTCTTGCGCGTGTACCATCGGCAGGGATATGACCGCGCTCGCCCTCGAGGTTTCTCAACTGCGAGTCGTGCGCCAGCACCACGAGATTCTCAAATCCCTGAGTTTTGATGTCGCGCCCGGCGAACTCGTCGGTCTCCTGGGTCCGAGCGGCAGCGGCAAGAGCACCCTGATGCGCTCGCTGCTGGGGGTCCAGTCCATCACCAGCGGTACCGCGCTCGCCCTGGGCGAGAAGGTCGGCACGCCAGCGTTGCGCCGGCGCATTGGCTACATGGCCCAGAGTTCCGCGATCTATCTCGACCTCACGGTGAGGGAGAACCTCGCCTACTTCGCCGGGATCCTCGGCGCGGACAACTCCCAGGTGGAACACACCTTGGACGTGGTGAAGCTTCGCGCGTTCGCCGGGCGGCTCGTGACGTCGTTGTCGGGTGGTGAACGCGCGAGAGTCTCGCTCGCGGTCGCGCTACTCGGCGCGCCGCCGCTGTTGATCCTGGATGAACCAACGGTCGGCCTCGACCCGGTGTTGCGCCAGGACCTCTGGCGCACCTTCGCCCAACTGGTCGCGGAGGGCACCACGGTGCTGGTGTCGAGTCACGTCATGGACGAGGCCGCACGCTGTGGACGCCTGTTGCTGCTGCGCGAAGGTCACCTGCTCTTTGACGACGCGCCAGCGCAATTGCTCACGCGTACGCGATCCTCCGGTTACGACGACGCGTTCGTGAAGCTCATTGAGAGCCCCTCGTGAGTTTTCGCCGCGTCTTCTTGACGATGAGGCGCATCATGCAACAACTGCGACACGACCCGCGCACGATTGCGTTGCTGCTGGTCGTACCCTCGGCCCTGGTGGGGCTCCTCGCGTGGAGCCTCGTCAACCGTCCGGGCAATTTCGATGCCCTGGGACCTCGGTTGCTCGGAGTCTTCTCCCTCACCGTGATGTTCCTCGTCACGTCGGTGACGACGTTGCGCGAGCGAACCAATGGCACCTTGGAACGACTGCTCACGATGCCCCTCGCCAAAGCGGAGCTGATTCTCGGCTACGCCGGCGCGTTCGGAGTAGTCGCCATTGTCCAGAGCGCGCTGGTCTCGACGTTGTCCTACAGCTGGTACGGGCTCGCACATCAGGGGATTCCCTGGCGCATCAGCGCCGTGGCGTTGTGCGCGGGACTGCTCGGCACCGCCTTCGGGCTGGCCTTGAGCGCCCTGGCCAAGACCGAGTTCCAGGCGGTGCAGTTCATGCCGGCCTTCATCTTGCCCCAGTTGCTGCTGTGCGGGCTGATGGTGCCCGTCGCCCAATTGCCGACCGGAATGCGCAACGTGGCCGACGTCTTACCGATGACCGCGGCGGTGCACGCCATCACACCGGCGCAAACCACGTCGTACTACGCCGAGCAGTTCGCCGTCATGGTGGCCTACATCGTGGTGGCCTTGATCGCGGGATCGACCACGCTGCGCCGCCGCACTAAGTAGACGTTCGCGGCGACGAGTAAAACTGCCCGGTGAGTACAGCCGGGGGTGACGAGGTGCGCGAGCCCAAGGTCATCTTGTTCTATTGCTTCACCCCCTTGGAGGACCCCGAAGCAATCCGACTCTGGCAGGGCACCCTGTGCGAGTCGCTCGCCCTGACGGGGCGAATCCTCATCTCGCGCCACGGCATCAATGCCACGTTGGGTGGACCAATGGCGGTGCTGAAGAAGTACGTCAAGGCCACCAAGACCTACCCGGGCTTTCACGGCCTCGACGTCAAGTGGTCGCAAGGCACCGGACGCGACTTCCCACGTCTGCGGGTGCGGGTGCGCGACGAAGTGGTCTCCTTCGGCGCGACCGAAGAACTCAAGGTCGACGCGGAGGGGATCATCGGCGCCGGAGCGCACCTCAGTCCGCGCGAGGTGCACGAGCTGGTGCAGAGTCGCGGCGACGACGTGGTCTTCTTTGATGGACGCAACGCCTTCGAGGCGGCCATCGGACGCTTCAGGGGAGCCATTGTTCCCCAAGCGCAGACGACCCGCGACTTCGTGCGCATCCTCGAGAGCGGCGTCTACGACCACCTAAAGTCGCGTCCCATCGTGACCTACTGCACCGGCGGAGTGCGCTGCGAGGTCTTGAGTGCGGTCATGACGTCGCGTGGGTTTGGCGAGGTGTACCAAATCGACGGGGGCGTCGTGCGCTACGGCGAGGAGTACGGCAACCGTGGGTTCTGGGAAGGTTCGCTCTTCGTCTTCGACGAACGTCTCACCCAGGAGTTCGGCGACGACGTGACGACCCTCGGACACTGCGAACGTTGTGATGCGCCCACGAGTCACTATTACAACTGCGCCAACCTCTCGTGTCGAGCGTTGATTCTGCTCTGCGACGAGTGCGCCGCGCACCACTCGAGTCTCGACTGCGGACCGCGCCACGCGAACGCGCCGCGCGTGACGAAATAGTCGTTCGCGTCGAAATGTTCCGTCACCAATTGTGGTACTAATTGACGATGAACAAAATTTTGCGTACCTCCGTCATCGCTCTCGCGGGAGCTTGCTTCTTCACCCTCACCACACCGCTCGTCGCCGGTGCGCAGAGCGTCAAGAACCAGACCTCGTTATATAACTGTTCGACCCCGACGGCGCGCCCGAGCAACATCGTGATCACCTGCGCCGACGCGGGACGCTACGTGGCCCATATCACCTGGTCCAGCTGGTCGGGAAAGAGCGCGCACGCCAAGGGAACTCTGCACTGGAACACCTGCACCCCGACCTGCGCGTCGGGCAAGGAGAAGTCCCAGGTGATCAACTTCATCGCCACCGATCGGCGCAAGGTGCACGGAACCTGGCTCTACACCGAGCTCAAGGGACCCAAGAACGCGTGGGGCACCGGCTCAGCGATCTGGTCGCTGCCGACCGCCGCACTCTAGAGGGTTACTTCTTCTCGCCGGTCGCGGGCGGCGGCGTCGCGTGACGTCCAATGCCCGACGCCAACATCACCGAGTTGGGAACCTTCAACGTCCCCGTCTCGGTGCGCACCGTCACGTAGGTGAGTCCGATGCCGCGCACCTGTCCCTCGACCACGCCCAGGGCGCCCGATCGAATGACGATGTCTTCGCCGACGCGAAAAGGGCGTGCGAAGAGCAGCACCAGTGACGCGAAGATGTTGGCCAGGCTCTGTTGGGCCGCGATACCGAGGATGATGCCGGCCAGTCCCGCGCCAATGAGCAGGTGCTGCACCGAGAGGCCAAAAACTGCGAAGACCGCGAAGAGCAGGACCACGTAGCCGAGGCCCGTCGACACCAAGCGCACAATGGCCCCGGCGGCGATGCCCGATTGCGCGGTCACGAGTTTGCCGAAGGCGAGCGCCAGCCAGCGAATGGCGAAGGATCCCGCGACGACGAGCGCAATCACGAGCACCCACACCGCGAACGTCCAGAAGAATGCCTTGTGGTCCCCCCGGTGGATGTGGATTGCCTCGTGGATGTGGATCGCCTCCGCCATCAGCGCGACGGCGGCCCCGAGACTGACCAGCGCGCGCAGCCAGTCGCGCCAGCGCGCCGGGTGCATCAAATCAGGGGCTCGGCGCGTCACCTCATCAACTGTACTGAAGCGACTCGTTCGACCACTCCGCGCACCGCAGGGCTACCATGACCCCATGACGAATTGCCCACCGGTCGGCGGATGGCCGCGACTGCAGCTTTTCGCCCTCGACTGCCCCGATCCGCTTGAACTGGCCGCCTTCTATTCGCGAGTCACCGGATTTCCCGTCGAACCCTTGGGCGACTTCACAGCCGACGACGTGCACTGGATTGAACTCGTGGTCGAAGGCTGTTCGACCCTGGCTTTTCAAAAGGTCGAGCACTACGTCACCCCCACCTGGCCCGAGGGTGCGATCCCCCAACAGGCCCACCTCGACTTCACGGTGCCCGACCTCGACGCGGGCGAAGCGCACGTGCTTCTCGCGGGCGCCACCAAGGCCGCGTTCCAGCCGGGTGAGGACTTCCGGGTCTACCTCGACCCGGTGGGGCATCCCTTCTGTCTGGTGAAGTCGAACTGAACTCACCCACGAGCGGGGGTGGTGACAGCGGTTAGACTATTCCTTCGCGTCTCAAAGTCTCGGCTTTGGGAACACCGAGGACCTGTGGTGCAGCTCGGAGTGCACGCCGCCCTGTCAAGGCGGAGGTCGCGGGTTCAAATCCCGTCAGGTCCGCTCGGAGCCCGTAAGGGTGACGAGGAGGTCGAGTAGCTCAGTCGGTAGAGCGCGCGCCTGAAAAGCGTGAGGTCACCGGATCGACGCCGGTCTCGACCACTTGGTCAACGACCCCGTGTCACTTAGCGTGGCGCGGGGTCGTCTCCTTTTTGTCTCGACATTTCCCTCTCAGGCGCCTTCGTAGTCGAAGCCCAGGTCCGCCGCACTGAAGAGAGCGTCGAAAGCCCAGCCTTCCTCGGCCGCCATCGCCGCAGCGGTCCCGCCTCGATCAACCACCGCGAGGAGCAGCACCACCCGGGCGCCGTAGTCGCGGACCGCCCGGGCCGCTTCGAGCAGGCTCGTGCCGCGCGTGACGGTGTCCTCGGTGATGACGACCACGTCATCGGCGAAGAGTCGACCGGCGATTCGTCCGCCCGCGCCGTGGTCCTTTTCTTCCTTGCGCACGCTGAAGGCCCGCAGAAATCGCCCGCGAGTGGCCGCCACGCCGGCGGTGATGAACGATGCGCCGTCGGCACCCATGGTGAGACCGCCAATCGCCGTCACGTTCTCGGGGATGCGTTCGAGCAATAAGCCAGCGACGTCGACCATCACCTCGGGTGCACAGATCGTCTGTTTGGAATCAATGAACCAAGTCGACGAGCGGCCCGACTTCAGCGTGAAGTCGCCGCGGCGCACCGAATGCGCCAACAAGTGCTCGAGGACGCGCTGACGGGCGTCACTCACGTCAGGACGACCTGTCCAGTGCCGGGGCGGGCGTGTCCCACCACCGATGCGACCAACCCGGCGCCACGCGCGGCGATGATGGCGTCGTCCACGTCATCGGCGTCCACGCACACCACCATGCCCAGTCCGCAGTTGAAGACCCGCACCATCTCGTGCGCGCTGACCAGACCGCGACGCTGGATCTCGTAGAAGATCTCGGGAGTCTCGAATGAGTCCATGTGGATGACGGCGTCGAGTGTGGGCGGCAGGACTCGACCCACGTTGCCGACGATGCCACCCCCGGTGATGTGCGCCGCCGCGTGCAGGCCGCTGCCGAGGGACTTGGCCACAGCCATGACCGCCGGCGCGTAGATGACCGAGGGAAGCAGCAACTCCTCGCCCAACGTGCGCTCAGCGCCTTCGTGGGCGCGTTGGTGCAGATCGTCGTCGGTGGCGACGAGGACCTTGCGCGCCAGGGTGTAGCCGTTCGAGCGAAGTCCGGGTGAACCAAAACCCACCAGGGCGTCGCCCTTCTTCACCCGGTGCGCTCCAAGTTCGCGACCGCGCTCCACGACACCGACGGCGAATCCCGCCACGTCGAGATCGTCGGGGCGCATCACGCCACCGTGTTCGGCCGTCTCTCCGCCCAACAACGCCACGCCGCACTGGCGACAACCCTCGGCAATGCCACCGATCAGCGCACTCAGTCGCTCGGGGTCGAGTTGGCCGACCGCCACGTAGTCGAGCATGAAGAGCGGCTCGGCGCCCGCGCAGACCAGGTCGTCGACCAGCATCGCCACCAGGTCAATTCCCACCGTGTCGTAGCGGCCGAGCTGGCGCGCGATTTCGAGCTTGGTGCCGACCCCGTCGGCCGACGAGACGATGACCGGGTCGTGGTAACGACCCGAGTTGAGGTGAAAGAGTCCGCCGAATCCCCCGATGCCACCCAGGACCTCCGGGCGCGCCGTCGACGCGACGATGTCCTTGATCCTTTGGACGAACTCGTCACCGGCCTCGATGGAGACGCCGGCTTGCGCATAGGTCAGCCCACCCTCGGGCTGATCAAGCAGTCGGCTCACCAGCGGCCGCCGGCCGCGCCGATGGTGACGGGCACCGGCGCCGGGTAGTTACCAGTGAGACACGCATCGCAGCACTCGCCTTGGAGGCCAATGGCGGCACGAAGATTCTCGAGGCTGATGAACTCCAGGGTGTCCGAGCCGATGAAGTCGTTCATCTCGGCGATGGTGTGGTTCGCGGCCAGGAGGTCGTCGCGAGTGGGTGTGTCGATGCCGAAGTAGCAGGGCCACATGAAGGGCGGCGAAGAGATGCGCAGGTGCACCTCGGCCGCACCCGCGTCGCGCAGCATGCGCACGAGCGCTTGAGTAGTGGTCCCGCGCACGATGGAGTCGTCCACGACGACCAGGCGCTGACCCTCGATGTTCTCGCGCAGTGGATTGAGCTTGCGGCGCACGCTCGCGGCGCGCTTGACCTGGTCGGGCGAGATGAAGGTACGTCCGATGTAGCGGTTCTTCACGAGTCCATACCCGAAGGGAATGCCCGACGCCTTGGCGAAGCCCTCCGCGGCCGGCACGCCCGAGTCGGGGACGCCCATCACGATGTCGGCGTCGACGTGGGACTGGCCCGCCAGCAACTCACCCATGCGCCGGCGCGAGGTGTGGACCTGGTGCCCCATGAGATAGGAGTCGGGACGTGCGAAGTAGACGAATTCGAAGATGCACAGATCCTGCTTGTCGCTCGCTGGTTCGAGCAGCTGCACCGAGGTGACGCCGATGTCGGTCAATGTCACCATCTCGCCGGGCAGGATCTCGCGCAGGAACGTCGCGCCGATGACGTCCAGGGCCGGCGTCTCAGAGGCCACGACCCATCCTTCGGGCTCGTCGGGGGTGCCGAGCTGGCCCAGGCACAGCGGGCGGAAACCGTGCGGGTCACGCACTGCGTGTATCTTGCCCGACTCGAGTATGACCATCGAGAAAGCGCCGTCGGCCTGGGAAAGCACTTCCTCCAGCGCTTCGGTGACGGTCGCACCGCGGTCCACCGCGCGCGCCAGGAGTTCGGCCACGAGGTCGGAGTCCGAGAGCATCGACGTGACCTGAATGCCGGCCTCGTCGGCCAGTTTCACCGTGTTGGTCAGGTTGCCGTTGTGGGCGATGGCGAACATCGATCCGGCGGCGGAGCGAAAGACCGGCTGGGCGGCGGTCCAATTGGCCGAGCCCGAGGTCGAGTAACGAGTGTGACCAATGACGTGCGCGCCCGAGAGCGCGCGCAGGGTGGCATCAGTGAAGACGTGAGAGACGAGTCCGTTGTCCTTCACCACCGTGATCTGGTGGTTATTGAAGGTCGCCATGCCGGCCGACTCCTGGCCGCGGTGCTGCAACGCGTAGAGGGCGTCGTAGCACTGGTAGGCCACGTCGGTACCGGGCGCCACGATGCCGACAACCCCGCACGCTTCTTTCAAGTGTTCTCCGTCGAAGGAATCAGTATCGAGCGGCACTAGGACATTCTTTCACAGACCTTAAAGCGTAGTGACACGTCCTCGTTACGCTGTCATCGTGATCGATCTTCACACGCACTCGAATTTCTCTGACGGTTCCGATTCCCCCGCGCAATTGGCCGCCCACGCCCGCGAGATCGGGATTCACGCCATTGCCTTGACCGACCACGACACCACCGCGAGCCACCAACCAATGGCCGAAGCCTGCGAGCACTACGGCGTCGAACTCGTGCCCGGGGTGGAGATATCCCTGCTCGACAACGCTATTCCGCGACGGGGCGACCACGGTGAGGCGTTCGCCCGAGGAATCCACGTCCTCGCGTATTTCTTGCCCCTAGAAGCAGACCACCCGGTACAGCGACTGCTCGCGCGCCTGCGCCGCGACCGGGCCGATCGCAACGCCCGCTTGGCGAGCAGACTGCAGGAGTTGGGCTTCGAGCGCCTGTCCCTCGACGTAGTCGTCGCGCGGGCCGCCAACTCCGAGGGCGTGGGTCGGCCCCACTTCGCCGCCGCGATGTTTGAACTGCACCCCGAGATCGCGGGCGAACGCACGCCCGAGTCCTGGTCGCGACTCTTCGTCGACTGGCTGGGCTCGACCGGGCGGGCGTACGTTGCCAAGACCACGCTCACGCTGGAGGAGGTCATCAACGAAGCGAAGGGCTCGGGGACGGTGTTTTCGGTCGCCCACCCGTTGCTCAATTACCTGCCCGGCTACAGCGCCTCGAGCATCGAGGAGCAAATGCCGGCCATCATGGGCTCGCTACGCGAGCGGGGTGTCACCGGCATCGAGGCCTACTACGGCGGCACCACGGCGGTGACGCGCTCGCTGATGGTGAAACTCGCGCGCGACGCGGGCCTCATCCCGACGGGAGGCTCTGACTATCACGGCCTCTTCAAGGACGACGTCTCATTGGGCGTTGGTCACAGCGGTGACCTGCGCGTGCCCGACGAAATTCTCGAGGAACTGAAATCCGCCCGCTAAATGAGTTCGAGAGCCCCTTCGAGCGCGCCGCCGCGGCGCGCCGCAATATCGCTCACCTCCACGCTGAGGAGTCCACCCAGGTGCACCCTGGTTCCGCCCACGGTACCCAAGAGAGTCACGGGCACGCCCGCGCCAATCGCGCGCGCCACGAACGCCTCGGCGTCGGAGGTCGCCACCACGAATCGCCCCGGGAACTCGGCGAAGAGTTCACCGTGACCCTCCAGCTTGGCGACGTTGACACCCACTCGCGTCACTGACGCCATCTCGGCCAGCGCCGCGGCCAAGCCGCCGCCGCTCACGTCGTGCACGGCCGTGACGTCGCTGACCTTGCCGGCACAGATCGACGCGACTTCGGCGGTGACGAAGTTGAATGTCGACACGAGGCGTGACGCGTCAAATGACGCCAGTTGGCCGCCGCGGCGACCGCGACGAGTCGCCCAGCGCGACCCCGCCAGGGGGAAGGGGACCGCGCCGGCGGCCTCGCGGTGGCCGACCAGGACGAGCGCATCGCCGTCGTTCCAGTCCCACCCCGGGGGCGGCGCAACGAGTGAGTCGACGATGCCCAACAGTCCCACCACCGGCGTCGGGTCAATATCGCGCCCGCCGCTCTCGTTGTAGAGCGAGACGTTGCCGCCGATCACCGGCAATGACAGTGCGTCACAGGCCGCGGCCATGCCGTCAACCGACTCAGAAAGCTGCCACATGACTTCGGGATGCTCGGGGTTACCGAAATTGAGACAGTTCACGACGGCCTTGGCACTGGCTCCCACGCAGGCCAGATTCGCCACGCCCTCGGCCACCGTCAGCGCGGTGCCGTCTTTGGGGTCGAGTGCACACCAGCGCGGATTCGAGTCGGTCGAGATGGCGAAGCCACGATTGGAGGCGGGCAGTCCCGGACCCGCGAGACGCAGGAGCGCCGCGTCGCGACCCGGTCCCACCACGGTGTTGAGGAACAGCTGCGAGTCGTACTGGCGATACACCCAGGCCGGGTCGACCAGCAGGTCCAGCAGGTCGGCCGCCGCGTCGCCCACGGGCTCGTCGATCGTGGGGTCGTCGGCGCGCACGGCGTCGAGGTCGCTCGGACGCTGGCGCGGACGGTCGTAGAGGGGGGCGTCGTCGGCCAAGGACGAGGCGGGGACCTCGGCCAGAACTTCACCGTCGAAGCCGTTGCGAATGCGTAGCATCCCCACGCTCGTGCCATCGGTCATGATCGTGGGCTCGACGACGTGTCCCACGACGTTGGCGCGCACTTCCCACTTGTCGCACACGGCCTGGACGGCGTCGAAATTCTCGGGCGTCACGATCGCCAACATGCGCTCCTGGCTTTCGGACGTCATGATCTCAAAGGCCTGCATGCCGAGTTCGCGCTGGGGCACGGCCGTGATGTCGACGTCCATACCCACGCCGCCCTTGGCCGCAGTCTCGCACGTCGCACACACCAGTCCCGCGCCGCCGAGGTCCTGAATGCCCACGACGTAGCCCCGGTCGAGCAACTCGAGGCATGCTTCGATCAGGCGCTTCTCCTCGTAGGGGTCGCCGACTTGAACGCTGGGACGCTTGGCGTCGTCAATCGACGCGGCGCCGTCGTCGCCGGCGAATCCGGCCGAGGCCAGCACCGACACGCCGCCAATGCCGTCGCGCCCGGTGGAGGAACCCAGCAGCACGGCGTAGTTGCCCCACCCCGACGCGACACCCAGAGCCAAACGATCCGTCGGCAGAGCGCCGACGGCCAGCACGTTCACCAGGGGGTTGGCGCTGTAACACTCGTCAAAGGTCAGCTCGCCACCAATGGTGGGCACCCCCACCGAGTTGCCGTATCCCGAGATACCCGATACGACGCCCTCGACCAGCCAACGATTGCGGGCATCGTCGAGGTTGCCAAAGAACAGCGGGTCCATGACGGCGAGGGGCCGGGCCCCCATGGAGAAAACGTCGCGCAAGATGCCGCCCACGCCCGTGGCCGCGCCCTGGTAGGGCTCGATGGCCGAAGGGTGGTTGTGGCTCTCGATACGAATGGCGATGCCGATACCGTCACCGGCGTCGATGACGCCGGCCCCCTCGCCGGGACCGACCAGTACGTGCGCGCCCTTCGACGGGAGCCGCTTCAAGTGGATGCGCGATGACTTGTACGAACAGTGCTCACTCCACATGACGCCGTAGAGCGCCAGCTCTAAGGGGTTCGGGTCTCGCGAAAGAACCTGACGAATGTCGTCGAGTTCTGAATCGGTCAGTCCAAGGGCACGGTGCAGGGGCTCGGGGGCGCTACTCACCCCTTTAAAACTACTGGGCGCCGAGCACCACTTCGGACGCAGCGTCAGTGCGCGGCGGCGCCGACTCCCACGAAGCCTTCGAGAAGTACGCGACCATCCGCACTGCCGAGCAGCGACGACATCGCGCGCTCGGGGTGGGGCATCAGACCCACCACGTTGCCCGCTTCGTTCGCGACACCGGCAATGTCGTCGCGCGATCCGTTGGGGTTGTCGCGGTAGCGCAACACGATCTGGTCGTCGGCCACCAGGGAGGCGTAGGTCTCGTCGTCACAGGTGTAGGCACCCGAAAAATGGTTAATTGGCACCACGAGCTCCGCGCCCAGCGTCGCGGCGCGCGTCAGGACCGAGCGCGTCGAACTCACGATCAGCGTGGTGGGCTGGCAGAGGAAGGTCAGCCCGCGATTCTTCTGCAGAGCTCCGGGGAGCAGTCCGGCTTCGGTGAGGACCTGAAAACCGTTGCAGATGCCCAGCACTGGTCCGCCCGCGGCGGCGAAGGCCGCTACCGCGTCCATCACCGGCGAGAAACGTGCCAGGGCCCCCGGACGCAGGTAGTCCCCGTGGGCGAAGCCACCGGGCAGGATGACGCCGTCGAGGTCGCCGAGCGAGGTCGCGGAGTGAAAGATCAACTCCGCGCTGCCCCCGAGCTGCTCGACGGCCGCGGCGGCATCGTATTCGCAGTTCGAACCCGGAAAGACGACGACACCAATGCGGGCCACGCTCTAGCGCCCTTCATCCAGGCGAGCAACCGCGTCTTCGATCACGGGATTGGACAGCAACCGCTCCGCCAGTGACTGAGCGGTTGCGAGGGCGTTCTCGGGGCTGTCGGCATCGATGCTGAAACGGAACAGCTTGCCTGCGCGCACCAAACTCACGCCGCTAAATCCCAGGGTGGGCAGGGCCCGCTCGATGGTGGCCCCCTCAGGATCGGCGATCCCGGGGCGCAAGGTGACTTCGACGATGACGGAGTAGTTCACGTCTAAAACCGTAACAGCCGTGAAGATTGGCCCGCGTCAACGCCGCCGCACCGAGACGCTCGAGCCCACCATCGGGTTGAACTGGCGGGCCTCGTGGTGGGTCAGCTGCACCCACGTGGTCTGCCCGTCGCGCTCCACCACGACACGCACCTCGAATCCCAGGCGCACCACGTCGATTATCCGCGCCTCCAAGCCCGCCCCCTCGTCGCACAGTTGAAGGTCGTGGGGCCGGTAGGAGATTCCCTGCCACGTGGTCAGGGGGCCGAGGAAACCGTGGACAAAATCCGACGCAGGTTTGTCGTACACCTGTTCCGGCGGACCGACCTGTTCGATGCGGCCTTGGTGCAAGATGACCAACCGGTCGGCCACCTCCATTGCCTCGCTTTGGTTGTGGGTCACCAAAATGGTGGTGATACCCAGTTCGCGCTGCAACGACCTCACCCAGACGCGTAGTTCCCCGCTGACCTGCGCATCGAGAGCGGCGAACGGTTCATCGAGTAGCAGAACTTCGGGCTTGATGGCCAGGGCGCGAGCGAGCGCCATGCGCTGGCGCTGTCCACCGGAGAGTTGGCGTGGGTAGCGGTCGGCGAAGTCGCCGAGGCGCACCAGCCCCAACAACTCGTCGATCTGACGTCGTCGTTCGGGGGCGGGGATGCGACGCACTTTGAGTCCGTAGGCGACGTTGTCGAACACCGTCATCTGNNGCCACCGTGGTGACGTCGCGGCCGTGCAGTTCCACCGAGCCCCCATCGAGGGTCTCGAGTCCGGCGATGATGCGCAGCAACGTCGACTTGCCCGATCCTGATGGACCCAAGAGTGCCGTCATGGAGCCGCTCGGAATCTCGTCGCTCACGTCATCGAGCACCACGTCAGATCCGAAGTGCTTGGTGATATTCCTAAGAACGATACTCATGGCGAAGCCTTTCGCGGTGTCGGGCGAGCCCGAGCACCAAGAGGACGAGGATTGATCCGAGAGCCAGGAGGCTGGATCCTACGAAGCCTTGATACGGGGTGAAATTCTCAAAGTTGTTGCCGATGTTGAGCGTCAGGGTCTCGGTGGCGAAGCCGATGTTCCCCGAAACAATGAGCACCGCGCCGTACTCACCGATCACCCGTGCCAGGGTCAACGACACGCCGTAGGCAGTGGCCCAGGTGATGGAGCGCATCGTCACCGTGAAGAAGATGCGAACCCGACCCGCCCCGAGCGTCTGCGCGGTCTGCTCCTGGTGAGTCCCCACTTCACGAAGGAGGGGAATCACCTGACGTGACACCAGGGGTAGCGACACGTAGACCGACGCGAGAACGATGGCCCAATACGAGAAGATCAGGTGCAGGCCCCACGCCGCGAAGGGCCGGCCCAGCCAGCCATCTTGGGCGTACGCCAATTCGAGGCTCAGTCCGACGACAATGGGTGACACCGCCAAGGGCACGTCGATCAACGCGTCGATGACGCGGGTGAGCACCGAGGGATGGCGCACGATCCACAGTGAGACGCCCACCCCGAACAACACGTTGAGCGGCACCGCCACCACCGCCACGCGCAGGGTGAGCCACAGGGCGGTGTCCATCTCGGAGTTGGTGAGCGCACTGGTCAGCGCCGACCAGTCGTGGGAGAAAACTTGCTGGAAGACGAAACCGAGCGGCAATGCGATCAGGACGCCGACGTAACCCAGCACGACGAGGCGCAATGCGAGGGGCGAGCGCGACATCACTGACTCTTCGCCAGACGTTGAGCCCCGATGTTGACTGACACGAGGACGAACAACGCCATCAACAGCAGGCCGACCGAGACGGCGGCAGCGGCGTCCACCTGACCCGACACCGCCAACGAATAGACGTAGGAACTCGCCACCTGCGAACGATACGGAAGATTATTGGAGATGAACACCACCGAGCCGTACTCTCCCAGGGCGCGTGCGAAGGCGAGACCGGTGCCCGTGATGATCGCGGGCGCCAGCGCCGGCAGAGTGATGGTGCGAAAAACCCGGGCGGACGACGCGCCCAGCGTGGCGGCAGCGGCCTCGGCGTGAAAGGACCGTGCTTCCAGCATTGGTTGCACCGCACGCACATTGAAGGGCAACGTCACGAAGGCAATGGCGACGGTGATACCGACCCAGGTACCCGTGATGTTGACGTGAAAGGGCGAACGCGGACCATACAAGGTGTAGAAAGTGACCCCGGCCACCACGGTAGGTAGGGCGAAGGGCAGGTCAATCAACGCGTTGAGGAGAGATTGCCCCACGAAGCGATCGCGTACCAACACCCACGCGGTCGCCGTCCCCAACACGGTGTTGACGAGTGCTCCGGCGGCCGCACATTCCACCGTGAGGCGAATCGCGCTCAAGGATTCGCGTTGGGTCAGGGCGCTCCACCACGCACCCAGTCCATGTTGAAGTGCGTGCGTGGTGAGAGCGGCGATGGGGATCAACACGACCAGGCTGAGGTAGGTAACCGCTAGTCCGCGAGCGCCCCCTCCTACCCAAGCGGGGGCGCGACGACGCACCCATCGCTCACGCGGTGGGTGCGTCGCGTCGCGAACGAGTTGATCAGGTAGCAGTGCCGGCAAATTCTTCGTCGTAAGTCGCGAGACCGCGAGTAGGACTGGTCGTCGAACCCTTCGCGAAGACCACGGTGGGCCAGAAGAAGAACGGATTCACGAACTTCCACCCCTGGGGATTGATGTTGTTCACATTCCACAAGGCATTGGTCAGCGTTCGACGCGGAAAGTTTGATTCGGTGGCGGTCCAGATCGTCTTCAGCACGGAGCGGAAGCCGAGACTGGCGAAGATGCCCTGGCCGGCCGCGGAGAAGAGGTACCGGTAGAAGGCCACCGCCGACGGATTGGTCAGTCCCGTATTGGTCAAGGCCACTGGATTCTCGATCAGGAACGTCTGCGGCGGCGTTACGATCTGAATCGCATCGCCGGCGGCGAGCGCCGCCTTCGCGTCATCTTCGTAGTCGACGAGGATATTTCCCGTACCGCCCAGGAATGCGGACATTGAAGCTGACCCACTGGTGGGCTGAGCCACCGTGTGCGAGAGGAACAACTTGAGATACGCCCGCGACGCGGTTCCGCTGTGACCCAACTGACGCTGCGACGAGTAGGCCGCGACGAGGTTCCAGCGGGCGCTTCCCGACGTCAAGGGGTTGGGCGTCACAATTTGCACACCCTTCTTTACGAGATCGGACCAATTGGCGACTTTGAGGGGATTGCCCTTGCGGACCACGAAAACAACGAGCGAGTCGGTCACAATTCCCGGCGTGGAGAACGTTGTTTGGGTCTTCTTGCCGGTGAGGGCGGTGTTCACGTGCCCGTAGGTGAGCTCTTGGCTCGCCCACGTAGCGGGCACCTTGCCGGCCGTGACCAACGACGACAGGTTGGGCTGGTAGGAGAGGTTGACCAGATCGGCCTGTTGTCCGTGCGCAACATTCTGCGTCTGGGTGTCCGAGGCACCGAAAGAGTTGGTAAATGTCACCCCGGCCCCGGTCGGCGTCGCTTCGAACGCTGTTTCCAGGGACTTAAAAGCCGGCCCGACAACGGAGTAGCCCACGATATTGACGTTCTTCGCAGAAGAACTTGCACCTGATGAAGGGATAAATCCCCACACGGGTAGCGACGCGGCCACTACGACGGTGGTGAGACGCGCGACTCGGGTGAACGACGGTTTCATGTAATTCTCTCCTATATCTATATTTTCTAGTGACGAAGTAGAGAATAGCAGACGGCCTCACCTCTGGCAAGTCTCGGATATCACCTGAGCTGAAACCGAAGAACTACGCGCCAGCGGTTGCGCCGAACCACTCGCTCAAGGGTCGGCCCGTCACCTGCTCGTAGGCGGACCGGTAACGCTGGGACGTGATTTTGACAATTTCTTCGGGCACCGTTGGCGGAGGTGGCGTGCGATCCCATTTGAGTTGATCGAGCCAGTCGCGAAATGGTTGCTTATCGTACGAGGGCGGCACTTCACCGCGGCGAACCTCATCGGCCGGCCAGATGCGCGACGAGTCGGGCGTCAAGACTTCATCGCACACCACGAGTTCACCGTCGACGAAGCCGAGTTCGAATTTCGTGTCGGCCAGGATGAGACCGTGATCGGCGAGTCGAGCGGCGGCGCGAATGAACAGATCAACGCACAACGTGCTGGCGCGCTCGACCATCTCCGCTCCGACGATGTCGGCGGCTTCGTCGAGGTCGATGTTGAGGTCGTGTCCCGATGCTGCCTTGGTCGAGGGCGTGAACATTGGGTAATCGAAGGGATCGGTAAGTTCCATTCCCGCGGGCGTCACCATGTGGTGGACCGTGCCCGTGGCCCGATACTCGTCGTAGGCCTGACCGGCGAGCCGTCCGCGCACGATGCACTCCAGGGAGAGCATCTCGGCGCGGCGAGCCAGCATGGAGCGACCGTGCCACTGGTGAGCCCGCGCGAACCCCCGCACCCAGTTCTCGATCTGCTCCGGGTCGCAGGTGACCAGCGCTGACGGCATCGTCTCGGCGAATTCGCGCACCCAGAAATCCGTGAGGCCGGTGAGGACGCGACCCTTGTCAGGAATCGGCTCGCGCATCACCACGTCGTAGGCACTCATGCGGTCCGAGGCGACCATCAATAAATGGTCGTCGCCCACGGCGTAGAGGTCGCGTACCTTGCCCGAGTAGAGGTGGGTTAGGCCGAGGTCGTTCATGATCGCCACGTCAACGCGTCGAGGAAGCGCCGCCGGTGCGCGACCATGCGTTCGATGTCGAAGGCCCGAGTGAACGTCGCCTGATCGAGGGTTACTGCGTCGTCTTCCTGCACCACGTCGCGGAAATTACGCTTCTGTTCGATCGCGGTGCGTGCGGCCGCCTGAACAATACGGTACGAGTCGTCACGAGAGAGTCCCGACTCCACGAGCGCCAGGAGCACCGACTGAGAGAACACCAGTCCGAGCGAACCGTGGGTGAGGTTCTCGAGAGCGCGCTCGGGCATCAGGACCAGGCCATCTGCCAGTCCGGTCGCTTTGCGCAGCATGTAGACCGTAATCTGCAGCGCGTCGGGCAGAACCACCCGCTCGACACTCGAGTGGCTGATGTCGCGCTCGTGCCAGAGGGCCACGTCTTCGAGACCCGACAGCAAATAGCCACGCAGTACGCGCGCGAGTCCGCAGAGCCGCTCCGAGAGAATGGGATTGCGCTTGTGGGGCATCGCCGAACTGCCCTTCTGGCCCGGGGCGAAGGGTTCTTGTGCCTCGCCGACTTCGGAACGCGCGAGGAGTCGCACTTCGAGAGCGAACTGCTCCATCGAGGTTCCCAGCGCCGCACACGCGTACAGCACTTCGGCGTGACGGTCGCGGGCAATGACCTGTGTCGACGGCACGGGGGAAAGGCCCAGTGCCGCGCAGACGAATTCCTCGACCTCGGGATCGATGTTGGAATACGTGCCCACGGCGCCCGAGAGCTTGCCGACCGCGATGGCCGCGCGAGCGTTCGTTGCGCGCTCGATGTCACGATCAACCTGCAGGGCGAAGAGGGCGAACTTGGCCCCGTACGTCGTGGGCTCGGCGTGCATCCCGTGCGTACGACCCGTGATCGGCCAGTCGATGCTCTCGACGGCCCGGCGCGTGAGGGCGTCGCGCAGCGCAGTCGCCTCCCTGATCACGATGTCCATTGCCCGGGTGAGCGTGTAACAGAGCGCGGTGTCGCCGACGTCGGAGGAGGTCAGGCCGTAGTGAATCCAGGCGCCCTCGGGCATGCCAATGCGTGACTGCACGACGTCCACGAACGCGGCGGTGTCGTGGTTGGTGGTGAGTTCTCGCTCATCGACGTCCGCCACGAACGCGTCGTCAACGACGGGACGGCGCGCTCGCAGAGCGGCGGCGTCGGCCGCGGGAATCGTGCCGCGCTGCGCGAGACCTTCGGCCGCCAAGATCTCGACCTCGAGCATGGTGTCAAAGCGGTGCACGTCGCTGAAGAGTTCGGCGACGTCCCGGGGTGAATAGCGAGGAATCATGTTGCTCCTTTAGCTCGCGGACCGCGCGATGTCGTGACGCATGACGCGTCCGTCGAAAGTGATCTGTTCGGTCGCCGCGTAGGCGCGCTCGCGGGCCTGTGCGAGCGAGTCACCCACCGCCGTCACCGCGAGAACCCGGCCGCCGTTGGTGAGGAATCGGCCCTCGTCGTCGCGCGAGGTTCCGGCGTGAAACACCGTGATGCCCTCGATCGGCAGGGCCAACTGGCCGTCGTCTCCCAGTCCGTCGATGACGTCACCCGAGCGCGGCGATTCGGGGTAGCCGTGCGACGACAAGACCACCGTGACCGCACTCTGGCCCGAGGCCGCGGGCACCACGCCGAGTTGGCCCGAAGCCACCGCGCTCAAGAGGGCCAGCAGGTCGCCGCCGTAGAGGGGAACGAGGACTTCGGTCTCGGGGTCACCGAAGCGCACGTTGTATTCGAGCAGTTGGGGTCCCTTGGAACTCATCATCACCCCGGCGTAGAGCACACCACGAAAGTCGATACCCCGGCGGCGCAGTTCGCTCAACGTCGGCGCCACGATGCTCGACATCACCCGCTCCACGTCGACGTCGCTCATCGCCGACATCGGCGCGTACGCCCCCATGCCGCCGGTATTGGCACCGGTGTCGCCGTCGCCCACGCGCTTGAAGTCCTGGGCGGGCACGAGCGGCACGGCACGCGTACCGTCACAGAGCACCAGCAAAGAGCATTCCTCGCCGTCGAGTCCCTCCTCGATCACCACCGTCGTGCCCGCATCACCAAATGCGCTGCCGCTCAACTTGTCGCGCACGTCCGCGCACGCTTCATCCCAGTCGCGCGTCACCAGCACGCCCTTGCCGGCGGCCAGCCCATCGGTCTTGATCACGTAGGGCGGAGTCATGCGGCGAAGGAAGTCGTAGGCGCCCTCGGGCTCGTCAAAGATGCCAAAGGCGGCCGTCGGCACTCCGGCGTCGTGCAGGAACTGCTTCATGTAGGCCTTGGAGGCCTCCAGCTGGGCCCCGTCGAGACCCGGACCGAGAACCAGTTTGCCCTGGGCCCGGAGTTCATCGGCCAGACCCTGGGTGAGGGGCAACTCGGGGCCGATGACGAAGAGATCGGCGTCAAGTTCGGTAGCGGGCACGTCGACGCAGGTCAGGCCGTGTGCGGCGATGCCGGCATTGCCGGGGGTCACGATCACCTCGGCGCTCTTGGCGAGGCCCCAGGCCAGAGCGTGCTCGCGTGCGCCCGAGCCGACCACCACGCAGCGCGTCACGATGGCCGAACGAACTGCTCTCGGCCCGGCCCGACTCCCACCACCGAGATACGCACGCCAATCGTTTCTTCGAGAAAACGAACGTAATCCTTCGCGGCGCTAGGGAGCTGGTCGTAACTGGTGAATTCCGTCAGGTCGCTCTGCCAGCCCGGCAACGTCTCGTAGATGGGCACGACGTCGTGCAGCACCGACTGGTGATAGGGCGGGTAGTCGTATCGCACGCCACCGGCTTCGTAACCGACACACACCTGGATCTCGGACAACGTGTCGAGTACGTCGAGCTTGGTGAGGGCAATCTCGGACAGGGAGTTGAGGCGCGCCGCCTGGCGCGCCATGACCGCGTCGAACCAGCCCACGCGACGGCGGCGCCCGGTATTGGTGCCGAATTCGTGTCCGCGCTCCACCAGTAACTCGGCCACGTCGCCGTCGAGCTCGGTGGGGAACGGCCCCGCACCCACGCGCGTCACGTAGGCCTTGGCGATACCGACGATGTCGTTCAGGTCGCGTGGCCCCAGGCCCGATCCGGTGCAGGCGCCCCCGGCGACCGGATTGGACGAGGTGACAAAGGGGTAGGTCCCGTGGTCGAGGTCGAGGAACGTGGCTTGGGCGCCCTCGAGGAGGATGCGCTGACCCTGGGCCAGGGCGCCGTGCACGATGCCCACGGTGTCGGCAATCATCGGAGCCACCCGCGGAGCGAGTTCGTCAAGGTATTTCTCGACGATTGACGACGCGCTAATCGAAGGTCGGTTGTAGATCTTGTTCAAGACCAGATTCTTCTCGTGCAGGACAACGTCGAGCTTCTCGCGAAAGATCTTGGCGTCAGTGAGGTCCTGTACGCGCAGTCCCACGCGCGAGGACTTGTCGGCGTACGCCGGGCCGATGCCGCGCTTCGTGGTGCCGAGGGCGTTCTTGCCCAGGAATCTCTCGGTGAGCCGGTCGAGCTCCTGGTGATACGGCATGATCAGATGTGCGTTCCCCGAGACGACCACCTTGGACACGTCGACGCCCTTGGCGGTGAGCGCGTCGAGTTCGGCGAGCAGCACGGCGGGGTCGACGACGACGCCGTTGCCGATCACCGGCGTGATGTGGGGGTAGAGGACTCCCGAGGGCACGAGTTGGAGCGCGAACGCTTCACCGTTGACGACGATGCGATGACCGGCGTTATGCCCACCCTGATAGCGGACCACCAGGTCCATCTCACGCGCTAAGAGGTCGGTGAGTTTTCCTTTACCTTCGTCACCCCACTGGGTTCCTACTACCACTGTTGCGGGCACGGGGCTCCCTCAGAAAACTGTCGGTTTGCCCTCCCAGCCTACTTGACCACTCACCCGTCTCTTCCTCGTCGTCGCGCGCAGCGACGATACTGGCCGGGTGAATCACTTCGAACTACTGGCGGCCGCGGGCCGCCACGGAGGTCGCTATTCGAATGCGGCGGTGCTACTCATCCTCGGCCTGTTCACCCTGTTCCTGTCGGTGGCAGTTTCCATGAGAGGATCAACGACGCGCGACATCGACGAGCCCGACGACGTTGAACCAGACGCATCTTTCGAGGTGAGGTCGGCGCGCGACTGGTTTCGCGGCGAGAGGCGGCGCGCCCGAATGGCCAGGAGATTGCGACCCGTTCTCGCAACCTTGGGCGTCGGTCTCGTGTTGGCGTCGGTAGTCGCCGCTCTTATCACGTGGTATTGAAGGACCGCGAACCATTCGCGCATTGGTCACTAACTGAAGCTGAGCGTGTCACCTTGTGCGTCGACCGTGATGGTGTCGCCGTCGCGGTACGTGCCTTCGAGCATGGCCAAGGCCACGTGGTCCTCAATCCGGCGTTGAATGACGCGCTTCAAGGGTCGAGCACCGAAGGCCGGATCGAAGCCCTCGCGCGCCAGCGCGAGTGACGCCGCCGGGGTGACGTCGAGGGCCAGGTGGCGTTCGGCGAGCCGCGTGCGCAACCGCTGGAGTTGAATGCCCACAATGACCGCCAGGTCGTTCTCATCGAGCGAGCGGAATCGGATGATGTCGTCGATGCGATTAACGAACTCAGGTCGGAAGAAGTCCAGGGGGTCGCCCGGGATGTTGCTCGTCATGATGAAGACCACGTTGGTGAAGTTCACCGTGCGACCCTGGCCGTCGGTCAGACGTCCGTCGTCGAGAACTTGCAACAACAGGTTGTAGACGTCAGGGTGCGCCTTTTCGATCTCGTCGAGTAGCACCACGGCGTAGGGGCGGCGGCGCACCGCCTCGGTGAGCTGACCACCCTCCTCGTAGCCCACGTAGCCCGGGGGGGCGCCGATGAGTCGGGAGACGGCGAATTTCTCCATGTACTCGCTCATGTCGAGGCGAATCATCGCGCGTTCGTCGTCGAAGAGGTCCTCCGCTAGCGCCCGCGCCAACTCGGTCTTGCCCACGCCGGTCGGACCCATGAAGAGGAACGATCCAATGGGGCGGTTCGGGTCCGAGAGTCCGGCGCGCGAGCGTCGAATGGCGTTGGCGACCGCGATGACGGCCTCGTCTTGGCCCACGACACGCGAATGCAGGAGCTGTTCCATGCGAACCAATTTGTCCACTTCACCCTCGAGCAGCTTCGAGACGGGCACGCCCGTCCAGCGACTGATGACGTCGGCGATGTCCTCGGCGTCGACTTCCTCCTTCAAGAACGCGCCATTGGCCTGCAGGGCCGAGAGCTCCGCCGTCGCGACGTCAATGGTCTTGTCGAGCGCGGGTAACGTGCCGTAGCGCAGGGCCGCGGCGCCACTGAGATCACCCTGGCGCTCGAGGCGCTCCGCTTCGGCGCGCTTGTCCTCGAATTCCTGCTTGGCGCCCTGGATCTTTTGGATTGCCGTCTTCTCCGCCTGCCACCCCGCGGCCAACTCGTCGAAGTGTTCCTTCAAGTCGGCGAGCTCGGCCTCTAACTTGGCGAGGCGCTCCCTTGAGGCATCGTCGGTCTCGGGCTCCAGCGCCATCTTCTCGATTTCGAGTTGACGAATGCGGCGGATGACGACGTCGAGTTCGGTGGGCATCGAATCAATCTCGATGCGCAGCTTCGACGCCGCCTCGTCCATCAGGTCGATGGCCTTATCGGGCAAGAAACGATTGGGGATGTAGCGCGCCGAGAGTGAGGCGGCGGCCACGAGGGCGGCGTCTTGGATGCGCACGCCATGGTGGACTTCGTAGCGTTCCTTGAGTCCGCGCAGAATGGCGACCGTGTCCTCGATGGAGGGCTCGCCGACGAACACCTGCTGGAAGCGCCGTTCTAGGGCGGCGTCTTTTTCGATGTACTGGCGATACTCATCCAACGTCGTCGCGCCGATCAGGCGAAGTTCCCCGCGAGCCAGCAGTGGCTTGATCATATTGCCCGCGTCCATCGCACCCTCAGAGGCGCCCGCGCCGACAATCGTGTGCAATTCGTCGATAAAGGTGACGACGTCGCCCTCGGCGTCCTCGATCTCCTTCAGGACCGCCTTGAGCCTCTCTTCGAACTCACCGCGATACTTGGCCCCGGCGATCAACGATCCCAAGTCGAGTGCGATGATCTTGCGGTCACGCAAGGATTCGGGCACGTCGCCCTCCACGATGCGCAGCGCCAGTCCTTCGACGATGGCGGTCTTGCCCACGCCAGGTTCGCCGATCAGCACCGGATTGTTCTTGGTGCGTCGCGAGAGGACCTGGATGACGCGGCGAATCTCGTCGTCGCGGCCAACGACGGGATCGAGCTTGCCCGCGCGCGCCAGTGCCGTCAGGTCGCGACCGTACTTCTCGAGGGACGCAAAGGTCCCTTCGGGGTTCTCCGACGTGATGCGCGCCGATCCGCGAATCGAGCGCAGGGCCTTCAGCAGCGTCTCGCGATCGGTCCCGAGCAGCGGTGCCCACGCCACGACGACGTGGTCCACGGAGAGGTACTCGTCGCCGAGTTCGGCGCGCAGTTCGTCGGCCTCTTCGAGACCCTGACGGGCCTCGGGTGACAGACCAGGCTGCGAGCCGCCGACCGTGCGCGGCTCCCGCGCGACCTTTTCGTTGAGTGCGGCGGCGATAGATATGGGGTCCAGCTGTGCGGCGACCATCAGGGGTCGAGCGATGCCCGAGGCGTCATTGAGCAGCGCGAGCACGAGGTGCGACGGGGTGACGTACGGGTTGCCCGCGGCGCCGGCTTGGGTGGTGGCACTCTGAAAAGCTTCGCGGGTCTTCACGGTCCACCGTTGGGGATCAAGGCTCATTTCGCACCTCCGGCACTACCTCGACCGCGACGTTGCGCATCGAGAAAAATTGCGATGGTGTTCTGAACGGGCACCAGGTCGCGGCGATAGTGGCGATGGGTCTCGTCCAGCGACGTTTGCGCCTCCTGGGCGCGCGTCGCCAACTCATCGTGCAGGCGAGCGACTTCCGCTTCGAGCTTCATGATGCGCCGGACGCCCCCTAAGTTGACGCCCTCATTGGTGAGGTCTTGAATACGTCGCAGTGCGGCGAGGTCGGCGTCGGAGAATCGGCGCGAACCACCGCTCGTTCGCTGAGGATTCAAGAGCCCGCTGCGCTCGTAGTTGCGCAGGGTCTGGGGGTGTACGCCGGCGATCTCGGCGAAGACCGAGATGACGTACACCGCGTGGGTGGAGCGGTCACTCACGAGATCTCCTCGTGTAGCGCGGCGGCGAGTTTCTCGACCAAGGTGCGCTGTTCCTTGTTGAGTTTCTTGGGTATCTCCACGTTCACGCTCACGAGCAAGTCGCCGTCGGCGTGCTTGGCGCTGCCGGGTACGCCGCGCCCGCGCACGCGCATGGTCGTGCCGGGCTGGGTGCCCGCGGGAATCTTCAAGTTCACGGGCTCATCGAGTGTCGCCACTTCGACGGTGGTGCCGAGAATCGCCGCGGTGAGCGGCACGTTGACGATGGTTGTGATGTGGCGGCCGCGGCGATCGAAGTTGGCGTCGGAGGCGACGTGGACGTCGACGAACAGGTCGCCGGGGTGTCCCCCCTGCGTGCCGGCGGCGCCCTTGGCCTTCAGACGAATGCGCTGTCCGTCGACGACGCCCGCGGGGATGCGTACATTGACCCGACGCGACGAGGGCTCGCGTCCCGAACCCTGACAACTGGGACAGGGCGTGACGATACGCCCGCCGCGTCCACCGCAGTGCGTACATACGCTCGACATGGCGAAGGGTCCCTGGTCGTCGTTGGTGACGCCGCGGCCATTGCAGAACTCGCAGGTGACGTAGCCGCCGGGGGCCGCGCCGCGGCCGTGACAGGTCCTGCACGCCTCGTTGCTCGGCAGGTTCACGGTCGTGGTGACGCCCATCACCGAGTCGCGAAAGCTCAAGTGCAGCGCAGTCTCCAAGTCCGCACCGCGCTGGGCGCGCGGGCGGCGATTGCCGAACAGGCCACCAAAGAGATCGCCCAGATCACCGAGGTCGCCACTTTGGAAATTGAAGTTACCCGCACCGGGGCCGCCGGAACCGGCGAATCCGGCGGCGGCGGGTCCGAGGCGTCGCACCTCGTCGTATTCCTTGCGCTTGTCGGCGTCACCGAGGACGTCGTAGGCCACCGATATTTCCTTGAAGCGTTCCTCGGAATCGGGATTGGTGTCGGGATGGTGCTGCTTGGCGAGTTTGCGATAGGCGCGCGTGATTTCCTTGTCCGTCGCGCTCGACGTTGTTCCTAAAACTTTGTAGTAGTCCTTGTCGAACCACTCACGTTCGGCCATTTAGCCCTTCACTCTCACCATGGCCGGGCGCAGCACGGTGCCCTTCCATCGGTACCCGGCACGAAGAACGTCGTCCACCACCTGCTCACCCTCGCCGTCGCCTTCCACGTGCGCGACCGCGTCGTGAATCTGTGGATCAAAACTAACGCCCGACGTGGCGAGCCGCTCAAGACCCTGCTTCTCCAGCGCGTCGAGCAGCAACGCGCGTGACTGATTGAGCGCGGTCGCCTCATCCGAGGGCGTCGCCGCGAAGTGCGCGGCCGCCAAGTCAAAGGCGTCGAGCACCGGCAGCAACGAGGCCACCAAAGTGCCCGCGGCACGCTGGGCCGCATCCTCGGAGGAGCGCGCGACGCGCTTGCGGTAGTTCTCGAAGTCGGCCTGCAGGCGTTGCAACGCGTTCAAGTACTCGTCGCGTTGCAACTCAGTCTCGGACAGATGGGAAATGTCCTGGGTGACGGCGTCTTCCGACGCCGCCACCTCTTCGGACCCAAAGGCATCGCTCACGGTTAGTCGACAATCTCGGCGTCGACGATGTCGT
>PLEI01000079.1 GCA_003136415.1 Acidimicrobiaceae bacterium | reverse complement strand
GGTTCCAGGTGGCCAGGTGCTCAAATCGTCGAGGAGCTCCCCGGAATTTCCTCAGGCCCTCGGTGACGTGCGCCGGCTCGACCCCCACCGACATTGCCAACACCGCCGTGACGGCGGCGTTGGCGAGATTGTGACGACCGGTCACTCGCAGATCTATATCGACGTCGACCGTTCCCACGAGTCGCGCTCGTGATCCTCGAGGTGATACCTCGATATCTCCGAGGTGCCACGTCGCGTCGTTGGTCGTGCCCACGCTCACCCAGTCGCGGTGCAGCGCCGAGGCAACCCGAGAGGCGCCCGCGTCGTCCGTCCACACCACGACCGGTCCACTCGTGCGTCGCAGTACGTCAGTGAAGGCTGACTCGAGTTTCTCCAGTGAACCGTAATGATCCAGGTGATCGGATTCGACGTTGAGCAAGCCCAGCGCAAAGGGGTGGAGTTCGCTAAAGGCGCCGTAGCTCTCGTCCACTTCGGCAATGAGGGCTCCGGAACCGAAGTAACCGCCGAAACCCACTCCGCGCACCGGTGCGCCCAGGAGGCGCGAATCGTCGCGGCCTGCCGCCTTCATGATCTGCACCAACATCGACGTCGCCGTGGTCTTGCCGTGGGTGCCGGTGATGCCGATCACCGCGGTCAGCGACGACAACTCCGCTAATACCCGAGGACGCGGCATCATCACGAGGTTGCGTTCGCGCGCCGCGACGAGTTCGACGTGGTCAGCGGGGACCGCGGGTGACCACAGGACGACGTCGGCCGACGTCACGTGGTTCGCATCATGTCCCGAGATAGCGTCGACTCCCAGTTCGCGGAGCTCGCCCAGCACCGCGGCGTTGCCGGCGTCACAGCCACTCACTTCGCAGCCGTATCCCTTCAAGAGTACGGCCAGCGAACTCATCCCCGCTCCGCCGACGCCCACGATATGTACGCGATTGCCACGAGAGAATGTCACGGGGCCCCTCCGGTCGAGAGAACCACGCGGGCAATGGATTCGGCCGCGTTCGGCTGGGCCAGCAGTGAGCTCGAGCGCGACATTTCGTTCCAGACGTCGGGAGCGAGCATGACGTCGGCCTGGCGCGCCAACATCTCACCAGTGCACGCCGAGTCGGGCACGACCGCCGCGGCACCGGCGGAGGAAAGAGNNGCCGGCAGTGAGAGAACGGTGATTTCGGCAATCGTGGTCGCACCCGCGCGACAAATCGCCAAGTCGGCGACCGCCCACCACATCGTCATGTCGGCGAAGTCAATGACTCGATAGTCGAGTCCCGACACCTCGGGGCGTTCGCTCATCACCATGTCGAAGTCGCGGCGTCCCGTCACGTGCACGAGCGCGATGTCCCCGCGATCGCTCCACCGGCGCGCCAAATCGATCACGGCGCGATTCACGCGGGTGGCACCCAGTGATCCAGTCATCACGACCACGACGTGGCGGTGCGCTTCGATGGGGGGCGAGAGTCTCGCCTTGGCGCGCTGACGTTCGTCAGGTGAACGGTCGAGTTCGGCGAGGTCGTGGCGCACCGGAGCACCGGTCACTACCACGTGAGCACTCGGCGTGCCCAGCGCGACGCAACGCACGGTGGCGAATCTCGCCAGAATGCGGTGCGTGGCACTCGGCGTGGCGTCGAGGTCCACCAGGACCAGCGGTCGCCGCCAGAGCACCGCGGCCGTCGACACCGCCGCCGCCGCGTAGCCACCGACCGAAACCACGACGCGCGGTCGCCACCGACGCACGAGGATCATCGCCCGCAGCATTGCACTGGCGAGACCCATAAGGGCTCCGAGGTTGTCGCGGATGGCGCGCGGAGAAAGTGAACGACAGATGCCGCGACCGGGCAAGAGCGTCAAGGGAATCGTCCCCCCTCCGAGCAAGGTTGACTCCTGACCGCGACGCGAACCCACGTAGCGCAGGTCCACGTCGTCGACGCCCGCGTCGTGCAGCGCTTCGGCGATGGCTTGCATCGGAAATATATGCCCCCCGGTCCCACCCCCGGTGAGAACTACGGGACCGGTCACGATCGCGGGGCGCGTAGGGGTCCGCGGTGCGTGGTACGCGGGTGTGGCGGTCGCGCCGGAGTCGGCACCGCAATGAATCCAGGCTCGTTGGCGCCAATCACGAGGTGCGCCGAGCGGCTGCGGTCGTGGGCGATGTTATAGAGCAGGCCGACGGCCGCGAGTTCGGTTATCAGCGCGGTGCCACCGTAGGAGAAGAAGGGCAGGGGAATACCGGTCACCGCCCAGAAGCCTACGACCGAGGCGATGTTGATCAGCGCTTCGAGGATGATCCACGTGGTGATTCCCACGACGACCAAGCGATATACCTCGTTGGTGCACTGTCGCGCAATGCGCGTCGCCGCCATCATGAAGCCAATGAAGAGCGCGATGACGCTCAGCGTGCCAATCAGTCCGAGCTCTTCACCAATGATGGTGAAGATGAAGTCGGTATGGGGGTTGGGCAAGAGGCCCCACTTCTCTCGGCTGTGGTCGAGACCGAGTCCGGTCAGTCCGCCCGCACCCAGTCCGATGCGAGATTGCAGGAGCTGATAACCACTGGTGGTGAGATTCATGTTGGGGTGCAGGAATGAGGTGAGCCGGCGGACCGAATACGGCTCAAGCATCGCGTAGATGCCCATGACCGGGACGCTCAACAACACAATTGCGTTGATAATCTTGCGCGGCAGTCCCGCGACGAATAGCACCACGAGGGCAATGGCCACGACCACGGTGTCGGTACCCACGTCGTGCTCGAGCAAGATCAGACCCACGCCCGCCAGGATGGGCGCCATCCACAGCACCAGGTGCTGCCAATTGCCGATTTGCTTATGGTGTCGTTGTACCACCCACGCGGCGTAGAGGACGACGATGAGCTTGAAGAACTCCGACGGCTGGATCTGAATGAAGGGGGTGGGCAGCCAGCGCTTGCCCCCATTGACGGTGATGCCGACCATCTCGACACCCACCAGCGTGGCGAGTCCGATGCCCAGGAGCATCGGCGCAAGGTTCATCAACCACGACAGACGAATTCGCGCCACCACCCAGAACACCACCGCCCCCAGGACGAGGTAGATCATGTCGCGAATCGCCAGGGCGAAGGAGGTACCGCCGTTCAGCGCCGACTGCGCGTCGCTGGCTGAGCCCACCATGATGGTGCCGTAGCCCACCAACAGCGCGGTGAGCACGAGGAGCGTCGTGGCGGCACGGTCCCCTCGGGGAAAGGGCTGCAAGACACGTTGGACGATCCGCGCCATGATCTAGACCACCTTCGCCGTGCGTAAGAAGTCGCCGTAGAAGATGCCCAGGCCCAGCGCGGCCAGTAGGCCCGCCAGGATCCAGAAGCGAATGATGACGGTGACCTCGGGCCATCCGCGCAACTCGAAGTGGTGATGAAAGGGTGCCATGCGAAAGATGCGGCGTCCGAATACACGGAAACACACCACTTGCAGAATCACCGACGCCGTCTCGGCGACGAAGAGTCCGCCGATAATCGGCAGCAACAGGTCGAGGTTCATCAACAAACACAGCGCTCCGAGTCCGGTACCGATGGCGAGAGAGCCGGTGTCGCCCATATAGATACGCGCCGGCGCCGCATTCCACCAGAGAAATCCGAGACACGCGCCCACCAGCGCCACCGCCACCAGTCCGAGGTCGAGAGCCGCGTGCAGGTGGTAGATCGCGAAGTGGCGAAACTGCCAGTAGCCAATAATCGATAAGACGCCAAAGCAGAACGTCCCGGAGCCCGCGGCGAGTCCGTCGAGGCCGTCGGTCAAGTTCACCGCGTTCGAGCTACCGATGACAATGAAGATCGCCATGGCCACCCAGCCGAGCTCCGAGAGGTTCCAGCCAGGAAAGGTGACCCGAGTGAAGGATAAATGCGTGGACGTGTGGACCCAGCCAATCGCGAGCGTGGCGAACAGGCCCGCGATGATCAGTTGTCCCGCGAACTTGCCGCGCTTCTTGAGGCCGAGGTTGCGCGTGTTTCGAATGCCCAGATAATCATCGAGCAACCCCAACAGGCCCGAAGCAATAGTGACACTCATGGCCAAGATGCCGTCGCGGGTGAAAACGATGGACGTGCCGACGTGACCCATGAGGTAACCCAGTACCGCGGCCACGACGATGACGACGCCGCCCATCGTCGGAGTACCGGCCTTGGCTTGGTGGCTCTCGGGTCCGTCCTCGCGGATCTGCTGGCCGAGGGAACGCTCGCGCACGAAGCGGATCCACAGGGGCGTGGCGAACAGGGCGAACAAGAAGCCCACGCCACCCGACTCCATCAAACTCAGCATTACTTTCCCCTCAACAATTCTCGAACGACCTCGCGATCGTCGAAGGCCACGACGCGGTCCGCAAACGTCTGGGTGGATTCGTGGCCCTTGCCAGCCACTACCACCACGTCACCGGACCGGGCCACGTCCAACGCCCGGATGATCGCCGCGCGCCGGTCGACTTCTCGAACGACGTCGGCGGAGACCGCGGCCCCGGCGATGATGGCATCAATAATGGCATCAGGAGACTCGTAACGCGGGTTATCCGAGGTCACGATGGTCGTATCGGACAATTCCGACGCCACCTTGCCCATCTCGGGTCGTTTGGCGGTGTCGCGGTCGCCCCCACAACCAAAGACCGTCACCACCCGACCCGTGCAGAGTTCGCGCACCGAGCGCAGCAGGCGCTCGAGGCCGCGGGGCGTGTGCGCGTAGTCCACGATCACCGTGAAGTCGCCGTGGTGCACGACTTCAAAACGCCCCGGCACCGCGGCCACTGCGGCCATCGCCGCGGCCACGCGGGCCTCGTCGGCGCCCAGTTGCGCGACGATGGTCATAGCCATGAGCGCGTTGTCGATGTTGTAATCGCCTATCAGGGCGGTATTGACGAGGTGCCCGCGCCAGAAGAAGACGGTCCCGCCCAACGAGGCCGAAATGTCGCTGGCGTCGTTGCGCGATACCTGTACCACCGACAACGTGGTCGAGGATGCCAGTTGCGCGCCGTAGGGGTCGTCGACCCAAATGACCGCGCGCGACGAGTAGTCGCCATTGAAGAGTCTCGCCTTGGCGGCGTAGTAAGCCGCCATCGTGCGGTGATAGTCCAGGTGGTCGTGACTCAGGTTGGTGAACGCCACGAGGGCGAAGCGACTGCCCACCACGCGGTGCTGATCGAGCGCGTGGCTCGAGACCTCGAGAGCGACGACGGACTTGGACTTGGACTCGTCAAAGTTGGCGCGCAGAGTCGCCAGCGTGCGATACATCTCGGGCGCGGCGGGCGTGGTGCGCTCATTGGTCAGCGTGCCGACGGTGGCGCCATTCCACTCAATGGCGCGCGCCAGTTCAGCCACCAGAGTGGTCACGCTGGTTTTGCCGTTGGTCCCGGTGACGCCGACCAGATCAATACCGTCTTCCGGGTGGCCCGTCAGGGTGGCACTCGCGTGCGCCAGTGCGCCGTAGATACGGGATTCGGGAATCACGACGACGGGCACGGGAGCCTGGACGGCCCGGGTCGTTACGATGGCCACGGCGCCGTGGTCGATGGCGTCGCTGACAAAGTTCGCGCCGTCGTCACAGGTTCCCGACAGCGCAAAGAACAATGTCGGGAATTCGCACTTGCGCGAGTCGATCTCGACGCGATCAATCTCCACGCTGGCGGTGAGTACGTCGAATGACTCGTCGTCGAGAATGTCGCCAAGCTGCATCAGGTCACGTCCGATGAGATGCTGGCGCCGGTTCCGGTGAGGGGCTTGACGATGGTGCCGCTCGAGGGAATGCCGTAGTGGCGCAGAGCGTAGGACATCACCTGCTGGAAGACTGGCGCGGCAACTGCGCCACCGAAGATGGTCGTCTCGGGGCGCTCGACCACGACGATCATGGACAACACCGGATTGTTCGCCGGGGCGAATCCGACGAAACTCGCGTTGTACTGACCGATGAGCAACTTGTCCTTGCCCGGGTAGGGCATAGTGGCGGTGCCGGTCTTGCCCGCGACGAGGTATCCCGGAATGATCGCGTTGGTGCCGGTTCCCGAGAGCACCACCTGCTGNNGCCTTGGTCGTGCCATTGGGTTCGACGTAGCCACGCACGAGACGCGGTTCGACAAAAGTTCCGCCATTGGCAATCGTGTTGTACGCGTCGAGGACCTGAATCGGTGGGATCGCGTCGACTTGGCCGATGGGCAATGCCACCTGGTCACTGCCGTACCAATTGGCGGCGTCGACCAACAGACCGGCCGTCTCGCCGGGGAAGTTGAGGGCGGTGAGTTGACCGAATCCCAGACGTTGCACCTGAGCGAGGAGGCCGTTCTCCCCCACCTTGGTGCCGATCTCGTAGGTGCCGATATTTGAGGACTGGGCCAGTACTTGGGTGGCACTCAGGTGCTCGAGTCCGTGATTTTCCGCGTCGTGAAAGGAGCGTCCGCCGACCACGACCGAGTTGGGAACGGCAAACACACTCGAGGGCGTGATGACTCCCGCACCGAGGGCCGCGGAGAACGTCACGACCTTGAAGACCGAACCCGGCTCATAGGCCTGGGTGAAGGCCAGATTGTTGATTGATTGTTCGACCCCGGGCACGCCCACCGACGTGCCCCACGCGGGAATCGGACCCAGGACGCCGGCTTTGGTGGCGGTGTTGACCAGAGACGCGTCGGCAAAGATCTCACCGGTCTTGACGTCCATCACAATGGCCACTCCAGTGAGCCCGCCCACGGCGCGCAACTGCGTCGCCAGGGCTCGCTCGGTGACGAACTGCAGGGGTGCGTCAATGGTCAGCTCCAAACCCACACCGGGCTGGGCTGGCTTGATAACCCGGCTGTACGTACTCGGCAGCGCCACGCCCGAGGACGACACGAACTCTCTGGTGGTGCCCGTCAAGCCCGCCAGGTTCGATTGGTACTGGTACTCGAGGCCCGTGGAACCGGCACCGGCCGCATTGGTGCGCCCGAGCAAGGATTCGGCCAACGTGCCATTGGGATACGTGCGACTTGAGGCACTCTGGACCACGATGCCCGCGAAGTTCCCGTTGGCAATCTTGCGGCCGTCGGTGAGATCGAGTTGGCCATTCAATATGACGTAGCCGCTACCCGAACCCTTCTTCGAGAGCAGCGTCGTCAATCTGGCGACCGGCATTTTCACCAGGCCGCTCAGCGCCTGGGCCTCCTGGCTGGGCTGGGTGATCTGCATGTCGTCGGCGACCACGAGCGACGTGGGCTCAGAGATGGCGAGGATCTCGCCGTGGCGATCGTAGATTCCCGCGCGTAAAGCGTTGGTGGTGAGATCGTGACGAACTTGGCTGACTGAGAGCGCGGCGTAGCGGGGGTGATCGACCACTTGCAGAGCGACGAGCCGCACGCTCAAGGCGGCGAAGAGAACGATGAAAAGCCCACGCACCAGTTGCAGTCGACGTGGCGAGAATGCCGGCCCCGACGGACGATGGTTGATCTGGCGGCGCGCGTGAGTGGGAGAGGCGTGTGAGCTCACCGCGTCGTCCTTGATGTGACCGGCGCGTAACCTGAGAACTTCGGTAGGGGCAGGATCGCATCAAGCGACGTGGCAGGAACCTGAGCCACCGAAGTGGGGTTCACGAGGTGAAGTGCGTTGGCTTGGGACACGACCTCGCTGGGCGTGGAGAGGTTCGAGAGCGAACCGACCTGGGCGGCGTAGGCCGATTGACCCTGAAGAACCTGGCTCTGGAGTTGGTGCAGCTGGACCTGACGATTGGTCTCGAGCATCGAACCAAAGAGGGACACCACGACCGCCAGCACTACGATGGCGACCGATTTCTTCAGTACTGAGATTGACGCCAGACGACCCCGGGAGTGGGCGTGGCGGGTCCGCGTCTCACGACGGGTCGTTGGCGTAGGGGCGACGCGCGTCGAGGGGCGAACCCGCGTACGCGTCGGCGAAGGTTGCGAACGCGGTACCACTACGTCGCGACGAGGAAGGCTGACGACGCTCACTAGGCCACCTTTTGGGCCGTGCGCAGGCGCGCCGAACGTGCACGAGGATTGTCGTCAACCTCGCGGGCCGTGGCCAACAGGGCGCTGGCCTTGGTCAAATTGACGCGAGGCACCGCGCCGCAGACGCAGCCGAGTTCGTAGGGACAGTGGCATCCGCCGGTCGACGCCTCGTGCAGCGCCGACTTCACGGCGCGGTCCTCACCCGAGTGGTACGAGATCACCGCGAGAAGTCCGCCGGGAGCCAGCACGTTGATCGCTCCCTCGAGTCCGAGGTCGAGCTCGTTCATTTCGTCATTCACCACGATGCGCAGCGCTTGGAATACCCGGGTCGCGACGTGACCACGACGACGCGCGGCCATCGGCACCGCTCGCTCCACGGCTTCGGTGAGTTCGCCCGTCGTCTGGGGCTGACGCTCAAGAACTGAGCGCGCGATGGCACCAGCAAAGCGGTCCTCGCCATTAGCGCGTAGCAACCGGACAAAATCATGGAGATCCGCACTCGCTAGGTACTGGGCCGCAGTGATTCCCTCAGTCGGGTCCATGCGCATATCGAGGGGTGCGTCAACGCGAAAGGAGAAGCCCCGGCTCGATTCGTCGAGTTGGTGCGACGAGACGCCGAGGTCCATCAAGATGCCGGTCACGGTTTCGCCCGAGAGGAAGTCGGCCTGTTCGTGCACGACGTCGCCCATGGTGGCGAAAGTCGCCGCCACGATACGCACACGGGTGTCGTACGGCGCCAATCGCAACGCCGCAGCGGCGCGCGCTTCGGGGTCTCGGTCGATGCCGATGATGCGTCGTGAGGGCGAGGCGTCGAGCAACGCTGCGCTGTGGCCGCCGCCGCCCAACGTGGCGTCGACGAGCACTCCAGCGCTCTGGCTGGCGAAGAACTCGACGATTTCTCGTTCGAGAACAGGCTGGTGGTAGTGGTCCTGGGCCATCTGCAGCCTTTCAATCGTCGAACGGGGAGGGCGGGCGGAGAATATTGCCCTTTCCCGCTCGGCGATTGCCAGGCTGCGCATGGTCCGCGGCCGATACTGCGTTCTTCCTTCTTTCACTCGTCGCTGCCTCGAATAAAGGTCTCTTCCGCGACGCTCACCTGCGCCGCGTAGCGCTGCGGGTTCCACAGCTCTATGTGATCCAGATTTCCCGCGATGATGGCGTCGCCCTCGAGCTGGCCGAAGTCGCGAATCACCGGGGGCAGGGCGAAACGACCCTGGCGGTCGATCTCTACTTCAGAGGAGTTCGTCGCCCAAAAGCGTGACTGGCGCCGCTCGTCGGCGGACCCGTTACGACCCGCCTCGAGGTACTCAGCACTCTTGCGGGCGAATTCGCCCGGCGTCCACAGCGCCACACAGCCATCCATATTGGGACTGAGGTGTCCCCCATTTTCGAATTCCCGGCGGAACTTCGCGGGCAGGATGAGTCGACCTTTATCATCCAGCGAATGCTGAAACTGGCCGACGAACAACAACATAAAACCCCTTTGTGGAATCTCCACTCTGCTCCACTTCGCACCACCATACTCCACCAGACACCACTACTCGCCAAATTGTGACAATTTTGGGTCGAAAGTGCCAGCTTGGACGCGCGAGTGCGGACAAGGGTGGGGTGGCGTCGCGCTACGCCCCTCAGGAGAGGTGAAGGGTCAGACGGATAAAAAGAGTTGACGCACGTCCACGGGATGAGACTGTCCAATGAGCGCTTCGGTGACGTCGTCGCCGTCGAGGCCGAGGGACCCCAAGGTGTGATGTTCGAGCGCACTCGCGAGGCCGTCGGGAACCTGCACCAACAATTCGAGTACCGCGTTCGAATGATGCGCGGGCAGTACGGTCGAGACAAAGACGCCCTCGCGAACTCGCCATTGGGTTACGCCCACCACCTTGTGATCGTCGACGAAGATTTCTCCCGGACCGCGGCCAGCGAAGCACGCCACGCGCCACGCCGAATCACCCGCGAGCGCACCCTGGTGCATCACGACGTCGCGGTCGAGACGAGCGGTGAGGACCACGCGCCACCACTCGCCCACGCGTCTCGAGGTCACGTGCACGTCGGGCGACCAGCGATCGTCATTGGCGGGAATCCACCAGTCGATCCATACGTCATCGGGTTGCAAGAGAACCACTCCGCCCCCGCCACGACGGCGACGCACTGCGACGTGGCGGCGCCGCTCTTCATCAAGTACGTCGAGAGACTGGCTACCCCCGAGGACGAAGGTCGGCTTCGACGTGCGGACGATCAACATCGTGGGCGAGGTGAGGGCTCGAAGGACGCCGTAGTCGTAGAGCTCCTCAACCGCGCCCTTCACGAGGCGCGGGGCAGGAACGGCGCCCACAGCGGATCGGGGTCGGGAACATGTCGCCACCGCCACCAGGGTCCGTCGGGGATTCGAGGTTCGAAGTGCATCCGCCAGCCGATCTCCTCGAGCAAGCGGTCCCCCTTTTGCATGTTGTGCCGGCGACAAGCGGCCACCACATTGGTCCACTCGTGACGCCCACCGCGACTGCGCGGCACCACGTGGTCAATAGTGTCAGCGTGTTCGAGGCAGTACGCGCAGCGGTATCCGTCGCGAAGAAGGAGTGAACGCCGCGTCAGGGGCGGCGTACGTACCTTCGATGGCAGACGCACCATGTCATGAAGGCGCACGATCGAGGGAATGGTCACGGTCACCGAAGTCGAGCGACATACTGGCGGGACCTCGGCGGTGGCGATGGGTTCGGCTCTGCCGGCGAGGAGCAAAACCACGGCGCGCCGCTCACTCACGAGCTGTAATGGCTCAAAGGTGGCGTTCAGGAGAAGGACGCGGCCCACTAGTAAAAACTACTTTCCCACGTGTTGGCGATTGGACCACTTGGCGACCGCCGCGATGGCTTCGGGATCAAGGCGACCGTCGTCACCGTTCACCGTCGTCATGCGAAACTCCCAATACGCCTCGGACGGCAGCGGCAGCCACGGTCGATGGCGCCACCAACCTTCGCGGCGAAGCCGCCACGCCGCGCGCACGACGCCGGGGATTTCGCGGGGATGGCGTAGGAGGTAGCGACCGAGCCTCGGCACCCACCAACGCCTCACGAGTCGCTCCGCCACGCCACGCACGCTGCTCCGAGAATCGACCCATCGGACCCAAGACCCGAGCGGCGCACTTCGAGGGTCCGAGAGTAGTCCAGGGTCGCCATTTGCCTCGCGGCCGCGGTCGCGGTAGTAAAGAAGTCGTCGCCGAAACCCAGGGCCACCGAACCCGCCACGTAACAGTGGTTGAAATCAAGTACCGACGCCAGCGTTCCCACCGCTCGCCCCACCAGAGTGGCCGTACGACGTCGCGTCACCTCGTCGGCGTGCTCGGGCGACTGTCCCGTCATTTCCTCAATCGCCCAGCCCGACGCTTCGGCTTCGAGGCAGCCCGACGCCCCGCACGAACAGCGGCGTCCCTCGGGCACGACGTTGAGGTGACCGAGGTGACCCGCGTTGCCCGAGTCGCCATTCACCATGCGTCCGTCCATGACGATGGCGCCGCCCACCCCGGTCGATACGACCATCGACGCGTAACTGGTCACGTTGCGCGCCGCCCCGAAGGCTCCTTCGGCGAGGGCCAGGGCGCGCACGTCGCCGTCGATGTATACCGAGAGCCCCGTGGCCAATCCGAGTTGCTCGCGAAGCGCAAAGTCGCGCCACACGGGAATGTTGAGGGGCGAGACCGATACGCCACCCGCCAGCATCGGGCCCGCGCACGCGACACCGAGTGAGGACAACTGGTAATCGGCGCGCACGTGCTCGAGCATCTCGGAGATTCCATCGAATAACTGTGCCCCGGCGGCTTTCACGTCGAGACGTTCGCGTCGAACCACGACGCCGTCACGAGTAACGACGGCCGCTTCAGCTTTCGTTCCACCAATGTCGAGAGCGAGGCACGGAGTGGCAGACGCCACTCCGGTCGGCATCATTCGGGAGAGCGGCGTTGGCGCGACAACCAGTCGCGAAGAGAACGAGCCCGGGGTCCGAGAGAACCCGAGGCGTCGTCTCCGGGGTGTGAGTGCGTGATATCACGCCACCCGGCACGTCCTAAAAGACGGGCATTGCGCTCAATCACGATCGCCGAGGCGAACATCAATGCGACGCCCAGCAAACCGACGTAGACGTTCTGGGAGAAGAACGCGAGGAGAACTGCCAGGCCCACCACGAAACCCGCGATGCCCCAACGCACCCGGCGAGTGCCGTGGGAGTACACGTTGGTGTCACGGACGTTCTTCGCGAAACGGGGGTCCTGCTTAGAAAGGGACTCTTCGAGTTCCGCGAGAATTTTTTGTTCGTGCTCTGACAGCGGCATCGCGACTCCTTCCGTTTCCGCATTCATCGTACCTCGTAACTTTCCCAATTGATGCGGGATTCGCGCAAGGGCTTCTGTATGAAACCTATGTAATAAAGGGGCGAACACTTACAGCATGGGGTCCGCGTTGGACAGCGGTACCTCGTCCGCCACCGGGTGAAGGCTTGTGCGCAATTTCACTTCGGGCAGGGTCAGGCTCAGCAGCACCGCCACCACTCCCACGGGGATGGCCAGCAGGTAGATGTGGCTGATACTGGAAGAAATCGCGTGAATGATCACGTACAACGCATTGGCCGGGAGGGTGTGCAACTTGGTGGGCGTCCACTGCGACGCCGACGGAAGGGTCCCCGTGTAGTGGGTGGCTTTGATACCGGCGGCCAATTGGTGGGGCAGCTCATTGGAGAAGATGGCGCCAAAGACGGCCGTTCCAAAGGATCCCCCGATGGACCTAAAGAAGTTCGATCCCGCCGTGGCGGCCCCCACGTCGGCCGGATTGACCGCGTTCTGGACGGCCGTAATGAGGATCTGCATTACGAGACCGATCCCTACACCCAGAATCAACATGTACGCGCCGGTCACGAACGTTGAGGTAGTCACCCCGATGGTGCCCAGCAATCCAATGCCGATGGTCATCACCGCGGTGCCCGCGATGGGAAAGGGACGGTATCGCCAACCCCGCACCACCAGTTGACCAGTGATAATCGACGCCGAGAACAACCCCACCATCATCGGCAGTAGTCGCAAGCCCGAATTCGTCGGCGACGCCCCGTGGACGTCTTGGAAGTAGAGGGGCAAGAACGTCATGGCGCCGAACATCGCGAAGCCGACCACGAAGCCAATCGCCGAGGCCGAGGAGAACACCCGATTGGCGAAGAGGCTCGGCGGCAGGACGGGCTCGCGCGATCGCCGTTCGATCATGATGAACGCCGCCGTCAATATCAGCCCGCCCCCGAGCAGTCCGATCGACTTGCCCGACATCCAGGCGAAACTCGATCCACCGAGCGACGTGAAGAGGATCAGGGCCGACGCCGCCAGAGTCAGGGTGATGATGCCCGCGTAATCAATGACGTGCGGGCGGCGCTCACCGGCGTTGGGCAACGCCGCCGCCGTCACGAGCAGGGCGATGATCCCGAAGGGAACATTCACAAAGAAGATCCAGCGCCAGGACCAGTACTCCACGATGAATCCGCCGAGCAGCGGCCCGAGCACCGTCGCCGCACCGAATACGGCGCCGAAGAGACCCGAATACTTGCCTCGTTCACGTGGCGGGACCACGTCAGCAATAACGGCCTGCGCGCCCACCATCAGTCCGCCGCCGCCGAGCCCTTGAATTGCACGGAAAAGAATCAACTCGAGCATGTTCTGGGCGAATCCGCACAACATCGAACCCACGAGAAAGATAATGATGGCCCAGATGAAGAAGATCTTTCGACCGTAGAGGTCGCCGAGTTTGCCCCACAGCGGCGTGCTCACGGTCGACGCCAAGAGGTACGCGACCACTACCCAGCTCAAGTGATTGGCCCCGTGCAGTTCCCCGACGATGGTGGGAAGCGCCGTCGAGACAATGGTGGCGTCCAGCGCGGCCAGCAGCATGCCGAGCATCAGGGCGCTCAAGACGAAGTACAACTCGCGCTTGGGCAGTGTTCCGAGTGCACGAGTCGGCACGCATTTCCTTTCGTTTGGCCCGAGCCCATCGAGAGGAGGGATCGCCCGATTATCTTAATGGGCTCTTATGTTTTCGGCCGCTGGGTAGGCTGAAGGAATGTCCCACGGCGTCGGGCGCCTGCGTCGGGCCCTAGATCACCAGTACGCCGCTGCCGTGACCGTCGGGGTGGGAGCGCTCATCGCGCTCATCTGGTCCGCCGTCTCATCCACCGATTATCGGCGGGTGGTCACCACGTCGTGGTTCGCCGGCCACCAGGTCGGCTTACACACGGTGATCGTGAATGGCGCAATGACCCTCTTTTTTGCGGCGGTGGGCCTTGAACTGTCACGCGAAGTGCGTTCGAACGTCCGTCGCCATTTGCGAGCGGCGCTCGCGCCCTTCGCCGGAGCGGTCGGCGGGATGCTGGGAACCGCCCTGCTCTCGATTGCGCTCGGGGTCATTCTGCATTCCTCGGCCCTGCGTCGCGGCTGGGGCGTTCCCATGGCCACTGACATTGCCTTCACTCTGGGAGTACTCGCCCTCGCGGGCCGTCGAATACCCGCTCCCCTTCGCCTCTTCCTCTTAACTCTGGCGATTGCCGACGACGTGTTGAGCGTCATCGTGCTCTCGGCGACGGGCGCCTCACACGTCAGGGGATTGGGCCTCTTCGCGGTGGCCATCGTCATTCTCGCCGGCGTGTTCCTGGCTCGTCGACTCCACCCGGTTCTCGCCTTCTTCGTTGTCGTGATACCCATGTGGCTCGCTTTCGCGTGGGCGGGCGTGGAGCCAGCCCTCTCGGGCGTCGCGGCGGGAGTGTTGATTCCAATCACGACAGTTCCGGGCAGACGACTCGAGGCCTCGGTCACGCGTTCTTCGGTCGCGATTGCCCTGCCGCTCTTCGCGCTGGTGGCGTGTGGCGTGACGTGGTCGTCGGTCAACTTCTCGGGATCGACCGGAAAAATTATCGCTGGCACCGTCGTGGTGCGCATCGTCGGCAAGATGCTGGGCATCGGCGCCGGCGTTTTTCTGGCTGGCCGATTCGGTGCTCACCGGCAAGCGAGTTTGACGGTCCCCGTCCTCGCGGGTGCCACCTTATTGTGCTCAATTGGCTTCACGGTGCCCCTGCTGTTCGCCGGAGCTTTATATAGCAGTGTCAGCGCCACCTACGGTGCCTTCACGGTGGGTCTTCTCCTCGCATCGGTGGTCGGCGCCCTCGCGGGCGTCACCATCTTGCGTCGCGCCACACGCTAGACGCCCCGTGGCTTCTCGCACCTCGACCACCGGGACTTCATCGGTTCCACGGTCCGACGGGCGCGACCTAATCTGGACTCATGACAATTGACGCCACGCGCAGCGACCAGGTGCTCGACACTCTTCGCCGGCACGCCAAGCGCATCACTGAACCCAAACGCGCCGTCGTGGAAGTATTGGTCGGCGCCGACGACCACTTGACCGCGGACGAGGTTACTCAACGGGTCCAATTACTACGACCCGACGTGAGCCCTTCCACGGTCTACCGGATCCTCGAAGAACTCGAGGACCTGGCGTTGGTGGTTCATTCGCACGCCGGCCACGCCGCCGCGGTGTACCACCTCGCGGGCCAGTCCCACGGTCACGTCACCTGCGTGATCTGCCACGTCACCTTCGAAGTCTCCTCGGACGTCTTTGATCGCCTCGCACGTGAGCTAATGTCATCCGACGGTTTCGAGCTCGATCGCCACCACGTAGCTCTGTCGGGCATCTGCCAGCACTGCCGGAGCTGAAATCTTCTTATTCGAGCCTTAGAACCCGCGCGCCCGGCGCGGCGCGGGCTCGGTAGAGTTCAGAGAGAACCTATGTTGAAAATTGACCACCTGACGAAGCACTACGGCGAAACGATCGCGGTCAATGACCTGGACTTCGAAGTTCAGCCCGGTGTCGTCACCGGATTTCTCGGGCCCAACGGATCGGGCAAGTCCACCACGATGCGCGTAATGATCGGCCTCGACCGTCCCACCAATGGACGCGTGACCATCGATGGCAAGACCTACGACCAGTTGAAGGCGCCACTACGCGAAGTGGGTGCCCTCCTCGACGCCAAGGCCCTCGATCCGAAACGTTCCGCGCGCAATCACCTTCGCGCACTGGCGCTGTCCAATCGAATTCCGCTGAAGCGAGTCGACGAGGTCCTCGAATTCGTCGGCGTTGCCTCGGTCGCCAACAAGAAGGTGGGCGGCTTCTCCCTCGGCATGAGCCAGCGCCTCGGGATTGCGGGGGCGCTATTGGGCGACCCCGGCATCTTGCTCTTTGACGAGCCGGTCAACGGCCTCGACCCCGAGGGGATCCGTTGGATCCGCGACTTCTTTCGCTCGCTCGCCAAGGAGGGCCGCACCGTCTTCGTCTCGTCGCACCTGATGAGTGAGATGGCAGTGAGCGCCGACCAGATCATAGTCATCGGCCGCGGCAAGTTCATCACGTCGGGCAGCGTCGCCGATTTGACGGCCAACGCGACGGGCACGGTGTTCGTGCGCTCGACCGATGCATCGCGCCTCGCCGAGGTGTTGCGCGGCGACCACGGTGACGTTGAAGCCGTCAATGACAATGGACTCAACGTGGCCGGTCTCACGTCGGACCAAATTGGTGAGGCCGCGTTCGCGGCCGGCATCGTGCTGCACGAACTCACGCCGCAACGCGCGTCGCTCGAAGACGTCTTTATGGACTTGACCGCTGACGCCGTCGAATACGGCCACAAGAATATGGAGCCAACTCCATGAGCGCGACACCTACGTTCATCGACACCGCCCGATCGGAGTGGCTCAAATTTCGCACGGTGCGGGCCTCGCTCATTGGCGTCCTGACTTTCGCGCTCTTGACAATTGGTATTGCCCTGCTCGTGAGTTTGGCCATCAAGAGCCAATGGAGCCAGCGCAGTGCGCTCGATCGACTGGCCTTTGACCCGGTGACCACGAGTCTCTTCGGAAGCTTCTTCGCGCAATTCGCGGTGGGTGTGATGGGCGCGCGCTTCATTACTTCGGAGTACGCGTCGGGCTCCATTCGCACCACCCTGGCCGCGGTACCTCGCCGGGTGCACCTGGTCATGTCCAAAGTGATCGTCTTGCTCGTGACCTTCTTCATCTTGAGCGAAATCGTGGTGTTCGCCGCCTTTTCAATCGGCCAAGCCATCTATCGGTCGGGAGCCCTGCCCTCGGCGTCCTTGTCAAATTCCACGGACCTGCGTGCAGTAATTTTCGCCGGGGTCTATCTGACGCTGCTGACACTCATCGGGTTCGGGATTGGATTGATCTTGCGCACCACGTCGATCACGATCAGCGTGTACGTGACGTTGTTGCTCATCGTGCCCATCATTGTCAATATCCTCCCGTCGAGTTGGCAGGATCACTTCACGAAGTACCTACCTTCAAAAATGGGCGAGTCGATGCTGTCGCCACAATTGACGCAGCAATCGTTTTCGTGGGGCACCTCAACGGTCATTCTGACGATCTATACGATTGTCATCGTGGGCGTGGGGACTTTCCTGTTCACTCGACGCGACGCCTAAACCAACTCGCGGCCGCGTCACGAGCATGGGACCACGCCGTCTGGGATGGTGCGAGACCCTCGATTGCGCGTCAACACGCTCGACGACCGGCACTCGACTATCCCTCGTCGTCCGACCGAGATACGAAGGGCGCGAGTCCGGCCCGAGAAAATACTTACTCGTCGGTTACCGCATGAACGTAGCCTTACCGTTCGGTTACTCGTCGCGGGCCATTCGGAAATTTATGGCCTGTGGCATAATTGGTTCTCATGATTGAATCCACTGGAAATAGTGGGTCGCCCCACGACGAAGACCTCGACCACAGTTACTTTGGCGAAGGACACCCGGTCGGACTGCCCACCTTTGAGCCCGAGGTCGAAGCGCACCTTCGAAATCGACGCAAGATCAACAGTCCCGGGGAACTACTCAAACTTCAACAGCTCGTGCACTTCAAGGCCAGCCACGGACGCTGGAGTATTGGCAAGGACCTCATCGGGCTGATCCGTCGCGGGCCCGCCGGCGAACGCGACGAGTCCTACCTCGACAAGTTGCGCCGCGAGACCGGACGCGGCAAGTCCGAGTCCTCCACTTACGGCCTGGCGACATTTGACGGTCACCCGGTCGTCCTCTACGCCATGAACTGGGACTTTTTCGCGGGTTCTCTCGGGGTGGTGTCGGGCGAGACGTTCCAAGCGGCCGCCGACCTCGCCATTTCCAAGAAACTCCCCTTCGTGTCGGTCTACGTCTCCAGTGGTGTACGCCAGCACGAAAACTTCGCCGGGCTGACCCAGATGACCCGCATGGTTGAAGCCATCCGCCACTACAAGGACAAGGTCGAACTCCCCCAGATCGCAGTCCTGCTGGGCAACGTATGGGGTGGCGTCTCGGCCAGTGCGGTGCCCAACGCGGACCTCATTCTCGCGACATCGGGCACCGACTACGGCTTTGCCGGTCCCAACGTCATCGAGGCGTTCGAGGGCAACGCCGTACCCTCGGGTTCCCAGAGCGCCGAAGCGAACCTACTGGACCGCAACATCGACGTGGTCTTGCCCGACGTCAAGGAGCTGGTCACCTACGTGGGCAGCGTGCTCTCCTCGACCACGCGGCCCGACCGCCAGCACCAGTTGACCGCGGAGACGGTACCCGCGATTCGCAACGTCAGCGCCCCCGACGCCCGTCGCACCTTCGACTTCGGACCCGTCGGCATCCAGGGGCCATCCTTCGAGATCGCCCAGGACGCGAGACTCGTGCGCCCTTCGCCGTCACGTACGGCGTCTGCGGACCCCGCTGACGCCCTCGTCGAGCGCTACCAGGACCTCATGACCGACGCGAACCGCGTGGACCTCGAATTCATTGCGCGCTACGCCTTCACCGACGCCACCGCGGTCTACAACTTCGTCCAGGAATCGGACTACCGACGATACCCGGCCATCGTCGGCGCCTTCGCCAAGATCGGTGCCCAGCCCTTCGTGATCGTGGGCACCCAGCCTTCGTACCAGCGCATTGGGGACACCGTCGTCAAGCGACCGTCGAACCCCGCGCCCGAGGACTTCGCCTTCATGGAGCGCATGCTCGACATCGGTGAGCGCCTCGGACTACCGGCGGTGTTCGTGACCGACACCCTCGGCGCCAAGCCCACGCTCGAGAGTGAGCGCCGAGGACAGTCGCGCGCCATTGCCCGTTCGATCTTGAAGGGCATTGACTACTCCGAGCCCGTTATCACGGTGGTCGCCGGAGCGCTCGGCTCGGGCGGCGGACTCGCCACCACGCCAATGGCCGACCACGTGATCATGCTCGAAAAGGCGATGGCCTTCGTGGCGGAACCGCGATCGGCCGCGTCCATCTTGTACAAGACGGCCACCCCGTCGCACGAGCAAGTGAAGGTCACCGTCTCGACGATGCGTTCGACCGCCGCCGACCAGCTCGATCTCGGACTCATTGACGAAGTGGTCCCCGAGGACGCCAATCCCTTCGTCACCGTTGAGCACCTACACCAGGCGATTCTCGCCTCGTACGTCGAGCTCGCCGCGTTGTCCGAGAAGAAGCGCCGCGCCCGTCGCCATGAGCGCATCCGCAACCTGCGCGCCTTCGAGATCGTCCAGGAGTAGTTCGCCCTAGTCGGCGAACAACTCAACGGTGTCCTCGCCCAGTCGACGCGGTCCGCTACGCAGTTCCGGGCGCACCCCGTCGATTCGAAGTGGTGAGCGCATTGACTGGACGGGTCCATGCGGCGTATCCATCTGACCCACGAAATCACCCTGGCGAATTGTCGCCTGGTCGAACGCGTCCGCGACGTCGAGAATCGGCGCGTGCGGCACGCCCGAGACCGCTAAGACCCCGAGCCACTCCCCGGTGCTGCGCGTCGTGAAGACTCGTTCGAGGCTCGCCCGCAACGCGTCGCGACCCGCGACGCGTTGATCGTTGCGAACCCAGTCCGGGGTCGCGGACAATTCGTCGTCGCCCAGTACAACGAGAAGCCGCGCGTACTGCGCGTCGGTGCCGACGGCCAACATGACGAGGCCATCCCTCGTGCGCACGGGTCCGTAGGGGGCGATCGAGGGATGATCGTTGCCGAGGCGCCGGGGATTCACGCCCGTTGCTAAGTACCCCTGGGCCTGATTGATCAACGCGCTCATGGTGGACTCCAAGAGTGGCGCTTCGAAGTGGCGTCCGGGGCGTCCGGCCACGCGAGCGTAGAGTCCGGTGACCAGGGCAATGGCGCCGTAGAGTCCCGTCACGACGTCAGCTACGGGTGCACCGACCTTCGTCGGATCGCCGTGCGCCTCGCCGGTCACCCCCATCAATCCCGAACGGGCTTGGGCCAACACGTCAAAGGAGGGCAACGCCGCCAAATCAGTACCCGACGACGCCGCCGTGACGCTCACCCACACGCAGTCCGGGTTGGCGCGGCGCAATCGGTCGATGTCGAGTGCGGCGTATTGCGCGGGCAGGTAGTTCTCCACGACCGCGTCGGCCACGCGCACTAACGCTTCAATGCGGTCGAAGTCCGCGGGATTACGCAGGTCCGCCACCACGTTGCGACGGTGTCGATTGACCGCTAGGTAGTACGTGGCGTCGTCACCGAAGTACGGCGGCGCGAGCGCGCGTACGGGGTCGCCGCCCGGACCTTCGACCTTGATAACGTCGGCACCGAGGTCCCCCGCAATCATCGCCGCGAGAGGCCCCGCAAGCACCCGCGAGAAGTCGAGGATGCGCACACCTTCGAGCGGCAGGCCGGAACCCACGTTGGAGTCGCTGAGTTCCCACACCACGATAAAACCTTAGACCCGACTAGGCGGAGTGCGTATGCGCGGTTGTTCCGTGCTGGGTGTGACCCGGTGTCGCGGCCTGTCGCGGCAGGTAGAAGAATGACACGACGCCCACCACAATGGCGGTGGCGGCCGCGACGACGCACCCCCGATGAAAACCGTCCATGAAAGCTAGAGAAATTCCGTGGTAGCTCGCGGCGGTCTCTTTGGAGGGTCCGGCCTGGGAAACGACGCGCAGAGCCGCCTGCATCGAACTTTGCGCCGCTAGCAGGTTGTGATGACTCAAATCCAGCGGCGCGAGCACCTCGGCGACGCGGTGCCCGAAGAGCGACGAGAAGACGGAACCGACCACCGCCACCCCCAGCGTTCCGCCGAGCTCGCGGGTGGTCTCGTTCACCGCGGCACCGGCACCGATCTGAGCGCTACTGAGCGATCCCATGAGGGCCGACGTCGATGGTGAGGAGATGAGCGAGAAGCCCACCGCCAGGGTCATCATCGAGATGACCACCGGTCCCCAGTAGTCGGCGTGCGTGCCAAACTGCGTCATCCAGGCCATGGAAGCACCCATGATCACCAGACCCCCCGACACCACCCAACGGATACCGATGCGCAGCGCCACGACCGCACCCACCGGCGTGGCAATCATCGTCACAATGGCGAAGGGCAGCGTGTGGACGCCCGCCGACAACGGCGAGAAGCCGTGCACGAGTTGAAAGTACTGCGTGACCAAGAACACGAAACCGAACAGACAGAAGAAGCTTGTGGCAATCGCCGCGGCCGCCGCCGAGAAGGCGCCGCGGCGAAACAATTTGATGTCGAGCATCGGATCGCTGAGGCGGCGCTCGTAGATTCCGAACAAGAGGAGTGACAACACGGCAATGACAAAGAGGCTGAAGACTTTGGCGCTCAGCCAACCCCACGACGAACCCTCAATGATGCCCAGCACCAGAGCGGAGATGGCGACGCTGCCGAGGAACAGACCGCCCAAATCAACGCGGCGCAGCACGGGAGCGCGCGACTCGGGCACCAAGTACGCCGCGAGCGCAATGGTCACGCACGCCACGGGCACGTTGACGATGAAGACCGACCCGAACCAGAAATGGTCGATGAGATATCCACCGGCGATGGGGCCAATCGCGATAGCGATACCGGCGGTAGCGCCCCAGATGCCGTAGGCCTTCGCTCGGTCGGCTAAGTCATCAAAGGCCGTGGTCACGAGGGACAACGTGGCCGGGAAAATGAACGCGGCCGAGGCACCCATCAGCGCTCGCGCGATCAGCAGTTGCGTCATCGAGTGGCTCTCCGCCGCGACCAGCGAGAACGCGGCAAAAAAGAGGAGCGAAATCTGCATGACGCGACGCCGACCCCACCGATCCGACAATTCGCCTCCGGCGAGGAGAAGTCCGGCGAAGGGCAACGAGTAACTGTCGACGATCCACTGTAGGCCCGAATCTGACGCGTTGAGCTTGGCCGACAAGGTGGGAAGAGCGACGTTCACGATGGTGTTGTCGATCACCACAATCAGCACCGCGATGCACAGGACGGCCAGAATTGACCAGGGGCTGTGCCGCCTACTTCGGACCATTCAAACTCCTTCGATTCCTTCGTCCGCGGCCAATATCCCCACAACTATAGAACGCTGTTCTACACTCCTTGTGATGCCACCCCGTCCACAACGAACGCCCTCTGAGGACATCGTCGCCGGCGTAGTGAGTGCAGCACTCGAACTCATCACTGAAGAAGGTCCCGAGGGTCTGACCGTTCGCGCACTCGCTCGTCGCGCCGGTGTCGCGCCGATGTCGATCTACAACCACTTCGACGGCAAAAACGGTGTCCTCGACGCCATCATCGTCGACGGCTTCACAATTCTCGCGTCGCTGGCCGAGACGTCACTGACCGACCCGCGCGAGAATCTCGTCGCCGGCTCGGTCGCGTACCGTGACTTTGCCCTGGAACACCGAGCGCACTACACGGCCATGTTCCTGCATCACTTTGTCGGCTACACCCCGAGCCGCGACACCATGTACGTGGCGGCCAAGGGCTTCGAGATCCTCGCCGCCCAGGTACAAAAGTGCCAGGAGTGGGGAATCTTCCCGGACAAGTTCTATCCCGACGTCGCCCAACAACTGTGGGCCGCGGTTCACGGCTACGTCGCGCTGGAGATTCTCGGAATCAATTTCGCCTCTGACCGCGACGCGGTTTTCTGCGACTTCATCAATGGTTTGATCAGCGGACTGGACACGCCCGACGTCTCACTGCTTTAGGCGTTGGCGACGTACTGGCTCAAGTGAGTGGCCACGTCGTCGACAATGTTCATCGCGTCGGGAATGACGTGGCCCATGCGCAAAAATCCGTGCAGCATGCCCTCCGCTTCGAGCACTTCGACGCGCACACCGAAGTGCTCCAGCAGTCCGGCGTAGGCAATCGCCTCATCACGCAGTGGATCGCACTCCGCCACCACGACGATCGCCGGCGGCGCTCCCGTGAGGTCGTCCACGAAGAGAGGTGTCACCCGCGGGTCGGTGTGGTCCGTCCACGCCCCCAAGTATTGCTGGTAGTCGTAGCGGAGGTGGTCGATCTCCAAGATGTAGCCCGTGGCGTAGCGGTGTGAGGAGTCGGTGACGACCTCGGGGCCGAGAGTGGGGTAAATCAACACTTGACCAGCGAGTGACAATTCCCCGCGCGTGGCGGCGGACGCCACAGCCACCAGGGACGCTCCCGCGGAATCACCCATCGCGATGACTTTGGTACCCGCGGCTGCGAACTCCTCGATGTGGGCGACCACGTACCTCAACGAATCAATCGCGTCATTCACTGCGGCGGGGAACGGATGTTCGGGTGCGAGTCGATAATCAATGGCGAGGAAACGCATCGAAGTGTCGATACTGAGGCGTCGGCACAGCGCCTCGTGCGTGTCCAGGTCGCCAAAAACAAAGGAACCGCCGTGGAAGAAGACCACTAGCGCATCGCCGCGTTCACTCGGCGGAACCATCAAGCGAAACTTCAAGTCTCGACCTTCGAGTGCCACGACTCCGTCGCGAACTTCCGCCATCTCTTCCAGAGGACCGCGCTGACCCAGCGTTCGTTCACGGTACGCCTGGCGACGCTCGCCAATGGGCAGCGACGACGGATGCGCTACCGATTCGGGCAACGTCGTTAGATATTTCTCGTAGTCGGGATGAATCATGAGAACCCCTCGCTTCAGCGCCAGCCTAGACAATCAGTGTCGTTGAACGTCAAGGATTGAATCCGGCTTGAATTCGCCTAGAGGACCTTCGAGAGAAAACTGCGCAGTCGATCCGAACGTGGATTACCCAGCACGTCCGACGGCGTTCCCGATTCCTCGATGACGCCCTGGTCAAGGAAGCAGACCGTGTTGGCCACCTCACGGGCAAAGCCCATCTCGTGGGTCACCACGATCATTGTCATGCCACTCTTCGCCAAGTCGCGCATGACGTCGAGGACCTCGCCCACCAGTTCAGGATCCAACGCCGAGGTCGGTTCATCGAAGAGCATAAGGCGCGGCTCCATGGCCAGGGCGCGAGCGATCGCCACCCGTTGCTGTTGCCCTCCGCTCAGTTGCGCGGGGTAATTGCTCTCCTTGGCGTCGAGGCCGACGCGAGCCAGCAACTCCCGGGCGCTCTTCACCGCCGCGTCCTCCTTAACGCCCTTGACCTTCATTTGACCAATAATCAGATTGTCGAGCACCGTCAAGTGCTGAAAGAGATTGAATCGCTGGAACACCATCCCGATGTTGGCGCGTTCCGCACAGATTTGCTTGTCCGACTGTTCGTAGAGTTTTCCGTTTTGAAGTCGATAACCGACCAGTTCTCCCTCGACGCGCAGTTCACCCGCGTCGTGTTTCTCCAGGTGATTGATGCAGCGCAGGAAAGTTGACTTCCCCGATCCCGAGGGTCCAATCAGGCACATCACCTCACCCTGGGCTACGACGAGATCCACTCCTCGCAGCACCGGGACGTGACCGTACGCCTTGGTGACCCCACGCGCCTCGACCATGGTGCTCATGAGGTCATCCGCGTGAGACGAGTCCGTCCACCCAGGGTGCGCAAGTCTTTACGCAACCGCTGGACGGGCGTCATCGGCGGCGAGCGAAGCGCTCCGCGTGCAAAGTGCCGTTCAATGTAGAACTGGCCAATGGACATCACTGTCGTCATGAACAAGTACCACAGACACGCGACGACGATGAGGGGGAGAGTCTTGAAATTATTCGCCCAAATGTTCTGCACCGCACCAAAAAGTTCGATGACGGCAATTGACGCCGCCAGCGACGTGGTCTTGAGCATGGAGATCACCTCATTCCCCGTGGGTGGGATGATGACTCGCATCGCTTGGGGCAGTACGACTAGACGCAAGGTCTGTCCCTTGGTCATCCCCAACGACGTCGCCGCTTCGGTCTGCCCCTCGTCAACGGAAATAATTCCCGCTCGCGCGATCTCGGACATGTAGGCGGCCTCGTTGAGGCCCAAACCGAGAATGGCCGCCCACACCCCGGTGATGACGTTGGTGGAGGTACTGAAGAAAGTGACGTGGAGAAACGGCACTCCCAACGTGAATCTCTTGTAGAGCAGGCCGATGTTGAACCAGAAGAACAACTGAACGTAAACCGGCGTTCCACGAAAGAACCACGTGTAGACCCACGCTGGTGCCGCCAGCAATCGATTGTTCGACAGCCGCATGACGGCGATAATGACGCCCAGCACGATTCCGATCACCATGGCGACCACCGTAAGTTGCAGGGTCAAGATGACGCCGTGGAGTACCTCGGAGGAGAAGAGATATTGACCCACCGTGTTCCATTGGAATCGCCAGATAAAAATCGGGTGGCAGACACGCTTGCCGGCCGTCGTTACGCACTTGTTCAGCCCGGATTGCAACGGCACTTTAGAGAACAACGTATGAACGACCATCGCGATGGCGATGAGGACGACCGCGGCCCCGACCCATTGACCGACGTGGCGAACGGGTACGACTTCTACTTCAGATTGCTGATCCTTCGACATCGCAGTTGGCGCGATGATGTCAGCGGAACTAAGACTTCGCGCCGTTAAGAACCATCTTGGACGCGGGGATCGCTCCCGAGGTCAAACCCCAATGCTTCAGGATCGCACCGTACGTTCCGTTCGCGACCAACGTCTTGGTAGCTGCTCTGATCGCCTTAGCCAAGGCCAAGCCATTCGGCGTCTTGGGAGTCGCGATGCCGTAAGGGAAGACGTTGACCGGCTTTCCCGTCAACTTGAAGAAGCCCTGGGCCAGCGACACGATGTACCCGGCCACTTGGCTGTCGACGAAGCCCGCTACGGCCTGCCCGGACTGGACCGCCGCGTTGGCCTCAGTCTGAGTGGTGAACGACAAGACAGTGACCTTTTTGCCACCGGCGCACTTAAGGGCCTTGACATCAATCTTTTCGGTCGTACCGTTCTCGACCGCGACTTTCTGACCACAAAAACTGGTCAGACCCTTGAACACGAACTTCGAGGTGCTGAGCACGTAGACACCCTCACCCGCCTGAAAATAGTCGACGAAGTTGACCTGCTTCTCGCGCTTCTTGTCGTCGGTGAATGAGGAGGCGCCAATTTGGTAACGACCACCTTGGATACCTCCGATGATGTTATCGAAGGTGACGTTGTTCTCCTTCACCTTGACGCCCAGGGTGCTGGCAATCGCGTTGATGAGGTCAACGTCGAACCCGACCATCTTGGTGCCCGTGATGTACTCGTCCGGAGGATACGTCGCGTCGGTGGCGACCTGGAGCGTCGTACCCTTGTACGCGGCGGGCACGAGCTTGGCGTCGGCCGCGTTGTACTTGCCCGACGTGGCACTGGCTCCAGCCGTCGTCACCATTGTCGAGGCGAGCAGTGAAGCGGCCCCCACGACGACGAGCGTTGAACGCAAACGGGTGAATCGCTTCATGAGGTCTCCCCTACTTCACTATGGCTACTGCGGGCACTACAAACGGGAGCGGACGACCGGGCTCGAACCGGCGACCTCGACCTTGGCAAGGTCGCGCTCTACCAACTGAGCTACGTCCGCGTGGTGACCAAGTGTAGCCGATGCATTGAACCCATCCAATCGCACGTCATCCACATTTAATGAGGATTCGGGCCGAATTCCTAACGTCCCGTACTGCCGAATCCACCCTCACCCCTGGTGGATTCCCGAAGATTCTCGACTTCGTCGAACTCCACATCGGGCGTGGGGAGAATGACGAGTTGCGCGATTCGGTCCCCCGGTTGCACCGAATAACTCTGCAACGGGTCAAGATTCACCAGGGCCACTTTGACCTCTCCGCGATACCCCGCGTCAATGAGTCCCGGCGCATTGGCGCACGTCACGCCATGACGCGACGCCAGCCCGCTGCGCGGCAATACGAAGCCCGCGAACCCTTCGGGGATGGCGATGCTCAGTCCCGTCGACACCATGGCCCGCTCTCCGGGAGCCAGAACGCAACTCTCGATCGCCACGAGGTCTCCCCCGGCATCACCGGGGTGGTGGGGCACCGGGATGACGGCGCCGGGGTGGAGGCGATGAATCTGAATCTTCATGGTCGGCACACTAGCCCTGGTCGGTCGTACCTTGGGTAGTCTCACAAGATGCTTGCTTGGATGGACTTGGAAATGACGGGCCTCGAACCGCACCGTCACGTCATCGTGGAAATTGCCACAATCATCACCGATGACGACCTCAATGTGGTGGCCGAAGGACCGGACCTGGTGATTCACGCGTCGCTGGAGGAACTCGCTGAAATGGGCGACTTCGTCACGGCGATGCACACCAAGTCGGGCTTGCTGCCAGCGATTACCTCTTCGACCGTGTCGGTGCGCGACGCCGAGATCGCCACGCTCGACTTCATGAAGGCCCATATCCCCGACGCGCGCAGCGTGCCCCTGTGCGGGAATTCCATCGGCACCGACCGGCGGTTTCTCGAGGAGTACATGCCCGAACTCGAGGCCTTCTTTCACTACCGCAACGTGGACGTCTCAACGATCAAGGAACTCGCGCGCCGCTGGCACCCCGAAGTTCTCGACGCGACGCCCGAGAAGGCGACCACTCACCGCGCCCTCGACGACATCAAGGAATCGATCGACGAACTCGTTCACTATCGTTCGACGCTTTTTCCACCGCACGACGCTGGGGTAACGTCACTCTGATGGCTCCGTCCGCGCGCCCCCTTCACGAGATCCGCGCGGAATTGACGGCACCCGGACAGCCCTATGAGACCGAAGTGGTTGACGTCGACGGTGTCTCGTTCACCTCGTGGAAGAACGGTCCCTCGCACCTCGTCGAAATCCTCGAGCAATCCTGGAATTACGGCAATCGTGAGTTCATCGTCCACGAAGGCCAGCGCGTTACCTTCGCCCAACACTTCGCTCAAGCGGCCACGATGGCCCGGCGCCTCATCGAACACGGGATTAATCCCGGGGACCGAGTAGCGCTGGCCGCGCGCAACTTGCCCCAAGGCATCGTTACCCTCTGGGGGGCCTTGGCGGCGGGCGCCGTCATCGCGCCGCGCAACGTCTGGTGGACCAGTGAGGAATTGGCCTACGGGCTCAACGACTCCGAAGCCACCGTCTTGATCCTCGACGAGGAGCGCTTAGCGCGCCTGCGCAAACAGTTCAACAACCTCGAGCACCTGCGACACATCGTGGTGATCAGTGACGACCCCGGCCACGCCGCCGATCTGGGCAAACCCCACGACGTGATCTCTCTGAAGGACTACGAGGAGTTCCTTGGTCCCATCAACCCCGAGGCGACATTGCCCGACGTCATCATTTCGCCCGACGACGACGCGACAATCTTCTATACCGCGGGCACGACGTCCAAACCCAAGGGGGCCGTCGCGACACATCGCAATTCCGTGGTGAGCGTCATGTCGCTGGGCTTTGCCAACGAGTGCCGTGATCTCTCGGCCGGGATTGACTACAAGGCCGCGCGCGAGATCAGTTTGCTCAATATCCCCCTCTTTCACGTGACCGGCGCGTTGGCGGGACTCGTCGCGCACACTGCGGGTGGCGGGACGATCGTCACCATGCGACACTTCGACGCCGGTCGCGCGCTGGCGCTGATTGCGCGTGAACGCATCACCACCATCGGTGGCGTTCCCACCATCGTGCTGCAACTCCTCGCCCACCCCGACTTCAAGAAGTTCGACCTCTCGAGCGTGCGTTCCGTGAGTTACGGCGGCGCGCCGGTTCCCGAGGACTTGCCCGCGCGCATCAAGGGTGCCCTGCCGCGCGCGTTGGCGAGCAATGGTTACGGACTCACCGAGACGTCGGCGCTGGTGGCTCAGATCAGTGGCCAGCAATACCTCGAAAACCCCACCAGTTGCGGGCTCGTCGTACCGGTGTGCGAGATCGCCATCGTTCCCGAATCCTTCGATGACGCCGTGCCCACTCCCGAAAGTTGCTGCGCGACGAACGAAGCCGGCGAACTGTGGGTGAAGGGTCCCAATATCGTTCGCGGTTACTGGCACAAGCCTCAAGCGACGTCTCAGTGCTTCTCGCGCGGCTGGGTGCGCACCGGCGATATCGCGCGCGTCAATGACGTTGGTCTGGTCTTCATCGTGGATCGATCGAAGGACATGATCATCCACCGGGGCGGGAACGTCTATCCCTCGGTCGTCGAAGCCGAGTTGACCCAACACCCGGCCATCGCCGAGTGCGCCGTCATTGGCCTGCCCCACGAAGTGGACGGTGAAGAAGTGGTCGCGGTCATCGTGTTGCGCCAAGAGGGCCTCGCCAGCGTGGAGGACGTCGCCGCATTCTTAAAGCCACGCGTCGCCACTTTCGAGATGCCCTCGCGGTTCTACTTGCGCCCCTTCGCCCTACCGCGCAACGCCCAACTCAAGGTGTTGAAGCGCGAACTGCGCGAGGCGCTGGCCCACGAGAATTTTTAAGTCCGCACAGCACATCGCCCGCCGCGCCACTTCGGAGCGCGGCGGGCGATGGTGACTACAAGTTGGGCTGCGGGGTGGTACGCAGATAGGGCTTGACCTTGGTGAAGCCCTTTGGGAACTTCGTCTGCGCCTCTTCGTCACTCACCGAGTTGGCGATGATAACGTCGCCGCCGTTGGTCCAGTTGACCGGTGTCGCCACCGAGTAGCTGGCGGTGAGTTGCAATGAGTCGAGCACTCGCACGATCTCATCAATGTTGCGACCCGTCGAGGCCGGGTAGGTGAGGGTCAGCTTGACCTTCTTGTCCGGACCGATAATGAAGACGCTGCGCACCGTCAAAGTGTCATTCGCATTGGGGTGGATCATATCGTAGAGGTCCGCGACCGCGTGGTTCTCGTCACCGATCAACGGAAAGTTGAGCTCCGCTCCCTGGGTTTCGCCGATGTCGGACTTCCACTGGTTGTGCGAGGCCACGTCGTCAACCGAGAGGCCGATGATCTTGGTGTTGCGCGCGTCAAAGTCAGCCTTGCGCTTGGCAAAGCCGCCGAGCTCCGTGGTGCACACCGGAGTGAAGTCCTTGGGATGCGAGAACAGGATGCCCCAGCCGTCGCCGAGCCATTCGTGAAAATTGATGGTACCTTCCGTGGTCTGCGCCGTGAAGTCCGGGGCCACGTCGCCAAGGCGAATCGCCATTTTTGCTCCTTGTATGAACACGTCAGTCCCTCGACTGAACTCTCTTAAGTCTAATCATCTTTTTTGAATTGTTGGAAATCTCCATTTGATTTGTAGGTTACTCACTTTCGGGGTGGTCATTTCCTGTGAAACTAGGGGAATGCTCAATGCCCCCATCATCGCCGCATTCGATCTGGACGGCACCTTGACTGAGGGGGGCAGCGTTGTTCACTGGTTGCGCCTCGTCGCAGGCGACTCAACTGTCGCGCGCGCCGCGATGCCCCTGCTCGTGCCCTTGATCGTCGGAGCACTACGATCGGGCCACTGGGCCGACTCGGCCAAGGAACGTCTCTTCCAAGCGGTCCTGGGCGGTCGCGACCTCGAAGAAGTCACCGTCGCTTCGCGAGAGTTCATCCTGCACCATCTCCAGCGAGAGGGCCGCCGCGACGTGCTCGCGCGCCTCAACTGGCACCGCGACCAGGGTCACGATGTCGTCCTCGTCTCGGCCTCCCCGCAGATCTACGTCGACATCCTCGTCGAGCAGTTCGAGATCACGGGGGGGCTGGGCACGCGTTTGGCCGTCGACGCTCGCGGGAAGTTGACGGGCAGTTACCTCGGAAAAAACTGCCGTGGCACCGAGAAGATGCGGCGACTCAACGAGTGGATTGCCGCACGGAATTATTCCCAAGAACCCGTCATCTACGCCTACGGCAACTCGCGCGGCGACCGCCACTTGCTGGCGGGAGCGACATATCCCTTTGACGCGGGCAAGATGGGCCGATGGGGGGCGCTGCGTGCGTACCCGCGTCTCGCCGACGAGAATCGCAACCGGGCCCACGACGAATAATCACCTTCGGTGATGCCGAAAGTGACGATGTGTGCACTTTGTCGATTTATTTCCAATTCTCAACAATCGAACAAACGCCCAACCGTTTACTACCAAATGAAGCAATCGCGCCCGATGCGGGCATTACTCCGGCGAAAAGAAGAGGTGGTGACGGCGTATGCAGGCGAACGATAACGACCCGTCACTCCTTGACGCATCAGCGTCGCCGGCCGACGACGGCGTGACCCCTACAAGAACGGATGCGGCGCAGATCATCGGGGACGCCGAGCACTTCTCCATGCTCGAGGCCATTGGTCAGAGCACTACCGACCTCATCGCCATCATCGACGCCCAAGGCCTCGTCGTCTACGGAAACCCCATTGCCCAGAAAGTCTTCGGCGTCACGATTGAAGACGCCGCTGGCACTCAGGCGCGCCTCTACCTGCACCCCGACGACTTGGAGAAGAACCTCCGCTTCTTCGCCGAGGTGATCCAGACACCCGGCACGTCGGCGCGTCAGGAAATTCGCACCCTATCGCCGTCGGGCGACGTGCGCCAACTCGAGGTGGTGTGCACCAACTTGCTCAACGATCCCTCGATCCACGGGATCATCATCAACGGTCGTGACGTCACCGAACAAAACGAATACCTCACGAGACTCCAGGCCGTCGAGGAGCGATTCCGCCTCGCGTTCGAGGAGAACATGGCTCCCATGAGTTTCGCCGACGCCGACGACCACATCCTGGCGGTGAACGATGCTTTTTGTGAGATGGTGGGCTTCTCACGTGCCGAACTCATGGGCCAAGACTCCACTCCCTTTACTTACCCCGACGACATCGGACTCACCGAAGCGACCCACCAGCGCGTGATGAGTGGCGAGGCCGATCACGTGCGCTACGTCAAGCGCTACCTGCGTAAGGACGGACAGGTCATTGAGGTCGAGGTCTCACGCTCCCCCGCGCGTGACGCCGACGACAATATCTTGTATTTCGTCTTCTCCGAACGCGACATCACCGAAGAGCGCAAACTCACCGCGCAGCTCTCGCACCAGGCCCTCTTCGACTCCATTACCGGCTTGGCGAATCGCTCGCTCATGGAGACCCAGTTGACCAAGGCCCGCGCCAGTGTCAAGCGTCGCGGCGGACTCAACGCGCTCTTTCTGCTCGACCTCGACGACTTCAAGGGAGTCAACGACACCCAGGGACACCTCATCGGCGACGAATTGCTCATTGGCGTCGCGCGCCGCTTCGAAGCCGTGACGCGACCGGCCGATACGCTGTGCCGCTTCGGTGGCGACGAGTTCCTCTACTTGGCTGAGGGTCTCGAATCAATCAGCGACGTGCAGGGTGTCGCCCGGCGCCTCCTCGCCGCCCTCGAGACGCCCTTTCACTTTCTCGACATCGCCATCGCCATCGAACAGCACGCCACTGTCGGCGTCGTCGTGTGGGGCGCCGACGATTCGGACGACATCGACCTCTTGCAGAACGCCGACGTGGCCCTCTACGAGGCCAAGCGCCACCACCGCGGCTCGTTCGCTCTCTACGAACCTTCGATGCACGAGGAGGCCAGCCACCGCTTCATGTTGATCCAGGAATTACGCAATTCCCTGGCCCAGGGCGAACTCGAGCTCTACTTCCAACCCATCGTGCGCCTGCCCGACGCCAGGGTGGTGGGCTTTGAAGGTCTCATCCGCTGGTATCACCCCAAGCGGGGATGGGTGCCGCCGAGTGAGTTCATCCCACTCGCCGAGCGAAGCGAACTCATCATCGATATCGGCGTTCTCGCCATCGAATCGGCCGTCGCCGCGGCGAGCGCGTGGTCCAGGGAATCACCCGACGCCGAGGCGCCCTTCGTCTGCGTGAACTTATCGGCCAAGCAATTCCACTCATCCAATCTGGTGCCCCTCATCGAGGCGGCCCTGGAATTTCACCAACTGCCGGCATCGAAGTTGGTCCTCGAGATCACCGAGGGTGTGGCAATCTTCAACTTCGGTGAGACCATGAACACCCTGAGCCGCCTGGAGCGCATCGGCGTCGGCGTCGCTCTGGACGACTTTGGCACGGGCTTCTCCTCGCTGTCGTACTTGGCGAAGATCAATCCTCGCATTATCAAAGTCGACCAGTCCTTCGTGCAGTTAGCCAGCGCCAGTCCCCGAGACGCCACGTTGCTCGAAGCCATCGTGACCCTGGGCCTCAACCTCAATGTCACGATGCTCGCTGAGGGCGTCGAGACGAGTGACCAGTTCGTGCGCCTGGTGGGCCTCGGTTGCGCGCTGGCCCAGGGATACCTGTTCTCGCCAGCCGTGCCCAATTCCCAAGCCAGCGAAATGGTGGACCGCGACTTCGGCGCGCAAGTCGCCGACGTGGCGTGGGACTTCAGCAACACTCACCCGACCACTCGGTAAAACGACGCGTGCGCGTCGAGAAGAACTAGTTCTGACGAATGGTGGCGTCGAGTTCCACCAAGCCGCCCTGACGGCCCCCGTAAGTGACTTGCAGAGTCGCCACTTTCTCACCCCACGCCTTGACGTTGGATCCGCGCGGGTCGACGACACCGACGTTCACGTCAAAGACGCCGTCGAGGAGAGGAATGTTCGGCAGGTCAATACCAATCGAGTTGTGCCCCGGGCGCAAGTTGATGGGCGCACCCTGAGAGTCGGAGCGACTCACCAGCACCCCCGCGCGAGTGAAGATCTCGAGCACGAAGTTGCCGCTGTAGGCGGTGGCCGAGGTGATGTGCACGTCGAAATGCATGCTGGCGCCACTCTGCACGTCAAACGAACCGGTGGGCGTCGTCACCGAGTCGATGTGCACGTCAGCGCTGTGGTGCTCATTAGCCTCGTTGGACGGCGTGTCACCGAGGAGATGCTCGCGGAAGATGCGCAGGGAGTCGGCGACGTCCCCGTTGGCGATCATGTGGCCCGACTCGAGCACGATGGCGCGACTCGCCAGCGCGCGGATCTGGTCGGCCGAGTGAGTGACGAGAAGAATCGCTCGACCTTCTTGCTGGAATCGTCGGATGCGGTCGATGCACTTGGCCTGGAAGCGCTCGTCCCCCACCGCTAGCACTTCATCAATGACCAGAATGTCCGGATTGACGTTGACCGCCACGGCGAAGGCCAGGCGCACGTACATGCCACTCGAATAGAACTTGACGGGCGTGTCGATGAAGTGCTCAATCTCGGAGAACGCCACGATGTCGTCGAATATCTGATCGATTCGCTTCTTCGAAAAACCCAGCATGGTGCCATAGAGGTAGACGTTGTCGCGGCCCGAAAGCTCTAACTGGAATCCGGCGCCGAGTTCGAGTAGCGCGGCCAATGAGCCGCGTAGGCGAATTTCACCCGACGTGGGCTGCAGAACCCCGCAGATGCACTTCAGCAACGTGGACTTCCCCGACCCATTGTGGCCAATGATCCCCACCGTCTCGCCCTCTTCCATCGTGAAGGAGATGTCGGCCAACGCCGAAAAATCCTCAGAGTGGCCCGTCCGGGGATGTAGCAGGCGTTCCTTCAAGGATTGATGACGTTCGTAGTGAATCTTGAACGACTTCGACACGTCGGCGACGTCAACTACCGTCGTCTTCATTTAGAGCTCCGATTCAAAGTTGCCCTCGAGTCGACCAAAGATGGTGAGGGCAATCAAGAACAGGCCGACCATGATGGCCAACATCACCAGGTTGAGATAAAGAAAGGACGACGGCGCCCACGACGGGAGCATTTGAAAATAGGCGTGCGGCGCCAACGTGTTGTGCACGTACGTCGAGACGTAGAAAGTTCGCTGGAAGGTCAATACCATGAGCGCCATGGGATTCATGAAGTAGAACAACGTCAGATGGTGCGTGTGCAGTTGAACCGCCAAGGAATGCGAGTAGGAGTAGACCACGGGCGAAGTCCAGAACCACAACTGCAGCAGAACTTCCATCAAGTGCTTCATGTCACGCATGTAGACCGTGAAAGCAGCCATGACGATCGACACCGACGCCGCGAAGAGATAGAGATTCGCGAAAGTGATCGGTAAGATTTCGAGCATGTTCCACTCGGGCGCGTGTTGAAAGGCGAACAAGAAGATAATCAATACGACGAGTTGAATGAGGAAGTAGATAACCGCTGAGCCCACGCTCGCTAGCGGCAGGATTTCTCGTGGGAACGACACCTTCTTCACCAGTCCCGCCCGATCCACGATGACGCCAGTGGCCGAGAACACGGCATTTTGGAACATGTTCCACACAATCAGCCCGGAGAACAGGAAGATCACGTAATTGGGGTAGCCGTTCTTCAAGACCACCGAGAAGACGAGGTAGTAGATACCTAGCGTGAAGGCCGGGTTGAGCATGGACCACAACAGCCCTAAGGCGGAACCCTTGTACTTGATGCGGATGTCCGAGATGATCAGATTGTGCAGGAGCTCGCGGCGACTGCGTAGATTGACCAGTCGCGTACCCAACGTCACGCGCGCGCTCATCACGCGTAGTGGTGCGTGCGAGAGACCCTCGTGAACCGCCTCTGACGAGGTGGGGTCTTCCATTACACCCCTTGGCGCAGCGCGGATCGATCGATAACTGCGTCGATGAACCCGTATTCCAGAGCTTCCTGGGCCGTGAACCATCGGTCGCGATCGGAGTCGGCATCGATGCGCTCAAGGGACTGCCCCGTGTGAAAGGAGATACGCTCGGCCAGCATCGTCTTCATGTAGACGATCTGCTCGGCTTGAATCGCGATGTCCGACGCCTGGCCCTGCATGCCACCCATCGAGGGCTGGTGCATCAGAATGCGGCTGTGCGGTAGCGAGAAGCGCTTGCCTTTGGTTCCGGCGCACAGCAGGAACTGACCCATGGACGCGGCCATGCCGACACAGATCGTGCGAATGTCGCAGTTCACGTACTGCATGGTGTCGTAGATGGCCAGACCATCAGTGACCGATCCGCCGGGCGAGTTGATGTAGAGGCTGATGTCCTTACCCGGATCTTCGGCTTCGAGAAGGAGCAATTCGGCGCAGATGCGGTTGGCGGCACTCTGGTCGACCTGAGAGCCCAAAAAGACAATTCGTTCGCGCAGGAGGCGCTGGTTGAGATCGTTGGTACCGAAGGTGTCCGGCATTGAGGAGTTAATCATGCGTCTAATCTACTGTGACTTCCCTTCAACGCGGACCCATCAAGGCCTAGACTCGATAAGTCGGCGGGCGTGGCGGAATTGGCAGACGCGCTGGTTTTAGGTACCAGTTCTTCGGAGTGTGGGTTCGAGTCCCTCCGCCCGCACCAAAATCCGTCGGCACTACCTCCCGCCGGACGCGGCGAATCCACTGGGGCGCCAACGACGCCGCCAGCCCTCGACGGGGAATTCAGCGAGATTGCTCCCTCGACTTTCGACGCGGCGTATTGACGATGAGAGACTGGTTCGGTGGGCGCTCTGGTGGCCGGTTTCCTCACCGGCCTGTCACTGATTATTGCCATTGGGGCACAGAATGCGTACGTGCTGCGCATGGGACTCTCTCGCAGTTACGTCGCGCTCATCGTTGGCCTCTGTGCTGCTTCGGACGTCGCGTTGATTGCGGTGGGCATTGGTGGTCTCGGCAGCGTAATTCGTTCCGCACCCGCGGTCCTGCAGATCTTTCGCTGGGTGGGAGTGGCCTATCTTTCGTATTTTGCGTTCACGTCGTTTCGCCGTGCCCTGCACCCGGGAGTTCTCCTTCCCACTGAAACGAACAGCGTGAGTCGAGCCTCGGTGGTGTCCACGACCTTGGCCCTGACGTTCCTCAATCCTCACGTGTACCTGGACACCGTGTTGCTGCTCGGGTCAATTGGCAATCAATACGGGCACCTTCGCTGGTTCTTCGGGCTGGGCGCGGCTATCGCGTCGGTGGCCTGGTTCTCGAGTCTCGGATTTGGTGCGCGACTCGCGTCACGATTCATGTCGCGATCGACCACGTGGCGAGTGCTCGACATCGTCATCGGCGTCATCATGGCGCTCGTCGCACTCAAGCTCGCTACCACACGATTAACTTCCTAGGTGCACTCGCTGGCACGCGAGAAGCAGCAAATGTTCTGGCCCAAACGATTCGGCGACACCGATCGAATTCGTTGCGATCGACCGCAGATGGCAGGTATCTGCGCGCGATGGGCGAGGTCGAATCAAACATTTGTGGCATTGAGTAGCGGGACCTGCTAGCGTTGCATTCGCTGTCTGTGCCGCATTTCGCGGTGGAGCCGATTCGACTGTGACATATCGAGTTGGGCTCATCTCAACTTGTAGGAGTCATATGTCCATGTCCTTTGCCGACCTCGGCGTGCCGTCGAACCTTGTCGAGCGCCTCGCCGAGCGCGGTATTACCGAAGCGTTTCCCATCCAGGAGGCCGCTCTTCCCGACGCTCTCGCCGGACGCGACGTCGTCGGAAAAGCCGTCACCGGTTCGGGGAAAACCCTCGCCTTCGGCCTTCCCCTCATGGCTCGTCTGGGCAAGGCGCGTCCGCGCAAGCCCCTCGGCCTCGTCCTCGTTCCCACCCGTGAGCTCGCTGCCCAGGTGCAGAAGGAACTCGCTAACTTGACCGACGACCGTGGTCGCCGCGTCATCTGCATTTACGGCGGTACTTCGTACAACGTGGCGCGCAAGGCCCTCAACTTCGGCGTTGACGTCGTCGTCGCGTGCCCCGGCCGCCTCGAGGACATGCTCGAGCAGGGTGCTTTTGACCTCTCCGAGATCACGACCGTGATCGTCGACGAAGCCGACCGCATGGCCGACATGGGCTTCTTGCCCGCCGTTCGCCGCATCATGAGCGCCACCCCGCGTGACCGCCACGTGATGTTGTTCTCGGCCACGATGGGCCCCGACGTCAAGTCACTCGTCAAGGAATTCACCAATAACGCCGCCATTCACGACGTGGTCGGCGAAGAAGCCCCCAACGACGTTGACCACTACTTCTGGCGCGTGCCGCGCGACCAGCGTCCCCAGTTCGCCGCCGACATCATCGAAGAATACGAGCGCGCCATCATCTTCACTCGGACCAAGCACGGCGCGGACCGTTTGGCTCGTCAGCTCGAAGAGCGCGGCATCAGTGCCGTCCCGCTGCATGGAGACCGCACCCAGGCCCAGCGCGAGCGCGCGCTGCGCAGCGTGAAGAGCGGACAGATCAAGGTGCTCGTCGCGACTGACGTCGCCGCTCGCGGTATCCACATTGACCTCTTGCCGGTTGTCGTGCACTACGACCCACCGGCGCAGGCCACCGACTACTTGCACCGCTCGGGCCGCACCGGCCGTGCCGGCGCCACTGGTGCCGTCATCTCCCTGGTGGGCGAAGATGCGATTGGTCAGGTCAAGCGCCTACAGCGCGCACTCGGAATTCCGATGTCCATCGAGTCTCGTGAGGACGCCCCGGCAATTCGCCTCGGTGCCGTTGACGACGCCGTGGCGTCCGAGCGTATTGACGACCGTGGAGGCAAGGGCCGCAGCGAGCGTCCCGCACCGCGCGAGCGCGGACCGCGTTCCTTTGAGCGTCGCGACCGTCCGACGGGTGAGCGCAACTTCACGGAGCGTGCACCGCGTCCCGAGCGCAGCTTCTCTGACCGCAACGAACGTGGTCCTCGTACCGAGCGTCCCTTCGCGGACCGCAATGAGCGTGCACCGCGTCCCGAGCGCAGTTTCGCCGGCGCGGCGTCCAAGTCGGGCAACCGCGAAGCGACCGTGAGCTTCTTCAATGACTCCAAGGGCTTCGGCTTCGCTAGCGATGACAAGGGCGACGACCTCTTCATTCACTTCTCGAGCATCCAAGGCGACGGCTTCAAGTCCCTCAGCCAAGGTCAGAAGATCACCTTCGAAGAGGCGCAGGGCCCTAAGGGCCGTGAAGCTCGCAACGTCCGCGTTGTCGGTGGTGGCCGCGAGCGTCGCTACTAAGCTCGAGCACCATGTCGGACAGGCCACTCGTCGAACCACACCTCGGAGACACTCCTAGCGAATTGCTCATCGAGGACATCATCGTCGGCACGGGTGCCGAAGCTTCCACTGGTCAAACCGCCGTCGTCCACTACGTGGGCGTCGGCGTGACCAGTGGCGAGGAATTTGACGCTTCATGGAACCGCAACGAACCCTTCGCCTTTCCGCTGGGTGCCGGCAACGTAATCAAGGGCTGGGACCAGGGCGTACAGGGCATGAAGATTGGTGGACGCCGTCGACTCGTCATTCCCTCGCACCTGGGATACGGAGACCGCGGCGCCGGGGGCATCATCGCTCCGGGCGAGACGCTAATTTTCGTCGTCGACTTGCTCGAACTGCGCTAACGACTCAGGCGAAGGGCGAGTGGTAGTCGACGTTGAGCATGCGCTCGTAGTCGCCGTAGCGCTCACAGCAAATCTCCGCCAGCAGACGCAAGCGTTCGTTGGGATCACTCAGCGAGATCACCTTGAACTGATCAGGCAGCGCCATGGGCGTCATCGAGCACAGTTGCCAACTGCGTATCCACGGGTCTTCGGCCATCGAGCAATTGGTGGCGAAGACCTCTTCGGTGGCCACTTCACTCTGCAGGTGGCGCAGTGCACGCACCGACGTCTCGGCCAAACGCAACAGGTCAGGGTCAATCATCACGTCGTCGCAGCACCGCTCTTCGGCAATTGCACGGGGATAGGGTCGGTCGGCCAGCCAGGTTTCAATCGCGAAGCAGGACATCCCTTCGGCGACCACAAGAATCTTGCCGTCGGCCATACGCTGCTGTCCACGAATCTTCAACATCGTGCCGACGAAGGTTCGCTCGTCGCCCCCGCCGACTTCAGAACCTCGCGCAATCAGACACGTACCAAAGAGCTGGGAGTCCAAGACGTCATCAAGGAGTTGCTGGTAGCGAGATTCGAAGACGCACAAGCCAACGACCTGGTGAGGAAAGACAACCATCCCCATGGGGAACATGGCTACCTCGGCTCGCGTCACGCCTCCAGCCTAAGGGTGTGAGAGTTTCACGACGACGTTCCTAGAACCTCGACTAAGGAGCGCAACGCTCGTGAGCGGTGCGAGTTTTCGTTCTTCTCCCGCGAGGAAAGTTCCGCCAATGTGCGCCCGCCGGCACTCGTCGGCTCGAAGACGGGGTCGTAACCAAAACCGTTCTCTCCCCGGCGTGCAGTAGTGATGCGACCCTCGAGGACTCCTTCCACGCACATCGACATTCCCGACGGGTACGCCACGGCGATCACCGTGCGAAAACTCGCTCCCCGATCGATAGCGGGGACGTCGACGAGTTCGCCCAGCAACTTGGCGACGTTCGCATCGTACGTCGCGTTCTCCCCCGCGTAGCGGGCACTGAAGACACCCGGACGCCCACTGAGCGCATCGACAAAGAGTCCCGTATCGTCGGCGATGGCGGCGTGACCAGTTGCGTGCACCAACGCTCGCGCCTTTAGCAGGGCGTTGCCTTCCAGAGTCACTTCGTTCTCTTCAACGTCGGGCAGGTCGCTCGGTCGCGGTAATAGTTGAATGCCCAACTCGCCCAGGACCGCGCGCATTTCCTCCGTCTTGTGAGGATTCGCCGTGGCGAGGACGAACGTCGTCACGGGCGAGGGGCCGGAGCGACCGACAGGACCTCGCGCTGCGCGGCGTGAATCAGACTGATGCCACCGGCCGCCAACTCCAGCAGGACATCGAGTTCATCGCGGGAGAAGGGAGCCAGCTCGGCCGTTCCCTGCACCTCGACGAAGCCACCCGAGCCAGTCATGACCACGTTCATGTCGGTGTCGGCGCGGCTGTCCTCTTCGTAGGGCAAGTCCAACATCGGCACTCCCCCGACGACTCCCACCGAAACGGCGGCAACGAGGTCGGTCAGCGGATGCTCCTTGATCACTCCGCGCTGCACTAGGCGCGTCAGCGCATCGTGCAGCGCGACGAAACCGCCGCAGATCGACGCGGTGCGGGTACCGCCGTCGGCCTGCAGAACGTCGCAGTCGACAGTGATCGACACCTCGGGCATCGCCTCGAGGCGTGTCACGGTGCGAAGTGATCGCCCAATTAGTCGCTGAATCTCCTGGGTGCGGCCCGACTGCTTACCCTTGGCGGCTTCGCGAGTCGCTCGGTCGGGCGTCGAGCCTGGCAACATCGAATACTCGGCGGTGACCCAGCCTTTGCCCGAGCCGCGAAGCCAGCGAGGTACGTCCTCCTGGACCGACGCGGTGCAGAGCACACGGGTACGACCGAAACTCACCAAAACCGATCCCAACGCCATCTCGGTGAAATCACGCTCGAACGACAGCGGTCGCGCCTGGTCAGGTGTGCGTCCGTCGATACGAAATTCAGTCATGGTTCTCCTCAAAGATCTTTCGACCGACAACGGTAGTGGAGAAATCTGAGTGGGGTCGCGCACTCCCTGCGATTGAGAGATGCGTACGAAGCCAGGGTCCTCTTTCGACATTTGGAATCTTGAGACGACCGCTGACGACATCACGAGGCAACTGGGGTGAAGCCTGACTCCCCCAAGGTCACGGGCGATCAATCGCTCGCCACGTTGTCACCACGCCACCACTCGTGGCGGATCGAATGCGACCACCCGCTGTTCACCCGGGATAAGCAGATCGCACAGATTCTTGATCGGCTTTTGCCACGCGAATCGACGTTTGCTGCAGTGCTGGCCGAGATCGAGAAGCCGCGAGAGGGTTGCGGCGCGCATCCGAGCGTCGTGCCCGACTTCACTGATGAAACGGGCGTCGACTTTCACCCCAGGGACTGCGCCAGATGGTAGAGGTTGACCACGTAGACGTGCCCGGTAACGACCGTTGCTCGGGTGGCACCTCGATGCCAACGTCCTGCCGCTCCTTCTCAATGTCGGTGCCGGAATCGATATCGACGAATACGGGATTCAGCGAAACTAGAAGTAGATGATCTTCTTCGCTCGCTCAACGACTTCATCGATATCGTCGCTCCACGCACCAGTGGAGAGGTACTTCCATCCGTCGTCGCAAGCGATGGTCACGATCGTCGCCGTCTGATCATCGGGAACAAGCAACGCACACTTGACCGCGCCGGCCATAATGGCACCCGAAGAAATGCCCACGAAGAGACCGACCTCAGTCATTCGCCGCGTCCACTCAATCGATTCCTTGGGGCGCACCACCACCTTGCGGTCGAGCATCTCGGCCCCGTGATTGTCGGTGAAGATCGGTGGGATGTAACCGTCGTCGAGATTGCGTAGTCCATCCACCATCTCGCCGCTCGGCGGCTCGATGGCCCACACCTGCGTGCCGGGCCTGTGCTCCTTCAAATAGCGCCCGACGCCCATCAGAGTGCCCGATGTGCCGAGTCCCGCGACGAAGTGGGTGATTTCGGGGACGTCATTCAAAATCTCGGGACCCGTGGTGCGATAGTGCGCCAGGGGATTGTTGGGATTGGCGTACTGGTAGAGGAAGATCCATTCGGGGTGCTCACTCGAGAGCCGCTGGGCGAGGCGAACCGCACCATTGGAACCTTCGGAGCCGGGAGAGTCAATGATCTCCGCGCCCCAGGCGAGCAGCAATTGACGACGCTCGGGAGAGACGTTGGAGGGCAGGACGACCTTGAGATGATATCCGCGCAGTCGACACACCATCGCCAGGGCGATGCCGGTATTGCCCGATGAGGGTTCGATCAAAATCTGGTCGGGCTTGCCCGGTACCAAGAGACCGTCGGTTTCGGCGGCGTCAATGAGCGAGAGAGCGACGCGGTCCTTAACCGAACCGGCGGGATTACGTCCTTCGAGCTTGGCGAGAATGGTGACGTTGGGTTTGGGCGAGAGTGCGCTCACGTCCACGATGGGCGTCTGACCTATGAGGTCGAGAACCGACGCGTAGCGCGTCACTACCAGGCTCCCCCGGCCACCGCAGGAAGCAACGTGATCTCATCGCTATCGGCCACGGGTGCGTCAAGGCCACCCAAGTAACGCACGTCGTCGTCGTTCACGTAGACGTTGAGGAATCGGTGCAGGGTGCCGTCGGCGTTGAGAAGCTGGCCCTTGACGGCCGGGTAACGCGAAGTCACCTGAGAAAGGATGGCACCAATGGTCGGTCCCTCCACCGTGATTGACGCCTCGCCGCCCATGGCGGGACGCAAGACGGTGGGAATGCGCAGCAATGCCGACATATGTTCTCTTTCGACGAAAAGTTGATTCCTGACTAACCAAGTCAACTTTAATCGTTAGCGCGGGGGCCCGTGACCCATTCGAGGCGGACATTTTCCTCGGTCACTTGCGCGTCCACCACCGAATAACTGCGCACATCCGCTCGCACCGTCGCCAGGGAAATCAACACGTAGTGCCAACCCGGGTCGGGAGCCTGGCGAATATCGGTCGGGCTCGGGTAGGCCGGCGAATGCGTGTGGGAGTGAAAGACGCCCAGGACCTCGAGGCCCTCGTCGTCAGCACGTCGAAAGGTCCGCAGCAGCACCTTAGGGTCGATCTCGTAGATCTTGGCCGACGCGGCGATGTTGGGACTGGGTATGACGTCAGAGACAACTCCATCGCGAGTGCCTAACAAGAGCCCGCATCCTTCGTCGGGCAGCGCACGGATACAGGTGGCGACCATCGCGTCGCGTTGGTCAGAAGTAAGGGTGAGCACGAAGCCACGATAGTGAAACGATTCGCCCGTCGCTCTCGGTACGCTGGACTCATGGCTCGAGCCAAGCAAATGCAGGAGCGCCGCGCGAAGGCGAAGTCCGAAGTAGCGAACGGCGACCGCGTGGTCGCCTCGAATCGTCGCGCCCGCCACGACTACGAGATCCTCGAGACCCTCGAATGTGGCCTGGTCCTCACCGGGTCCGAAGTGAAGTCGTTGCGCGAAGGCAAGGCTCAAATCACCGAGGCCTACGCCCGCGTGGACGATGGGGAACTCTGGTTGTTCCAGTCGCATATTCCCCCGTGGGTCTTCGCCGTCGGATTCGGAAGCCACGACCCTGACCGCAAACGTAAGCTGCTAGTGCATCACCACGAGTTGATCCGATTGGTGGACAGGACCAAGACGCAACCACTCACCATCGTGCCGCTCAAGATGTACTTCAAAGACGGGCGCGCCAAGATTGAGATTGCCCTGGCCAAGGGACGTAAGCAGCACGACCGCCGTCAAGCCATCGCCGAACGCGACGCCAACCGCGAGATTGCCCGAAGTATTCGAAACGCAGAAAAATTCGGCTGATAATTTCTCGTCGGTTTCAACTAGTGGAGCAGTTCTCGCCACCAAAACCGACTCACGGACCAGCTACGGTTTCGGCGCCCCCTCAGCGATGATCAGTTCTGGTGACAACATCTACGTCGCTAGCCCCATGGGGACCAGTCCCATGGGGCCAAGTTGTCAGCGACCAGCGGCAAGCCGAGATGGTACACGCGCAATACCAATGGGCCTTACTACTTCGGCATGCTGTCGGCCTTCGCGATCTCGGGCGAAAACCTCTGGGTGGCCAGTCGTTCGGGCGCCAACTCCACGACCCCCGGTATGGCCACGGGATCGTTCCCCGAACTGTCACTGGGATGTGGTGCCCTCGTTCGAACCGTGCCCACGCCTTGGTCATTGCTCGATTTGTCTGAAGTAAATACCCGCAGTTCAATTTCAGGTGTACTAGTGTACTAATACATGGAAGACAAGCGACCAAGTATTTATTTTCGACTTGATTCTCGAAGCGGCGTTGCTCCCTATCGCCAACTCGTTGATCAGGTACGACACGCAGTTAAGTTAGGCCAACTTCGTGGAGGCGACCAACTACCCTCCGTGAGAGACGTCGTCACTCAAGTGACCATTAATCCCAACACCGTGCACCGTGCGTACCGCGAACTCGAGCATCTGGGTATCGCTGAAGGACGTCTCGGGCTGGGCACTTTCATTACTCATGACGTCGATTCCCTCTCCCGAGAGTCCGATCACGACGTTGTCGAGGAGTCTCTCAAGCAATGGATCAAGTTGGCTCGACGCTCAGGACTTGACGAGGACCAGATGCTCACTTTGCTGCGACAATTCCTTCACCACAACGAGCAGGTTCGCTCATGAGTGAGTGGGTTCTGCAGGCTGATTCCTTATCCAAACGATTTGGACGCAAGTGGGCACTTCGCGACTGCACGGTATCAATTCCCCAGGGAAAAGTAGTGGCCCTCGTGGGACCCAACGGAGCTGGCAAGTCCACACTTCTTCGCCTGGCAGCGGGCTTATCGCAGCCCACCTCAGGAACGATTGAAGTTCTGGGCCACGACCCCCATAAATCCAACGAGGATCTCCTTCGCCGGATTGGATATCTCGATCAAGAACGACCCCTCTACCGAGGTTTTCGAGTGCGCGAACTCTTTCGATTCGGTGCCGACGCAAATCCCGGCTGGGACATGCAAGCTGCCCATTTGTACGTGGATCAACTGGGAATCTCCCTCAACGACCGGGTGAATTCCCTGTCGGGAGGACAGCAGGCACAAGTGGCTCTCACCATGTGTTTGGCGAAGAAACCAGAATTGCTCATTCTTGACGAACCGGCGGCCGCTCTCGATCCGGTGGCGAGAGAGGATCTCCTTCGTTTACTGATGCGCCAAGTCTCGGACAATGGATCATCGGTCATCCTCTCGACTCACGCGCTCAGTGACGTGGAGTCGATTTGCGACTATCTCGTCATTCTTTCGCACTCGCGCATCGCACTTTGTGACGACGTGGACTTCATCGTCGAGAGCCACCGATTTCTGTCGGACCCCACCTCCTCCAATTCACGACTCCCCGATGGCACCACGATCATGGACACCCGCATCAGCGGACGAGGGGTCACTCACCTCGTCAAGATGGACTTGCCTATCGTTGATGACTCGTGGCAGATCAGTGAGCCGACGCTCGACGAGATAATCCTCGCCTACCTTCGCCAGGGAGTGCGCAACGGCCTTCTCGACCATGTCGAAACCCCAGTGAACACACGGGTACTACCGTGACCTGGGCCGCGTGGCGAATACTTCGCACTTTCTTCCTTGTCGTCGTGGCACTCACGATTGTCCTCATCATTGTTCTAATCGTCGACGGTGTCGATATTCGATCACTCTCGCATTCCTTGATTACGGGTCGATGCCTAAGTGGTACGTACGGCTCGACACCACATCTGGTGTATTGCCACAATGTGGATACGCGACTGATGCGTCTTGAGGGTTTTGATCGTTATCTCGCTGGGTTGTCCATCGCTCCCGTCATCCTGGCGATTATTCTCGGCACCAATTTGATCGCTAGTGAGGTAGAGCACAAGACGGTTCGATTGGCATGGACCCAATCACTCACGCGCAGCAAGTGGATGTCGACAAAGTTCACCCTCGAGTTGGCAATGCTTCTCATTATTGCAATCCCTCTGAGTTTCACGTACTCGTGGTGGTTCGAGGCGGTCGCTTACGGGTCACGTGTCCGTCCAACACACTTGTTCTTTGATGGATGGTTGATGGTCGCCATCGCGATATTCGCTCTTGTGGCAACGTCACTCCTCGGTGGTGTCGTTCGTCGGCCAGCCTGGACCTTCGCGAGTGCACTCGTCATAGTGTTGATCTTTTCGTGGTACGTCCAAACAGACATCAACCCAAAAATCGTTCCACTTCACACCGTAAATATTGGCGTGAAAGTCACCGTGCGAAAAGGCGTCATGCACGTCATCAATTTTGGTCAACAACCGAGCAACTCGTGGTCTGTCTTTTCCGGATACGAGCCGCTTGCGCCTGGTGGTGGCATTCCCAACAAAGGTCAAGAGATCAGTCTCGAAGACGACGTGACTAATTGCCAGAATCTGCCGTCACTCAACGCCAACCCCAACAACCAGATGATTTGTCTTTCTAAGTTGAATCTGCGCTACGTAGCGATATATGTGGCCGATAGCGAATATTGGGATCTGCAGTTGCGCGACGGCATTTTGTACTTGTCGGTCGCTGGGGCTTTACTCGCTGTCAACTTCTGGTTCATCCGTCGGCTACGAGTGTAGGTATTTCAGCGAAAGAAATTCATTGGTCAGGTGAGCAGTCACGCGCAGCCCCGTCGCTTAGGTCAATCCCTTAAGGTTGACTCAACTAGCGTTGCGTTGACCCCATGAACCCGCCCTGCAATAATTGCGGTAGAATTACCTTCCAGCCATATTGACTGGACGGAACGAGGGGATGATTGGTTTCGACGTTTGACGTTGAGGTGAGAGAAGCGAGCCGTGGTCTCCGGAACCACGTAAAAGAGCCGGAAACAAAAATAAACGCCAAGCCTCAGCTTGTGCTTGCTGCTTAGGCAGCAACGTTCACCTGTGCCCAGTCCTGCGGCGCAGATTATGGGCGTCAAAAAAGTGGGACTTACCCTCAACACTCGTTAGTGGTGTCGTCGGGACAATTTAGCTAGCTACGGATCACTACTGGAGCACACAGTGGTGGTGATCTCGACAACTTCCTGTGGGCTGCGCTCGGAGAAGGATCACTAAAAAGCAGGCGGACCTGGGTTCGATTCCCAGCATCTCCAAGGATTACCGAAGTCCGCTTCGGTGGTCGTTGGAGATGAAATCATCCCGGGCTTGTCGTAAAATTGGATAATGGTGCGCGCCCATTCGATGGCGTCTTGCACGCGGATTCCCGTCGGTTGGGGACGTGTCCACAGCTCGAGATTCCGGATTCTGTTATCGCTTCGGACTCCATTTCAATGACGGACGGTTTCGCCCTCAATTAGACAGCGACCGATGCTCTCTTCCATCACCAGAATGTGCTCAAACACGTATCTGCTGCGGGCCGCTCGTGGATGTTTCGGTGCCCACACCATTACGTAGCCCCGCTTGTGGGTAGTCTGACCACCCTTCCAGTTCGCGTTTGATCCACCTCCACTCTTTCGACACGTGGAGCACGTTGCGGACGCAACCATCTTCGGCCGACCGTACGGAGTGGCGGTGAAGGCAGCGATAGGTAGCAACAGTGAGTTGGTATGGGGTATCGACACCTCCACGACCACCGCGTCGTCCACGACCACCACCAGCGTGACACCGATCACCACCAGCGTGACACCGATCACCACGACCACCGTGACGACGGTCAAGCCCGCCCCTCCAGGCACCCCAAAATTGTCGTCGCCCAGAATCAACAGCTCACGGTCCCGGGTCAAATAGACGGACTTCGGAACTCGACTCACGACGCTCACGGCCGCGATCTACACCAGAGCCGGCTGCACCAAGTTGGCCCACACCCAATCGGTGCCCAATGCTCTCGACACCATCGCCGACGGTGAGATTCATTTGTCGAGAGCCAACTGCAGAGCGGCGAAAGCCGGATCCTTCTCGACGACTATGGCCTACTTCGTCCGCATTACCTTCATCAGCGGTCCCGGCGGGTCAGGTGCCGTGAGTAAGTGTCTCACGGTTGGTAAGGGCTAGACACCTGCTGTCTCTCGCGACACCCGGTGTGCCTTTCAGTGAATTAAGCGTTCTCATCAGTGGCGCGCGTCGATGGCGAGATGACGGTCCCGATATTCTCAGCGCATCGTTAGCGTCGAGATCGGGCGTGACCCACGTGCCACGACTTGCACTGCGCGCACTGGTACGCGCCCATCGCTGCTCCGTCCTTGAAGTGGATCCTCGCCACTTCTGCCAACGCGTCCTCACGGTTTGAGTAGCCCTTTTTGGCGTGACCATCAACGGTGAAATGTGAGTTGGCTCCGCGACGAATGCTCCGGCCTCCACGGTGGCGACCACCGTATTTCCCGGAGAACCACCACACCCACAGAACCAGAACCGCGATCGCCGCCAGGAGTAAGTCGCTGGCATTCATTGGGTTATCAAGATACTCACTCCTTAACTCAGCGACGCGTAACAGCCGCTCGTCGAGCGCTGGCTTCCCGGTGAACCCGACGCGGAGACGCCGTGCTGCGGAACGACACCCAGTGTCGTGCCATCCCAGGTGATCGTGAAATGACCCGGATCCGAGGGCCACGACTCCAGCAACGTCGATCCGCTCTCCATGCCGATCGCCCACGAGGTGCCCCGCATCGGGTTCGCGCCGTGAAGGGCGCTATACACCTGGAGAGCGATCGCCAAAGTTTGGTAGTCGGCCACGCACGTAGCTCGAAGTGCAGCCGGGACTGCCACATTCGGAGCCTCTCCGGTCGAGGATGTGGTCACCCCAGGAGTAGTGGGAAGGGTGTTACTCCCTGTGCCGTCCAATGCCCCGACCGTGGCAGCGGCCATAACGCCGAGGATAATCAACACGAACAGCAGACTTAGCAGCGAGGCGCCGCGTTCGTCGCGGCGCGGCGACGCTGACCGAGTGCTGGGGGTCATGAGCAAATCTTACGTCACAGGCTCTGAAACGAGAGCTGACCTATTTCGCGGTGCGGGTGCACCGAAGAACTAAGTACTTCGCCGAACACAACGTCATGTGCTCCACGCGACCGTTCGTTCTTTCGCTGCGCTCCTCCGCAACTCTCGCGCAAGTTGAGTGATCGCGTGCACGTTGATTCGAGAAACGAGAACCCCGATCACTGGTTAGTTGGCTTCGTTCTACGTCTCGTATCGCACGACCAATTTGGTTGGACCACGTCATGACCAATTTGGTTGGACTCGGCGACACGCCAAGATCAGCTCTTGAAGATGAAACTCGTGGCGGCGCCAATGAATTCGTACCTTTCTTGTTGACGTTGTGTTACGTTCGTCATCACTTGGCCCGTCACCAAATGATCACGTCATCTTTGCGTTAGTGCCGGCCACATTGTTCGGGGGGACATGAGCATTTTCTGGATCAGCCTTGGGCAGGGTTTGGCGGTCGCGGCAATCCTCGCCCTGTCTTCCGTGGCATTCACTCTCGAATACGCCGTCAGCCGAGTGGTGAATTTGGCGCACGGTGAAGTTCTCACTATCGGCGCCTTCGCCGCGTACGTCAGTGAGACCACGTTCCACCAGAGCATCTACGTCTGTGCATTGGTGGCAACGATCTTCGGCTCGCTGGCGGCGACGGCAATCAACTTCGTCGTGATTGAACGCTTCCGAAATCAAAAGTCGCTCGCGACGCTCATCGCGACTCTCGGTGCATCCTTAGTGCTGCAGAACTTGCTCCTCATCATCTTTGGTGGTGCCAGCCTGTCGTACACGTTTTCGCAGGGGAACCTTCTACACGTGGGTCCCTTCCTCTGGACCACGCTCACGATCGAGGTAATGGTGTCGGCGGTCATCGTGGCAATCCTCATCTACTTGTTACTGCAGCGGACGCGACTGGGCAAAGCACTTCGCGCGGTATCACAAAATCGCGAGCTGTCACAGGTCAGCGGTATTCCTGCTCGCGCGGTGGTAATGCAAACCTGGGCCGTCGCCGGCGCGATTTCGGGCTTCGCGGGCTTTCTCTACGGTGAGACCGTCGGAACTATTTCTCCCTCGATTGGCAATGGATTCCTCTTGCTCTCCATCACGGCCGCGGTGGGCGGCGGTCTCGGACGGCCGTACGCGACGCTGGGAGGCGCGCTCGTGCTCGGACTGGTGATGTCGATCGCTGGCACCTACGTGTCGTCGGCGTACCAATTGGTGATCGCCTTCGGCTTCTTAGTGGTGATGCTGCTGCTCAAGCCCAACGGAATGTTCGTACGCGGCTCGGCCCAAATGGTGCGGGCCTGATGCTCCAGTACTGGACCGCAATTTTGACCGAGGCCTCAATCTTCGCGATACTCGCGCTGGGCATTGACATGATCTGGGGTTGGGCGGGCGACTTCGACTTGTCGGCCTACGCGTACTTCGCCCTCGGCGTCTACATGACCATGGTCATGACGATTGGAAAACCCCAAGCTCCCGTGGTGTACATCTTGGGCTGGCACCTGCCGTACCCCATTGCCGTCGTATTGGCGGTCATCGTGGTCGTCGCCTTCGCCTCGGTGGTGGGCGCCATTGCCCTACGCAGTCTTCGTGAGGTGCACTTTTCGATTACGACCCTGGGCGCCGTCTGGGCCATTTACTACGCAGTGGAGAATTACACCCCACTCTTCAATGGCTATAACGGCGTGTACGGGCTCTTCGATCCATTAGGTGGCGGACTCTCGTACAACAGCTATCACTATCTATTCCTCGGGTTCTGTCTCGTGGTGCTCTTTGTCGTCTACCTCGTCGTCCAACGCTTGTCGACCAGTCCCTTTGGTCGCATGGTGCGGGCGGTCCGTGACGACGAGCGCGCCGCGTCGGTATATGGGCGCAACGTCTTTTGGGCGAAGTACCGCACCTATCTCTTTGGCGCGGGACTCGCGGGACTCGCCGGCGGACTCTTTGCGGCCTACATCGGCGCGTTCAACCCCCTGGACTGGAAGCCGACTGAAATCTTCGTCCTCTACGCAGCGATCTTGGTCGGTGGCCGGGGCAACCCCAAGGGTGTCGTGCTCGGCACCTTCGTTGTCTACGTGGGTTTTGTCGAGATGACCCGGTATATCCCCTCTCCGGCGGCGCGACCCGAGTTGGGACCGGCGCTGCGTCAGATTCTCATTGGCCTGCTCATCGTGCTGATGCTCAAGTTCCGTCCGAGTGGCCTTCTTCCCGAGCGGCTGGGAAATGACGGCACCGTAGCTCGCCGGTCGTGGCCGGAACGATTATTTCGAACCTCGCCAACTGAAGGCGACGCAGTCACCAGCGCGACGGCCGAGACGGGTGGCGAGGTCGCCTCGTGAGCGCGTCGCTCCTCGAGGTTGAAAACATCTCCAAGACATTCGGTGGAGTCGTGGCCGTCACCGAATGCTCGATGACCATCCGTGAAGGTTCGGTCGTGGGACTCATTGGTCCCAATGGCGCGGGCAAGAGCAGTCTCATCGACTTGGTGTCGGGTTTCGAGCGACCAGATTCGGGCAGTGTTCGCTTCGCCGGTCAGGAGCTCGTGGGACGACGGCCCGACGTCATTTCGAGATTGGGACTCATTCGCACTTTCCAGACGCCGCGCGAGTGGCGCGACCTGTCGGTCGTGGACAACGTACGCGTGGGGCGCTCGGCGTTGGAGCGCGAATCAATATGGCGTAACCTCACTTCGGCGCGGCGCCTCCGGCGCGAGGAGTCAGCGGAGAACGAAGAGCTCTTTGATCTCTTGACGCACTACCGACTCGACAGCGTGCGAAACGCCCGGGCCTCGGGACTCAGCGGAGGACAGAAGCGGCTTCTTGAATTCGCGCGAATTGCCGCCGCCAAGCCGCGTCTAACGATTCTTGATGAGCCGATGGGCGGCGTGAACCCTGTTTTGGGTGAACGTATTGGCGAAGACATTCGAGAGCTCAAACGCGCGGGCAGCACCGTGGTGGTCGTCGAACACAACCTCCCCTTCATCGAAA
>PLEI01000092.1 GCA_003136415.1 Acidimicrobiaceae bacterium | reverse complement strand
GCCCAGGTACTCCGCCGGCGTCAGGATCGAGATGTGCAACATCGGCTCGTCGATGTGATCGAGGCGCGAGGCGTCGGGCAAATCCGTCGGGTTGTCGATCTTCACCTCGGTGCCGTCGGTCAGGTACGCGCGGTAGACGACCGAGGGAGCCGTGGCGATGATGTCGAGGTTGAACTCGCGCTCGAGGCGCTCGCGAACGATCTCCATGTGCAACAGTCCGAGGAATCCGCAACGGAAACCGAAGCCCAGCGCGTGAGAGGACTCCGGCTCGTAGGTGATGGAGGCGTCATTGAGCTTGAGCTTGTCGAGTGCGTCGCGCAGGTCGCCCAGGTCGTCGCCGTCGATCGGGTAGATGCCGCAGTAGACCATGGGCTTGGGGTCCATATAGCCATCGAGCGCGATGCTCGCCGGTCGTGCGGCCTCGGTGATGGTCTCGCCCGAGCGCGCCCCCCCGACGTCCTTGATACCCGCGACGATGTAGCCCACTTCGCCGGGTCCGAGTTGCGTCACCGCGATCATGTCGGGCGTGCGGACGCCGATCTCCTCGATCTCGTGGTTCTCACCCGCCTGCATCATGCGGATCTTCACGTCGTCGCGCAGCGTGCCGTCAATGATGCGAATCGATGAGATCACCCCGCGGTACTGGTCGAAGTACGAGTCGAAGATCAACGCGCGCAGCGGGTCGTTCGGTTCCCCGAGCGGCGCGGGGATGCGCTCGATGACCGCGCGCAGGAGTTCGGGCACGCCCTCGCCGGTCTTGGCCGATATCGAGAGGATCTGATCCGCGGGCAGGCCCAGCACGCGGTCGAGCTCCTCCTTGCAGCGTTCGGGGTCGGCGGCGGGCAGGTCGATCTTGTTCAGCACCGCGATGATCTCGAGGTTGTTCTCGATGGCTTGGTAACAATTGGCCAGCGTCTGGGCCTGGATGCCCTGACTGGCGTCCACCAGCAGGACCGCCCCCTCGCAGGCGGCCAGTGAGCGCGAGACCTCGTAGCCGAAGTCCACGTGGCCGGGCGTGTCGATGAGTTGCAGCACGTGATCCTCGAAGAAGACCCGCACGTTCTGGGCCTTGATGGTGATGCCGCGCTCGCGCTCGATGTCCATGGTGTCGAGGTACTGGGCACGCATCAGGCGCGGGTCGACCGCGCCGGTGATCTCAAGAATCCGATCCGACAGCGTTGACTTGCCGTGGTCGACGTGGGCAATGATGGAAAAATTGCGTATTTTCGCCGTTTCGACGGGGAGAAGAATGTTGGCCACGGTGCGTTCAAGGCTACTTGGCGAGGAACCGACGTCCGCGAAAGCGGGGTAGTTCTCGGTTTCTGCTAGCCTTGTCTAGCCCGCCGGACAGTTTCGGCGAACTGAGAACGAGGTTGTTTGTGGCAAATATCAAGAGCCAGATCAAGCGCAACAAGACCAACGAGATCGCTCGCGAGCGCAACCGCGCCGTGAAGTCCGAAATCCGCACCCGCGTCAAGACCGCCGTGACCGCGGTGGGCGGCGAAAACGAGGAGGCCGCTCTGCGCGTCGCCGTCAAGCGCATCGACATGGCTGCTTCCAAGGGCATCATCCACAAGAACACCGCCGCCAACAAGAAGAGCGGCCTCATGAAGCGCATCGCCAAACTCCGCGAGGGCGTTGACGCTTAGTCTGCCTCACCACGTGAATTGAAAAGTCGCCCCTCGGGGCGATTTTTTTGTTGCCTCGAGTGGCCCGTTAGTTGCGGCGCGTGGCGGCACTCAGGCGCGCCAATCGAGCCACCAGCACCTCAATCACCGTGAGGTCCGTCAGGTCCTGATCGGTATCGAGATCCTTGCCACCGTAGCTGACGCCGCCCTTCAAATCCACGTCGGCGTTCGCGATGAGGTGGATGGCGTCACCAATGCGCTCCGGTCCCATGCGGTTCGCCATCGCTAGCAACTTCCTGGCGCCGAAGGGGTTCATGCCGAGTAGTCGCGCGGCCTCTTCGCCACTCGATACGTCAGCACCCTCGAGTCGCGCCATGCGCAAGTAGTAGCGCTGGAGCATGAAGATGATCTGCACCCCGGCTCGGCCCTTCGAATCGAGCATGCGGCGCGCCACGGTGATGGCCTTGGTGGCGTTGCCGGTCTCGAGTGCGTCGGTGAGGTCCCATTCGGGCACGCCACCCGCGTCGCCGAGGTAGGGCTCGACGTGACTCAGATTCAGCGGTGCCGAACCGTAGATCGATGCGAGCAGACGCGCCAGGGAGTCGACGCGCGCCACGTCGTCACCGACCTGATCGCTGATCCGGGCCGCCGAAGGGGGATCGATGATGACGCGGTACTCCTTCATCTTGTCGTTCACGAAGGCCACGCGATTCTTCGACCCCGTCCCCACGTTGACTTCGACGACGTCCTGAGCGGCCTTAACGAGTTTGTTCGACTTGGCACCCACCACCGCGATCACCAGCACGATGTCGGGCGCGGGTCGGTCCATCCACGCCAGCAACGAAGCCACCTCGTCGGCCAACAGGCCCTGCGCGTCACGCACCACCACGACCCGGCGGTCCACCAGGAAGGGCGGCGTGTTGAGCGCCTCGAGAATCGCCGACACGACGGACTCCCCCGACGTGGTCACGTCCTTGACGGTGAAGTCCTGCAACGCGAACGACGGATCGAGGTCACCGAGCGCGGCGTTGATGACGTTGTGCAGGGCGTCGTAGACCATGGTCGCGTCGGTGCCGACGACCACGGTGGAGGCGAGCATCAGGCGACGTCCATGACTCGTTCGAGGGCGTCGCGCACGCGCACCGTGCCCTTGACGTCGTGCACGCGCAGCACGCGACATCCGCTCGCGATGCCGAGCGCCGTGGCCGCCAGGGAGGGCTCGCGCCGGCTCAGCACGTCGAGGTCGAACATGACGCCGAGAAAGGTCTTGTTCGACGCCGAGAGCAGCAACGGACCGAGTGCGGCCAGTTCCGCGCTGTCGCGCAGCAACTGCAGCGACTGCGCCGCGGTCTTGCCCAGGTCCAGTCCCGCATCGAGGATGATGCGACTGGCGGGCACGCCCGCGACGAGGGCTTGTTGGCGGCGATCCTTCAAGAACTCCACCACCGTAGAGGTGACGTTGTGGTAGTGCGGATTCGGGTCGGCGACGCGTGGAAGAAGTCGAATATGCGTGGCCACCACACTGGCCTGCGCCGCGGCCGCGACGCTCAGGTACTCGGGGTCGGAAAAGCCGCTGATGTCGTTGCCGACGCACGCGCCCACGGCGAAACTGGCCTTGGCGACGCTGGCGCGCCACGTGTCGACGCTGACCGGCACGTCAAATCTCTGACGCAAGAGTTCGATGGCCGGCACCACCCGGTCGATTTCCTCGTTTTCGCCCACCTCCTCGCCCGGTCCGGCCGTCACTCCCCCGACGTCGAGGACGTCGGCACCATCGTTCATGAGTTGCTCGGCGCGCCCCAAGAAGTTGTCGATGTCAAAAGTCGCCGCGGGTGCGAAGAACGAGTCGCGCGTGCGATTGAGTATCCCCATCACGAGAGCGTGGCGGGTCACGTCGTACGTCGTCTCGCCGAGTGCGAGCGAAATCGGCGCACGGGGTAGGTAGCACTTCATCGTCGTGACGCCCCGAGTTGTGATGAGCGGCTTCGCACGGGGCACAGCCTAATTGGCCCCACGGGAGCATTCGCGAGACGCTGTTAGCCTGAATACCTATGAAGTGGGTCTCGCATTCTTCGCCTAAGGTCGCTGTCTCGACGTGGGCGAACGTGGCGAGCCCGCACCAGGAGCGCTGATGGACGACGACAACTACGAACGCATCATCTTCCTCGCCGACCCCGAGCTCAACGAGCCCGTACTGGTCTACGCCCTCGAGGGCTGGATCGACGCGGGCCTGGGCGCGGGCACCGCGATGGGCACCCTGCTCACCACGATTCCCACCGAGACCCTGGCCACCTTCGACACCGAGTACTTCATCGACCAGCGCGCCCGGCGCCCGGTGGCGCGCATCATCGACGGCGTCACCTCCGAACTCACCTGGCCCGAGATTCAGTTGCGTTTCGGACGGGACGGCGACGGCGCCGACATGATCTTCCTCGTCGGACCCGAGCCGGACTTTCACTGGAGTGACTTCGTCGAGGCCGTCACCGACGCCGCGTCGCGCTTCGACGTACGACTCGTGGTGGGACTGGGCGCGTTCCCCGCGCCCACGCCGCACACGCGTCCGGTTCGCGTGATCGGCACCGCCCCCGAAGCCAGCGCCAATCTGCTGCCCCTCGTCGGCACGGTCTCGGGCGAGCTCGAAGTGCCCGCCGGCATCTCCTCGGCGCTGGAATTGGGATTCGCCGACGTCGACGTCGACGTGTTGACGCTCTGGGCCCGGGTGCCGCACTACGTGGCCTCCATGCCCTACCCCCAGGCCGCGGCGTCACTCATCGAAGGCCTCGCCCGCATCGCCGGACTCACCCTCGACGCGAGTTCACTGCGGTCCTCGGCCGAAGAGGCGCGCGTGCGCGTCGACGACCTCGTCACCAACAACCCCGAGCACACCTCCATGGTCACGCAACTCGAGGAAGTGGCCGACGAGAACGAGGGCACTTCGTTGGGCGACGAGGTCCCCAGCGGCGACGAACTGGCGGCGGAACTCGAGAAGTTCCTGCGCGGCGAGAACTGAGTCAGTCCACTGGGTCGACGTCCACGTCGGCGTCCTCGATGCGCAGGCCGAGTCCCAGCGCGAAACCGTCCAGGAACAACGCACTCTCGTGCTGTCGCGGAAGGCGATTGGCCAAGTCGTAGAACGCCGGCGAGTGGTCGGCCTCAATGAGGTGCGCCAATTCGTGCACCAGCACCGCGTCGATCACCCATTGCGGGCACTGGCGCAGCCGGCTCGAGACGCGGATTTCTCGCGAGGCCGGCGAGCACGAGGCCCAGCGGCGGTGCTGATTGGCCACCCAGCGCACCGACGCCGCTTCGACGCCGTCCAAGTACGACTCGGCCAGCACCCGGGCGCGCTCCTCCAACTCCGCGTCGCCAGAGGAGTTCTGGGGACGCTGAGTGAGCAGGCGCTCGACGAGTTCATCGACGAATCTCACCCGCTCCTTGCCCTTCAGGCGAGCGGGGATCTGGACCACGATGCGACTGCCCGACCAGTGCGCCGTACCGGTCTTCTTGCGCTTGGCCGAGGCGCGCACCTCGACCTCGGGCCGGTCAAAGCGCGGCGGCTCGACGGTGGTCGACGAGCTGTGCGCCATCAGATGATGATGTTCACGAGGCGCGGCGCACGCGCCACCACGCGCTGAGGAAGTGCACCCCGCAAGAACGTCACGACGTCGGGGCTCGCGAGCGCCGCCGCCGACGCGTCCTCGTCGGAGATGTCGGGACGCACATCGAGTCGCGCGCGCACTTTGCCATTCACCTGCACGACCATGACGACGCTCGCGTGGGCCACCAGAACGGGATCGGCCAGCGGCCAACTCGTCGCGTGCACGCTCGGCTCACCCGGGTGGCGCCCTTCCCACATCTCGGCCGTGAGGTGCGGCGCCATGGGCGCGAGCAGTCGCAGCATCAGGTCCAACGACTCATCGAGGGTCTCGCGGTGCGCGCCCTCGGGTCGGCGAGCCCACCTGGAGATCGTGTTGAGCAGTTCCATCAACGACGCGACCGCCGTGTTGTAGCTCCAGCGCTCGAGGCCGTCGGTGACCTTGGCGATGGTGCGGTGCACCTCGCGCAGCACTTCGTCGTCGTCGGCGTTCTTCTCGTCGTGAAAGAAGCACTCGTCGTAGTGGCCCAGGCGGTAGACGCGGTCCAAGAATCTGGCGCAGCCCTCGATCACGTCCTCGCTCTGAGCGGTCCAGTCCACGTCATCCGCCGGCGGACCGACGAAGAGGTGAAAGAGCCGCAGTCCATCGGCGCCGACGTTGTCGTAGTACTTCTCGGGCGCGATCAAATTGCCCTTGGACTTGGACATCTTCGAACCGTCGAGGCGGATCATGCCCTGGGTGAAGAGTCGCTTGAAGGGTTCGCGCGGTAGTCCCGGCGCCAGGCCGATGTCGATGAGGGCCTTTAAGTAAAAGCGCGCGTAGAGCAGGTGCAGGATGGCGTGCTCGATACCGCCGATGTACTGGTCCACCGGCATCCACTTGGCGGCCTCGACCGGGTCGAAGGCCTGGTCGGGCGTGAAGGGGTCCGCGTAACGCAAGAAGTACCACGAGGAGTCGGTGAAGGTGTCCATCGTGTCGGCTTCGCGGCGCGCCGGTCGACCGCACGTCGGGCAGGTGGTGTTGCGAAAGCCCTCGTGGGTGGCGAGCGGCGACTGACCCGACTGGTCCATCACCACGTCGTCGGGCGCCAGCACCGGCAACTGATCGAGCGGGACCGCCACGATGCCGTCGACGTCGCAGTACACGATGGGAATCGGACAGCCCCAGAAACGCTGACGCGACACCAACCAGTCACGCAGGCGATAGTTGACCTTGCGAATTCCTCCGGCGTTCTTCTCGAGGAACTGCGCGGCGGCGTCCTTGGCGGAGGCGACGTCCATGCCGTTCATGAAACCCGAGTTGATGTGCGCACCCTCTCCTGAATAGGCGCCATCGTCGTGGCCCGCGGGGGGCTCAATGGTGCGAATGATCGGCAGACCGTGCACCCGGGCGAAGGCGAAGTCGCGCTCGTCCTCGGCCGGCACCGCCATGATGGCGCCGGTGCCGTAGGTGCCCAGCACGTAGTCGGCCACGTAGACCGGGACCGATTCTCCCGAGAAGGGATTGGTCACGAAACTGCCGGTGAAGGCGCCGCGCTTCTCCAGCCCGGCGCCGGCGTCGGAGGACGCGGTGCGCTCGAGTTCACTGGCCTGTTTCGCGCGCTCCACCAGCCGGGTCACGTTCGCGCGCTCGTCGTCGGTCACCAGGTCGAACAGCATCGGGTGCTCGGGGGCCACGACCGCGTAGGTGACGCCGTAGCCGGTGTCGGGGCGCGTGGTGAAGACGCGCAGTGCGCGGCTCGGGTCCATCGACAACGCTAAATCGAACTCGACGCCCTCACTGCGACCGATCCAATTGCGCTGCATGGTCTTGACGCGCGCGGGCCAGTCGAGGGCGTCGACGTCATTGAGGAGTTCCTCGGCGTAGTCGGTGATCTTGAAGAACCACTGCTCGAGGTTGCGTCGCTCCACCAGGTCCCCGGATCGATCACACGTGCCGTCGGCGTTCACCTGCTCGTTGGCGAGTACCGTGTGGCAGCCGGGACACCAGTTGACCGGCGCCTGCGCGCGGTACGCCAGTCCGGCCTCAAAGAACGCCAGGAATATCGTCTGCGCCCACTTCATGTAGTTCGGGTCGTGCGAGTACACCTCGCGGCGCCAGTCGAAGACGGCGCCCAGGCGCTGGACCGAGGACTTGAGTTCGGCCATGCGCGCCTCGGTGAACTGGCGCGGGTGGCTGCCGGCCTTGATGGCGGCGTTCTCGGCCGGGAGGCCGAAGGAGTCGAAACCAAAGGGTGAGAGCACCGCCTTGCCGTGCATGGTCTGGTAGCGAACCACCAGGTCGCCGAAGGTGTAATTACGGATATGGCCCTGGTGCGCCGCCCCCGAGGGGTACGGGTACATGCACAGGGCGAAGAAGCGCTCGCGCCCGTCGTCGTTGTTGACTTCGTAGGTCCCCTCATCCAGCCAACGGGCCTGCCATTTCTTCTCTATTGCGCTGACGTCAAAGGGGCGGGCCATTGCTCCAGTTTAGAGAGGGCGCCTGCGTACCCCGAACCGTCGCGGCGAGCACCCGTGGACCTACCGGAGCGAGAGCGACTGGCTGAAGGCGAGCTGCGCCGAGGACGTACCCAGACTGACATGGTAAGAACCAGTGGCCACGACCATGGCCGGGCCACTGGCGTAGGCGAAGGCGCTGCGATCGAGTGAGATCGTCACCTTCTTCGATGCGCCCGGCGCGAGTTCGACCCGGGCGAAGCCCTTGAGCTGCTCCGGCGGCTCGCCCATTCCCCCGGGGAACCCGACGTACACCTCGGCCACGCTCACCCCCGCACGCTTGCCGGTATTGGTGACGGTGAGCGAGACGTTCACCCCTCCCCCGGCGCGGGCGATCTTCACCTTCGACCAACCGAAACTGGTGTAGGTGAGCCCGTAGCCGAAGGGGAACGCCGGCGTCACTCCGTTCGCCTGGTACCAGCGATACCCCAGGTCGCTCAAGCCCTGGAAACTCACGACGCCGCGTTGACCGGGGAACTGTCCACTGGACGCGGCCGGGGTCAGCGTCGCCGAGGCGGGCATCGTCACGGGCAGCCGGCCCGAGGGATCGATGACGCCGGCGAGGACCTGGGCAATTCCCAGACCGCTCAACTGACCGCCGTACCAGGCCTCGACGACGCCGGCCACCCGGGACTTCCACGGCATGAGGATCGGCCCGCCGGTATTGAGCACCACGACGGTCCTCGGATTGACGGCCGCCACGGCCGAGATCAAGGCGTTGAGGTCGCCCTGGAGGGAGAGCGACGCCAGGTCCGCCCCTTCGGTACGCAGATTACTGGCGAAGATGACCGCGGTACGGGCCCGCTTCGCGGCGGCCACCGCGGCGTTGATCTGGGGCTGGACGTAGTCCATGCCGAAGCGCGGCGCCGTCTTGGCGCTGACGGAGAACCACTGGGTGTACAGCGTGTAGTGGTGCCCGGCGATGAGGCGCATGGACGTTGATTGGGTGAAGGGCCCGTGCACGCCGCGGTCGGCCAAGATGACGTGGCCATTGAGCGAGAGCCACGTGTCGCCGACGTCTTCGAGGCCCAACACGTAGGTGCCCGTCTTCTCGGCGCGAAAGGTGACGTCCCAATTGTTCCAGCCCTCGCCGGTGCCCGGGGTCGTCGCGGTGAGCGCCGCCGCCGTGACGGTCTTGGCGTAATCAATGGCGAGGTCGCCCTTACCCGCCTGACCCTTGGTGGTGATCGGCACTTCGGGCAGGGGGGCCTTGCCCGAGGTGATGTCGGCGATCTTGATGGGATCGAACTCCATCCCGTTGAGCCCGCCGGGCGAGTACGTGACGTGCGCGTGGGGCAACAGCCGCGTCAATGACGTCAACGGCGTGCTCAACGCCGTGGGGAGCACCCTCGAACTTCCCCCACCGCGACTCACGAATCCCTGACTGGCGTCAATGCCGATCACCGCCACTGATTGCCGCGACGCGAGGGGCAGCACGTGAGAGTTGTTCTGTAACAGCACAATTCCCTGTCGGGCCGCGCGAAGAGCTAGTTCATTGTGGGCGGCCGAGTTGGCGACGGCCTTGAGCGACACCGTGCGCGGGTGCAGAACAAGCCCGTAGGCGAACATTTCGGTCAGTACCGCCGCCACCGAGCGACGCAGGACCGACGCGCGTACGACGCCGCGCGAGACCAACGACAGCACCTGCGTCGGCGTCGAGGGCTTGATCAGACTCATCCCGGCGCGAAAAGACGGTGCGGGAACACTCACCGCGGACAAGTCGCTGCGCGTGAAGCCGACGAAGCCCCAGGACCGCAGGGACGCGTAGAGCGACGGAGTCGAGCAGGTGTTCGTGGCATTGATCGCCCCCATGGCGCACATCATGGAAGCGACGTGGGCCTGACGCACCGCCGCCTTGAAGGGGACATTGTAGATTTCGTTTTGCACGCGCGCCGAGATGAGTTGATTGATTCGCGCCCGGCCGTTCTCCTGGGTGTAGGCCCCGAGGTGTTTGGCCTGAGCCATCACCCCGGTGGACTGAATCCCCTCGATCGCGGCCACTCCCATGACGCTCGCGAGGAACGGGTCCTCACCGTAGGTCTCGAAGGCCCGACCGCTCAGGGGGGCGCGAACCAGGTTGAGGTCGGGGCCCTGTAAGACGTCGAATCCCTTCGTCAGGGTCTCTTGTCCCATGGCGAAACCGACCTGTCGCGCGACGACGGGATTGAAACTCGCGGCGACGGCAATTTCGCTCGGAAATTGCGTGACGCCCGTCATGTTGGCGGCCACGCCACTGGGTCCGTCCACCATGGTGATCGCCGGAATACAGAGCCGCGGCACGGCGACGTTGAAGTTCTCGATCGAGCCGTGCGACTGCAGGACCACGAAGCCCGCCAGCTCCGCGGGCGTCATGCGTTGGGTGACCTCCGCGGCCAAGTGCTGCGCCGTCGCACGGTGGTGCAGGTCCTGGGCGATCCAGGGACACGCCGCGCTCGCCGTGACGCTCGACGTCGCCTGAGGCGATGCGCTCACGACCTGGGGAAGCGACGTCGCCACCAGTGTCGAACCGGCGACGAGGGCGGCGAAGGTGAGTGTGCGGGTGCGGCGACCAGCGGTCGCGGAGACGCGCGGGGCAGTGAAGAAGTTCACGAAGTGGCTTTCTGATTTGAGCGTGCGCAGGCACTCACGACGCTAAGTCCGATTCATCTCGTGAGTATCGCCAGGAAGGGGGTCCAAGGTAAGAAATGGCACGCTCGCAATTAAATATTTCCTTATGATGTCGGCGAGGTGAGAAACGTCGTGAGCTCCTCACGCCACGAATCGTCGCTCGCTGGCGTATTCTTCTCATCGAAAGGGGGAAGATGAGCGCGCCAACGTTTCTCCTCGTTCACGGTGCGTGGCACGGTTCGTGGTGCTGGCAGCGCCTCGGTGCGGTGCTGGACGAACGAGGGATGGCGTGGCTGGCGGTTGATCTTCCCTCCAGCTCGTCGAACAATTCGTCGATCGACTTGACGTCCGACGTCAATGAGTTGCGCCGCTTCGCCCTCGACCACGGTCCCCTCGTCCTCGTCGCCCACAGTTACGCGGGGGCGGTCTGCGCCGAGGCGGCCCCCAAGATCGACCACCTTCGCGGCATTGTCTATCTGGCCGCCCTGGTGCCGCGCCTGGGACAGACGCCCAGCGACGTGACCCGCGAATACGGGTTGCGGTCGTCGCTCGACGAAGCCATTCGCCGTGAGGAGGGACTGCTGCGTCTCGACCCCGAACCCGCGGCTCAGGCCCTCTATGGTGACTGCGACGAAGAGACGCAGCGATGGGCGATTGACCAGGTCACCACGCAAACGCTCGCCAGTTTTCGCACCGCCAGAACATCAGAGAACATCGCCGTCGCCACGACCTACGTCATTTGCCAGCGCGACCAATCTCTCGTGCCCGAGGTCCAGCGAGAGGTCGCGCTGCGCTGTGACGACATTGTGGAGATCGACAGCGACCACTCCCCCTTCCTCTCGCATCCGGACGAATTGGCGGATCTACTGGAGCCGATGCGGTTTCGGGGCTGAACGCCCGCCCGCTCGCATGACTGGCTTCACAAGAAGTCCCTTTTCGGACAGGTCGACGCCGTCTCGTTACCTCATCAGGTGGCGGGACGTCGCTACCGGGTCATCATCGATCGAGAGGTGCCAACGCCTTCCTGAGCTGAGTCGGCAACGCCGCGAGTATGAGTTCGTAGGAGTCCGAGATGAGATCTTCGATCAGATCCGTCGAAAGGGTAGGTACCAATGCGATGGTGATCCAGTGCCGTTTATTCATGTGGTAACCGGGGACGATGTCGTCGAAGTGCTGGGTGAGGTACGCCGCGTAATCCGGATCGCACTTGAGAGTGAGACGTCCGGGCTCATCATCCTCGCTCACCACCGCGAACATCCGGCCCCCCACTTTGAAGACCGCCGCGCTCTCCCCGAAGGGATAGCTCAACTCGGCTCCCGGGAGTTTCGTGCACGAACGCACCACTCGCTCGCATTGCGCCGACGAATCGTCTGTGTCGCCTCGTGGTGTCACGTCGCGGAAACCTCCGGGGCTGGCGCGATCAACTCTGGCTGGTCGAGGAGACGCAACCAGGTGCCATCGGATTGGCGTCGCGCCACCTGGGCGCGGGCGCCGGTGCCATCCTTCGCCACGGTGGAGGTGAGTGCGATGTCGCCACCGACGAGCGTCGGCAGAGGCGGCTCCAATTCGAAGTGCGGCGCGTGGGTCAGTACCTTCTCCCACAATTCGCGAATCCCCGCGCGGCCCACCGTCTCGCCACCGGCCGGGTAGGCCATCACGGCCTGTTCCTCGTAGAGTGCGGCGATACCAGCGGCGTCACCGTCGTTGGCGCGCTCGACGAACAATCGGGTCAGATCTTCCGGACGTTGGGCTTTCTCGTCAATTGACATCATGGTCCTTTCACGAGGCATTGGGTACCAACATTGTCAGTCACGTCACTTGCTGTCACCAGTCAAACAGGTGTCCGTGACCGCCAGCTCATGTGCTGCGCCTCGTGCCCTCGAGGTTGTCGGGTCTTCTGACTCCCTCGTCGAGACGTAGTCGTGCGGCGATCTGGTCGATGCCCAGATCAGAACCCGCAATATCCCCTTCCAACTGAGAAGCCTCGTCGTCAACGAGACGTGGGGTAACGCCATTGAGATCGCAGAACACCACCGTGCTCAGCCACGCGAGTCGTTGATTGCCGTCGACCAGTGTGCGGTTTTCCGTCATTGAATGAAGGAGAGCCGCCACTTTGAGGCCCACGGTGCCATACGGATCTTCTCCAAATGTGTTCGAACGCGGCCGATGGACCGCACAGTCCAACATGCCGGCGTCGCGAATGGGCCCCCCACCTAAGATTCGAACCGACTCCCCGACATCCTCGAGCTCGAGATACTCGATGCCACTCATTCAGATCCAAGCCGTTCCAGGACGTCGCCCCATCGCTCCAACACGCGACGAGCCGACCCATTCACTCGCGTCACGTGCTGGGAACGCTCATGTCGCTCCAGTACGGCACGGAGGATAACCTCCTGGCGCGAGATTCCTTCGGTTTTGGACAATTCGTCGAGAGCGCCCTCCAGGTCTGCGTCAGTTCGAACAGTGAATGCCCAGTAAAAAATGATACCGAGTTGGTATCACAACTGAACAATTTGAGGCGGACCTGTTTCTTCCCTCAGTGCGAAAAGCGGCTGACGACAGCAATCCCTCGATGTCCCACGACACGAATGTGCTACAATTGACGCACATGGAAAATATCGGGATTCGCGAATTGCAACAACATGCGTCAGCTGCGCTTCGGCGAGTCGCGCGCGGAGAGACACTTGGCGTCACCGATCGAGGCCGCTTGGTCGCAATCTTGAGTTCCCCCTCGGGCACTTCAGGTGTTGCCGCGCTCACGGCGTCCGGTCGAGTCCAACCGGCACGGCGCCCTAAAGAGTTGCCTAGGGCCGTAACATCCGACCAGTTATCTACAGACGTGCTCGACGAGTTGAGAGAAGATCGCTAGTTCGAATGGTGTGGTATCTCGACACGTCGGCGTTCTTAAAGCTCCTCACGACCGAGAAGGAATCTCTGGCAATGCGCGAATGGTTCGCGACACACGATTCAGTGTGGTCATCACAGTTGCTACGCACCGAAGCCGTCCGAGCCGCTAGCCGACTGGGAATTTCGAGCGACGATGTCGAAACCGCGCTGGAGTCGGTGTCACTGATCTTGCCCAGCGTGACGACCTTCTATACCGCGGGTCACCTCTTGCCGCACTCGTTGCGTTCCTTGGACGCATTACATCTGGCGACCGCCATGGAGATCGGCGATGACCTCGAGGGCGTCGTGGCGTACGACGATCGTCTCATCCGTGCGTCGCTCGAGGCCTCCCTCGTGGTTGTGACCCCTTCGTAGGAACACCCCGCGCGGCGTGATCGAGGTGACATCGTCAGGGTCCACTCGGCGGTCAACGCGTCTCGATGACTCCATTGGTGTGTGGCCATCGAGGTCTGAGCATTTGGAAGAGGGTTCCTTACCCAGTAAAATGGCCACCGCTGGAAGATAGCGACGTCCTGCACGGACGCTGGGGCATTTTCGCGCGACGGGACCCGCCTGCTAGCATCGTTATTCCTTCGGGGGTATAGCTCAGCTGGTAGAGCACTTGCATGGCATGCAAGGGGTCCGGGGTTCGAATCCCCGTACCTCCACCAAATGAAGTCCTGATCAAAGTGGTTTTTATAAGCACTGCACAGCTCCACAAAATGGAATTGTGAGCGGCAAACTTTAGCAACGCCTTCAGCAACGGGATCGCGGAATTGGTTGCTGAGCTCGTTTGATGAGCACGCCAGTCGACCTTTCAACTTCCTGTCGAGGTTGAGGGTCCGCACGACTTAGCGAGCGCTTCAGCACAATTCACCGCGGCTGCGACTGCCACTTGAACGAAGTCGAATTGAGTCAACAGCTAAAGGACGTCGGCGTTTGCGGCCACGATCTCGAGGCACGAATCGAACGATGGTTTACTTGCCGAGGGCCAGACGAGCTGTTCGAGGACCTGTCGCTCGTACACCTCTCGAGCAACGCCAAGAAGACTCCCACCCGCAAAGGCCGGGCTCTGAGCAAAGCCGCTCTTAGGCCGACTAAGAGCTGGTCGATCCGCGAGTGTTGAATAGGAGACGACATCGGAGGCAATGAGTGCCACGATCTCAGAATCAAGGCGCCGCACGATGTCATCGCGATCAAGGAGTTGATGCACGTCGTAGTAGTGGCGAGCGTTGCGCGATGCCTCGCGTTCGTCACCGCCCGAGTGCATGGTGTGCAGGAGAACCAGTTTCTCCACCAAAGTTCGCAGCGGGTCCATGACGAGGACGTCAACTGGCGTGGCTTCGGGCATTCCGAGGATCCGGTCACCGACGTGTTGGCCAATGAGCGAGAGAATGGGCCGCCGCTCGGTCGGCAGCACTCCGCCGCGTGATCCCAGTTCTAGAAACACTCCTTCACTGAGGCCGTCGCCGACCTGGCTGGCTTCGCGGTAGTAGAACCTTGCGCCCCGTTTGGCTCCCGTGGTAGTGGAGTTCGCCACCGACACTGGGTCACGCAACGTGGAGCGCTGCGCTCCCTCCACCAGCGACTTCAGTATCCGATCACGGCCACCCTTCGTGTCGTCAACGGGCAGCAGCACGAGCACGTCCACGTCTTCTGAAAAGCGTTGAATGATCGAGTAGGCCTTGGAGAGACTCGTCCCTCCCTTGAAGATCACCGGAACCCGCAGAGCGTTTGCCGCGTCGACGACGCCCCGCAGGACTTCGGTCACCCAGAAGTCCTTCTCCACGTGTTCAACGGGGATGTCTATCTGCGCGGCCACCTGGGCAGCGAGCGCGGCGACGCCGTCGGGGTCTTCAACGAGCCGGTCGGTCACGACGAGACCATCCGCCAGCGCTCGCGAGCGCCGCGGTGACGCTCATCGCGAATCACCTCGTCAATGGCCTCTCGTCGAACGACGTTCCCAGAAATGAGACCCGCTATACGGTGACTAATGCCTGGCCAACCCTCTTCACTGGAGTCCGGGTAGCGAAGCAGTTCGATGACCGCCACCTCCATCGGTGTGAGGCGGTGTTCTCGACGAGCGAATGAACGCGAGCGAAAGCGCACTCCACCCACGGGGTCCGGAACTTTTCCCGGAACAGCCACTTCGACAACGCTGGGTACTTGCGTTGTCAGGCCCAATGTGCGAGCGGCACTCACTCCACTCGGTCCGGCTCCGGGGCCCGCGATCGCCAGAGCTGCGTCGAGCGTGGAAGGTGCCGTCATGCCAAAGCGAGTTCGCTTGCCTACCCAGTACAGTCCGGGACGAACGCGAACCAGTTCGCCCTTGGCGAATAGTCGACTCAGGGCGGTCTCGACAGCGCGGTCCGTGCCGGCGAATTCCTTGCGACGCAGGAACGTCCCCTCGGGTGCCGCCAGTACGCGCTCTTTCGCGGCGCTCGCCACTGAAGGTACGGGTCTCGTGACGGTCTTCATGTAAGAAAACACTACCGGATACCTCGCAGATATGCAACAAGATTCAGGACCGACATCGAGTGACAGGACCAGAGATCGCCCCAGACTCGGCAAGACGATTTACGCCCACTTGACTTTCCTTAGTTTGAGTGTATGCTTTGAGCGACTACTCAGTTTAGGAAGAGGGGCGAAATGGCCAAGTCAGGATCCCCCAGCAAGGTCGCCACAGCCAGCACCGAGCGATCGGCGAACACCCGCCGAGCCCTCGTCGAGGCCGCCATCGAGACACTGAAAGAGCACGGTTTCTCAGGCGCCAGCGCTCGCGCGATCGCTGAACGAGCCGGACTGAACCAGGGACTCGTCTTCTACCATTTCGGATCTGTGGCCAGTCTCCTCTTGGCCGCCCTCGATGCCGTCAGTGACGACCGGATGGTCAGGTTCAGCGCCGCCGTCGAGAACGTGTCGTCGCCCAATGAACTCATGGACGTCGCTGCACAGATATTCCGAGAAGACCTCGACACGGGACACGTCACCGTCCTGGTGGAGATGATCGCAGGCGCCTCTTCGACTCCGGGCCTCGGTGCTGAAGTCGCCAGTCGCATCGGTCCGTGGTTCACCTTCACGAAGGACGCGATTGACAAGACCTTCGGCGACTCACCGTTCGCCTCGTTGCTACCGGCAGACGACGTTGCCTACACCATCGTGGCGCTCTTTCTCGGGCTCGAGATGCTCACCCACCTCGATGGCGATCGTGAGCGCGCGCTCACCATCTTCGGTCGTGCCCAGCAACTCGTCACAATGCTCGGAGCCTTTAGCGCATTCGCACCACCAAAGGAGACGTCATGACCACAGATTCCGCCACTGGACTTCAAGCCGCCCGGGTCACCGATACCGGCCTGGATGCGGTGACCGGAGCCTTCAGCTACTCAGGGACAGCCATCGCCACGGCGCTCGGCGACTCGGGTCGCCAGGTCCGAACCCTGACCGGACACCCCAACCGGGCGACGTGCGGGTCTCCGATTGAGATTCGTCCACTCGACTTCGACGACCAGATTGGCTTGGTCGCCTCGCTCGAAGGTGTTACCACGCTTTACAACACCTACTGGGTGCGCTTCGCCCACCAGCGGATCGACCACGACCTCGCCGTGGAGAACTCCCGGGCGCTCTTCCAGACGGCCCGGCGCGCCGGGGTCGAGCGCATTGTCCACGTCAGCATCACGCACCCGAGTGTCGACTCCCCGCTGCCGTACTTTCGAGGCAAGGCCCTGGTCGAGCGTGCCCTCGCCGAGACCGGTGTCTCATACGCGGTGTTGCGACCCGCCATCCTCTTTGGCGGCGACGGAGTACTGCTCAACAACATCGCCTGGCTGCTCCGCCACCTTCCCGTCTTCGCCATCGGCGGACGGGGCGACTACCGGATCCGGGCGATCCACGTCGACGACCTCGCTCAGCTCTGTCTCGAAAGGGGTGCCCAGCGCTTCGACAGCGTGAGCGACGCGGTGGGACCAGAACGGCCGACGTTCGTGGATCTGGTCAACTCGATCAAGGATGCAGTCGAGAGCCGTTCGCTTCTGGTCCACGTGCCCGGTGCCACCCTTCCGCTCCTCTCCCGGGTCGTCGGAGCGGCCCTCGGCGACGTGCTCTTGACTCGCGACGAGTACCGGGCCATGGCCGATGGGCTTGCCGACACCGAGGGCCCGGCGACCGGATCGACGTTGCTCTCGGACTGGTTGGTCGAACACGCACCCATCCT
>PLEI01000010.1 GCA_003136415.1 Acidimicrobiaceae bacterium | reverse complement strand
TCTGCTGGACCGCGGTCTGCGGAGGCACTACTCGCAACGGGCGGTACGTACTTTGTGGCACCGATGACGGCGTCGCGCTCGTTGCGTCAGTGGCTGCTCGCTGGTGTGGGAGGGTTGCCGCGGGTGAAAGTCCGCCGCGATGTGGCGGTGACGTCGCCGTTGACGCGGCACCACCGAAGTACGTGCTGAGCGCGACCGCCAGCAATACGACGTCGGTCACTGCCACCAGCACCGCGCCCACNNGCCGCGAGCAGACACCAGATCAGACCGGACTTGCCTCGACTGGCGAACTGGGGATTGCCACTGTGGTGACCAATGGCCATCATCACCGCGCAGGCGACGAGACCGCCGAAGGCGAGTACGAGTCCAAAGGCCATGACCGATCCCATGAGGGTGGACAGGGTGCTGAGTCCCGGAACGGCCGTGGAATTGGGCGTGATGTTGACGTCGGACTGGATCAGCCCACGTGGCGAATCCCCGAGAGCCCGCCATTCACGAACGCTTGGTAGGGCTGGACGATGATGCCGTATTGAACGTCGACCGCCGACTCCACGAGCCCGTCACCGAGATACATCCCCACGTGACCGGGGTTAGAAATTGTCCCGTCACTTCCCGGCACCAGCACGAGATCGCCGGGCGAAATGCCGACATAGGAGGGCACAGCCACTCCTTCGTTGATCTGATCTCCGGTGTAGTGAAGCAACGCCACGCCGGCCTGAGCCCAGGCCATCATGGTGAGGCCCGAGCAGTCGAACGCGTCGGGACCATCGCCACCCCAGAGGTAGGGCTTGCCGAGTTGGGCGAGGGCGTAGGCAATGGCCACGGTCTCAACGGTCGTGGCGTTGGCAGGAATGACGTAATTCGATGGGAGTCCATCATTGACGATCGGCGAACTTGGTATCGTCGCTGACGACGACGCACCGCAGTTCGGGTTGGCGATGGGAGTCGAAGTAGTGGTCGTGGACGTCGACGTGACTGGCGAGTACATTGACGAAATTACGCACGCCGCGGCCTGAGCCATCCCGCCCACGGTGCTGAACAAGACGACAATTCCAAGGAGGGCCAACACGAAGCCCACCAGTGGAACTGCGGCGATGAGCACCATCTTCTTCATCGCGACTCACCGTCGTCCAACTCGACGATCCGCGACACTGTCGAAGGCGAAAAGCACGTCGTCCCCTGCTGGAGATCAGTTGAAGCATGCTTCGTCACCAAAGTTCCTAGTTCCTTCATCATCTCGACCCGAAGACGTTGAAGCAGTTGCCTACCCAGAGGTGCTGGCGCTTTTGCGGGTCAGCAATCTGAGATGATTCGTTTAGAAACTGGAGTGAGACAACACGTTGTTCTTGCTGCCCCACTTGGAACGCGCCACTAGCGGAGGTCTTCAACGTTGAAGAATTACCGAGCTTGTGAACGTCAAGCGCATCGGTGTCGGTCATCCATTAACTCCGAAAGTTGTCGTGACGCACAACGGTCGCGTCAATTTGGACTTCCGACACGACGAGTCGGAGCAATCTGGCGGATGGCGATTTCGCCCGCAGCTTCGATTCAGAACTTAGTTACAAACGCCGAGTCGATATCGACGTCCACTTTTCGAGTTGCCAACTAGTCAGTGGGCGCAACCAACCTCTCAATTCCAATTCTTGACGGACTGAAACTAATGAGATCAGTTCAGTCCCGGTAGCCGATTTGACTTAATCGGTCTGAGGCGTCTCTGAAAGTCAAATTCAATTTATCGTCATATGGACTCACATTGACGATCGAACCAGTCCTGCCCGCTTGCCCCTAGTTAGGAATTTTGTAGCCATCTTGCGCGAAGCTTCGTCAATCATTTCGTCGCCAAACATTAATGCCCCGGTATTATCTTCCTCAGTGGCTACCCGATACGCTTCGAGGATATCCCACGCTCTGTCAAACTGCTCTTGAGTTGGTGAATACACTTCGTTAAGAACCAGAGCCTGATCAGGTGTGAGCGCCCATTTTCCGTCGTAGCCGAGCAACCGAGTACGTTGGGAATATTCGCGTAACGCTTGAAGTTCGCGGACTTTCAAGAATGGCCCATCAATGACTTGCAATCCATTGGCACGTCCCGCCATCAGAATCCTCGAAAATACGTAATTGAAGTGGTCGCCCGGATAGTCAGGGATGCCCACACCGCCGACCAAAACCGGCATCTCAATTGACGCGGCAAAGTCGGCTGGCCCGAAGACTATTGCCTCGAGGCGTGGCGATGACGAACAGATATCATCCACGTTGATTAGTCCCTTAGCAGTTTCGATCTGAGCCTCTATCCCGATATGACCAATAGGAAGATCAGAATCCTTCTCCACCTGAGTGAGCAGGAGATCCATCGCAATCACCTCAGCGGCACTTTGGACCTTAGGAAGCATGATCTCATCGAGGCGTCTACCCGCGTTGCCCACGACTTCGATGACGTCGGCGTAGGTCCATCGGGTATCCCAACCATTTACACGAACGCACAAAACCCTTTCACCCCAGTCATGGGTCTTGATGGCATTGATCACCTTTGCACGAGCAGCTACTTTTTCGTTGGGTGCCACTGAATCTTCCAAGTCCAAAAAGGTCATGTCGGCGATGGCGGAAGGGGCCTTGGCAAGGAAGCGGTCCGACGACCCTGGAGTTGCGAGGCAAGACCTGCGGGGAAGGTTACGGGAACGATCTGACACGGCTATAGGTTCCTTTCCAAACGAGTTGAAATCCGACACACTTCCGCCGACATAAGTGCTCGCCTAGATGCGCAATATTCACCACATCTCACTTGATTGTTCATCGTTGCTCCAAATTCGAAAGTAGTTTTGTAAATTCACCAGATAACAGCTACCGTGGTCCAATACCTTGTCAAAACAAATGCGTTTAGTTGTTGGCTATACCGCCTTCAACAGATCGGGATGACGAAGCCAAGCCAGCCCATCGGCGACCGCGTCGTGTTCGCGGCCGACATAGGGCTCGTCAAGTTGGATGAGCTCCACGGCAAGTAGGCCACTGTAGCGATCAATCCCACCCAGAGCGGCGATGAATCCGGCAATGTCAAGCTCACCGGCGCCAGGAGGCAGACATGGTCGGATCCCCAAGTCCAAGGGGGCACGGTCCGTCATCATCAGGTCCCGCAGATGAACCATCCGAATCCGGTCGCGAAATTGGGTTACCGCGCCGACGATGTCGGCGCCGACGCGAACAAGGTTCGCGGCGTCAAGCACAACGTCCAACTGGTCGCCGCCAATCGCATCGAGCAACTCGCACAGTTCAGCGGGTGTGATATCGGCGTGTGTCTCGACTGCGAGGCGCACGCCGATATCATCAGCCCTCTTGACCGCGGTTCGAAGAAGCGGGGTGAGCGCGACCAAGCGGTCCGACCAAGGGTCCTCCCTTGGAGTTCGGGGACCACCTACAACGATGCGCATGAAGGACCCACCAAGGTCTGCTGCTTCACCGGCCCAGCCCAGAAGATCCTCGAGTCGATGCGCGGCGCGCCCACCGTCCAGCCCAAGGTCGCCGCCCCACGCGAGCACAACAGGTGGGTCCTCGAGAAGTGTATTCCTGGCCAGCGGCCAAGCGGCACTTTCGCGGTCGGGAAGGAAAATGACTTCGTAGCAGACCGCGTCAAGTTGATGCGTCGACACTTCGGTGACAAGCTCACCGACCGTCCAGCGAACCATTGGATCCTTCTCGCCGTCGCGAATTACACCGAGGAACCGGTGGTGGGTATAACTATCGATCCCGAAGAGGACGCTCAAATCTTGTAGACCCTTTCTGCGTTGCCGGAGAAGAGCGCGACTTGTTCTGAGGGGGAGAACTCCGAGATGATCTCAAAGTACGCGTCAATCAAAGGATCGTACGAGCTGTACAGACGATCGACCGGCCAGTTCGACGCGAAGAATGATCGCTCAACCCCAAAGGCCTCGATGCATGCCATCACCCAGGGCCGCAGGCTCTCCACGGTCCAGTGCTGGTCGAACATCCCGAGTCCCGAGATCTTGCAGAAGACACTCTCGGCTTGGGCAAGATCGTGCAAGCCACCCTTCCAGTCGCGGAAGTACTCGTCACTGCGAGAACGGGGGAAGCCAGCGTGTTCAAGCACCATTGTGACGCCAGGGTATCGTTGCGCGACATCATGGGCCTTGCCCATATCCTCCCAGGCGCAGTCGAGATCGCAGAGCAAGTCAAACTTCTCGAGCAACGCGTAGCCACGCTGCCAAACTGGGTCCACGAGGTAGTCGCCTTCGCCAAAGTCACGTATTCCGCTAACTCGAGCGGACGCCGAAACGTGTCTCTCGAGTTCGGCTTCCAAACCAGTCCCTCGCAGGTCGCTATGGGCGACAATTCCGTGGGGATAGCCTGTCCGCTCCGCCATGGTTTCGAGCCACTCGGTTTCGAGGACTGGGTCCGCCGCGCCGAGTGCCGCCTGAACGTGGACGATCTTGGAAACATTTGCGCAGCGAGATTCACCCATAAATTGCTCCGCACCGTAGACGAGTGTCTTAATCCCGTTGATATCACCAATCAGAGGATGCACGAATTCGGGTTGGAGCCACGAATAGACGAGTTCCTTCTTTCGAAGATCGGAAAAGTGAACATGGGTGTCCACAAATGGAATTTTTGCCATACTGCTTCCTACCTTTCTTATTCATCTCGAACTACCGATCTTTCAGTGCGCGACCGCACCCTTCGCGCTGCGCCTTGGGTACCGGCGTGCACTCAGTCAAGTGAAAACAGGTCAACACACCGATACCCATTCGCACCCGACCGCCGACGCCACTGCTCCAAGATCGGCCGCAACGTGGCCAGTGGTCAGGCAACTATGATGCCCCGGACCCGCTTCCGCCCAGACCTCCCAAGAGCCGAAAGGATCCTCGGCGTCGAGGCGCAAACCACCGTTGGTTGTTCCCGTCCAAGGAAAACCACGACCCGTGAGCCTACCCTGCGCCGTTATGAATCGATAACGATGGTCTGGCTGCTCCGCGAAGGCAACGAGGGTAGCAAGTCCGTCAGCGAGTTCACCAGTCACGCAGACGCTGCACATATTCTCAGACGCCGGAAACCAGTCGTTGCGCTCAATCGAAGGGCGATTGGAAGGCCAGAAGCGCGAATCGTGTTCGCCGGAGTTTGCGATGAGCAGTTCGCCGCTCTCGTAGTCGATGGCCTCGATCTCGTGGTAGAGCGTGGGGCGCCCGAGCGCAGCGACCCCCACCATGGCAATCGCAGTAAGGACATCGCCGACACACGTCCACGGAACACCACGCGATGTCATGTGACCGAGCGCAAAGCACGGAGCGAAGCCGATCTCCTCACCAAGGCGAATCTCGTCAACGTGACAGTTCATAGCCCCACCGCTCAAGTCCAGCGCTTCGCACAAGTCTTGCAGCGCCACTGCGGCGCGAGCCGCGCCAAGGAGCGATTGACTGCCGCGTATTTCTGATGAAGGACAATACCGTGCCGTCATCTCATCGAGGAACTGTCCTGCCCGCTCCGAATTGACGGCCCGAAATACGTCAGCGAAATGCGACGGCTCGATGTCCACCACAGTCATACCAGTCGCCTTTTGAAGCTGATCCGAATCGGTGACTACGTGGGAGTAGCCGACCAATGGAGTGCCAATGGCGCCGATGCGAGCGCGGCGTAGCCGCGCCGATGCGCCACCGAGTTTGATCGCCGAGCGGATGCGACCGAGTACGGCATCGTCACCGAGACGGCCAAGGATGACCGGTGAGCGAGTTCCCGAGCGCAAGAGAGCGCTGGCAATCATCGGCGCGCCGACCGTTGAACCATGTTGAGTAATCGCCCCATGATTGAAGTCGTCGCGAACCGCGAAGTCAACATCGTTCACTGCCCAAATCACGACCTCTGGCTTTGCCTCAAGTGAGTTTAGGAAGGTCGTCAGTGTCTGAGGTGGCACCGCCATTGAAGAGAGGATCAGCACCACCTCGAGACCGAGGCCGTTCACCTTGGCCACCGCAGCCACCGATTCCTCGATATTCGATAGGGAATCGCTGAGCAGGACATGAAATTCATCCCCAAGAAGCCCTGCGACCATTCGAGCGTCCGCGGCACGCTCCATGCGAACGTTTGGACCAATTGTGTGCTCCCAGAAACTCCAATATGGCGCGATCACCGCAACAGAAACTGGGCCAACCTTCATGAATCAACCCTCTCTACTTGCTTTCGCCAAGACCTGGCATCAGGCCAAAAATTAGAGTAGTTTCCATTGGTGGAAACGATACCAGAAACTGAGAGGTTAGAAAGATGCTGCATGTTGATGGATTGGAAGGTCGGGTCGCCGTCGTCACCGGAGCGGCGAGGGGAATTGGTCATCGGATCGCCGAGGTTTTGCATGAAAACGGCGCCATGGTGGCGGGTTTGGACATCAAACCACCCACTGACGACTGGATTCTCGGCCTGTCGTGTGACGTGAGCAACGAAGCACAGGTTGAGGCCAACTTCCAGGCTGTTGAAGAGCAGCTCGGCACTGTATCGGTTCTGGTCATTAACGCTGGCATCTACCCAGTGGAATCGTTTGAATCGACCACTCTCGATCTCTGGCAGCGAACGATCGACATCAACCTCACCGGCGCCTTTCTCTGCGCTCGGCAGGTACTCGGCCCGATGCGCCAAATGGGATACGGACGAATCGTGACGATGGGCTCGAGTGCCGGCAAGGCGGGTGGGGCTCGAAATGTTGCGGCGTACGCCGCATCGAAGGCCGGCATCATGACTCTCGCCAAGTCGATTGCCAACGAGTACGCGGCGTACGGCATCACGGCAAATTCGCTCGCACCAGCACTCATTGACACTGAGATGATTGCGGAGCAACACGACCTCATCAGCCGTATTCCCGTCGGTCGGTTTGGGACTGTGGACGAAGTCGCTGCGCTGGTCGCCTTCCTCTGCTCGTCGCACGCGGGATACATCACTGGTGAGGTCACCGACATCAATGGCGGCTTCCTCATTGACTAGACGTCGGTGTTTAGTCACGACGACTCTTGCGGGTCTTGTGACAAAGTTGGTCGCTCCCCCCAGCTTGAGAATGACCACGAGCACTCACGGGGGATCGCGTCGGTGGCGGAATCTGGGCAGTGAGACGCAGAGACCGGTCGCTTTCGAGTGCGCGATCGAACCGTTGCACCAGCTTCGCCGAACGTGTCTGCCCTCGCACTCTGGTTCGTGAACGTATCAGAGTCGAACTACCAGCATGAATCATGCTGCCCATCTTGGGCCCACTGCGGGGAGTCACAACTTCGTGACATCAACTTCTTAGAGGAGTTCGCCATGGTCCGTGACATTTCATGACGTGGTTCCGCTAAGGCAGCAACACCGTGCGGAGCACACGACCTAGGGCGAGATCCTCGAGCGCCTCGTTTGCTTCATGAAGCGGGCGAAGATTCTGCGTGAGGTGATCCGTGGCGAGTTTGCCCGCCACGTAGAGATCGAGAACCTCGCGGATATCTTCTTGAAGGAACCCGCGCGAGCCCATCAGGGTGAGTTCACGCCACACAAAGCTTGACGCCTGCGCCTGGAAGCTCTCAGTTGAGGTGCCAACCAGAACGATCCGGCCGAGCCATCCAGCAATCCTGATCGCGAGCTCATCCAGAACTCCTGAGCCCGCGCACTGAATGACAACGTCGGGTCCCTCGCCATCGGTGGCTAATCGAATCGCGTCCTCGATGTCGGGTCCATTGACGAGCACGACATCCGCGCCAAGCTGGGAGGCCAACTCCAACTTGCGAGCAGACCGACCGACCGCAATGACGCGTGCGCCAAGAAGACTGCCGATCTGCACTGCATTCGACCCGACTCCCCCAACCCCGAGCACGACGAGGGTCTCTCCGGCCTGCAACTTCGCAATTCGTACGAGCGCGTGGTACGGAGTCGCCACCGCGTCAGTGAGTACCGCCAGCACAACGGGATCCACCGTCTCGGGTGGCACGATCACCGTACGAGCCGGCCGCACGACGTACTCAGCGAAGGCGCCGTCGACGTCAACGCCCATTCGCCGAACGTCTGGACCAATATTCGCTCTGCCAAGCCTGGCGAAGCGCGAGTCACTAGGCGCTTCGATGTAGTACAGCGCTGCCTGATCTCCCACCTTGAGGTCGGTGACACCGGCGCCAAGTTCATCAATCGTCCCCGCCGCTTCATGTCCAGGGACGATGGGCATCGGCGCACCCACGAAACCACCCCTTTGGAGGAAGAGGTCCGACCCACACACTCCACAGGCCTCCACTCGAACACGAACTTCACCCGGCCCCGGATGCGGGTCAGGTCGTTCGACTAGCGAAAGTGGCTGATTCTTCGCCCGCAACTCGGCGACGAGCACGTCAACCGGCACCCGGCAAACCACTGACCACTTCGGGTAGCGGGGGCGCACCGACTTCAGTCGATCCAAACTTGCCAGTCTTCTTGTTTCCAGACAGTTCGTAAGCCGATTCTGGAATTGCCGTTGGATCCTTGTACATCGTCCACTGGCATCGCTGACGCACGTTCGGGTCACGATTGTTGTCTGGGTACCGAGGTGGCTCCACCACGCGCAGCGGGTAACCGAAGCGTCGAATTGGCAGCTCCTCCATCAGGTAGATGCAGTGGGTGCAGTAGTGACAAACGCCAGTCTGGAAGTGATTCCACGAGTGCGGCTCCTCACTCGCCTTCCAGTTATACGGCGCTTCCATGCGCGAGGGGGTTCCCTCCACCCAGTCACCTCGCGTAACTCGTCCGCCGGATCCGCAGGGGTCGAAGCGCACGACGAATCGGTCCTCGTGTTCCTCAAGTTCCATCTCCCCAGTCCGCTCTGGGCCACAAAGGTGTCCGCGCATCGCTTCAATGGCGGTCAGCATCAGAGCCTCGAGGGCCTCTGGCCATTCGTGCTTCGCGATGTCGAACTTGTCGTAGCGCCACGCAAACAATGGGAGCAACACGCGTTCCCACATGGGCCCAATCTCGGACTCTCCAAATCGGACAACAATTTCGTCCATCAGTCCGTACGAGTGATCGACGTCACGGTCATGGGTACGGCGCCACGTCTCCTTCGCGTCTTCCAACCGCTCTATCGACATTTCTCGGTTGTGATAGTGAAGTGCTTCGACCAGTCCCTCAACTTTCACTTTCAAAAGACTCCACATCTGGTAACGGTTGAACGGGGTCCCATCAGGTAGATTAAGCTTGGCCAGGATTGAGGCGTCCATTTTTTCAATCTCCTCAGCGCTGACACCGTTGGAACGCAGATGGGCGCGAAGGTCGGGAATCCACTGACGGTAGATGGCGAAGCACACCTCCGCCTCTTCGACGAAGTAGTTGGCGAGCGTCGCCGCCTGGTCCCAATCCTCGGCCTCGATCGCATCGAGAATCAGGCTATAAGTTGAACGAATCAACTCATCCCAGGGGCCCGTACGTGTTCGGCGTCCCAAAATTGGGGAATATTGAAGCTCTTCATTACTCATTTTATGACACTCCTATTGGTTGATGTTTTCAGGGTGGATTTCTTGACACCGGCAAATTCCATGTTGAGTACACATGTCGTCAATGCGATTCAGTACATCAAGAAACCTCCGCTCACGTTGATCGTGGCACCCGAGATGTAGCGAGCGTGGTCGCTAGCGAGAAAAACGGCAACACCGGCAATGTCCTCAGGCTCGCCCACATATCCAAGCGGAGTATCTTTCGTCATTCGCTCGTAGACGGCCGGGTCAAGGTCGGTGAGCAACATTGGGGTCTTGATTTGACCCGGAGCAATAGTGTTCACCGCGATGCCATGAGGACCGTACGTGCGGGCGAGCCCGCGCGACATCGTAACAATTCCACCCTTGGAGGCTGCGTAGACGACGGAGCCACCAAATCCGCCCGTCTGCCATCCCTGTGATGAGAAGAGGATGATGCGACCACCTTGACCTGCGTCAATCATCTCTGAAGCCACGGTGCGACTAAAGAAGAAAGTTGCCTTCAAGTTCGTGTCCAATTGGAAGTCCCAGTCCCCCTCAGTCACTGCGTCAATATTGCTGGCCCTACGCAGCACAGCTGCGGTGTGAACCAGTGCGAACACCCCGCCGAGATCGCGCACCGCTCGCTCGACAATGCCTTCATGACTGTCCAGATCATTGAGATCCTCGACTAATCCGATGTGACCATCGCCGTCGCAGTCGCTCAAGACAGTGTCAATGCGCTCCTGGTTGATATCAATTGCGAGAATCCGTGCTCCGGCGCTCGCAAAGGCTTTCGTGACAGCGCTCCCAATCCCTCCGCTCGCCCCGGTGATAATCACGCCGCGCCCTTCAAGGCCAGCCCCGACGCTCCACTTCGCTTCGCTCATTACGACCCCCACACCGGATTTGAATGCCCGATCTCACCAAAATTGCGGTGATTCAGAAAACGATTCCAGTATATACAGCAAGCCTCCTGCTGTCAACCCTTCTTCTGAATGTCAAATTTCTGAATCGATTCCAAAGGGCTAGTGAGATTACTACGCAGGCACAAGATGTTGTGGTTGGTGCTCGCTGGCGCTGACCTGCACTTATATGCAAAACTCCACGTGAGAGGGTACAGGCATGGACCACACTATGTGGTAGTTGCGTAGTTATCTCAATAGTCCTTCGATTCCAATCTGGACACGAATCAGCCACGACGACGCAGCCAGTTCCACCCAATTTCCGAGTGAAAATTTCACGACTACCGAGGTCTTTCGACGCTATGGTGCACTCTGCCACTACAAAGCTCAATAGCGTGTCGTTGGTCTTCTTCTCACTGGTCCTTAAAGACCTCTCGGAACGAAGTACGCGACTTGAGCTATGCGGGAATCTTGTG
>PLEI01000055.1 GCA_003136415.1 Acidimicrobiaceae bacterium | reverse complement strand
ACAACTTTCCTTCATATCTCGCTGTCAGTGCATCATGTCAATCAGTAGCCTCATCGTCGTTATCGCGATGACCTCACGACGCGGAGAACGGGCCCGCTGCGCCACCACGGAACCACGTGCCTCTTCGTCGGCTGATTCGTCTCCGTGAGGGATCATGCGTGCGACGGCGCCGACGCCTCTGTTACAGTGCGCGCCATGCAGAATTTCCGGGGATCGATATCGGGTTCGAGATTGAGTGTCGCGCGTCTCGCCACGAATGCCTTTTCGCGGTAGCGCACGTGCGGGCAGTTCGGCCCGCGATGGTTTTGGGGAAATGGGACGCAACAAACTGGAGGCACAATGTCGATCGTGCAAGGCACCACGTCCGAGAGATTTGATCGTCTTCGTGAAGTGCTCGAAGAGCAACTGCGCAGTGGCGAAGACGTCGGCGCATCTCTCGCCGTCTATTTCAAGGGCGAACTCGTAGTGGATCTTTGGGGCGGATTCATGGATGAAGCGATGACCAAACCCTGGGAGCGCGACACCATTGTGAACGTGTGGTCGGTGACCAAGACCATGACGTTTCTCGTGGCGTTGATGTTGGCCGATCGAGGTCAACTCGACTTTCATGCGCCGGTGATGAAGTACTGGCCCGAGTTCGCACAGAATGGCAAAGCGGATATTGAGGTACGCCACGTGATGGGCCACACGGCAGGACTTCCCTTTTGGACTGCACCATTGGAGTCTCAGGACCTCGCAGATTGGGAACGCTGCACGGAGGCTCTCGCGGGCCAGGCACCGCTGTGGAAGCCCGGTACGGCGTCGGGCTATCACCTCGTGACCCAGGGATACTTGATCGGTGAGATCGTGCGGCGCGTCACGGGTATGACCTTCGGGGAGTTCTTCCGGACCGAGGTTGCTGAAGTGATCGGCGCCGATTTTCACATTGGCCTGCCCGCATCGGAGGACTACCGCACCAGTTCCGTTATCCCCGCGGCGGGCAGCGTTCTCGATGGATTGGCACAGGATTCCATTGCCTATCGAGCGTGGACGTCGCCCCGACTGGACTTCACGTGGCCGCAGCATCGTTGGTGGCGTGCGGCGGAGATCCCCGCTTCCAACGGGCACGGCAATGCTCGCTCGGTAGCCACGGTCCAGTCGATCATCGCCAATCGCGGTGAGTTCAACGGCCGGCGGTTCTTCTCTGAGAAGACCGGCGATCAGATCTTCGAAACCCAGGCGCACGACATCGACCTGGTGCTCGGTATCGAGGCGCACTTTGGGATGGGTTACGGACTGGCCAGTTCCCTGACACCGGTGGGCCCGCGGTCGTGCTACTGGGCGGGACTCGGTTCGCTGATCATCATGGACCAGGACCTGGGAATCACGATTGGCTACACCCCGAACAAGATGCAGATTGTTCCTGGTGGCACGCGCGGCGCGCTCATCGCGCGCGCCGCGATAGAAGCGGCGCTGGGCTAGCTGGCGTTCGCCCCGTCGCGTCGCAGATTGACCGACCGATTGGCAACGCGCGTAACCGCGTGCTTAAATCTGCAGGTTTGAGGGGAGCGGGAATGGACAAATTTGTGCCGAGCGCCGAGCGGGCGGTGCATGATATTTCTGACGGTGCGTCGCTGGCCGTTGGTGGATTTGGTTTGTGCGGCATTCCGATGGTGCTGATCGAAGCGGTCCTGGCCAATGGTGCCCGCGATCTCGTGACCGTGAGCAACAACTGCGGCGTCGATGACTGGGGTTTGGGCGTCCTCTTGAACGCCAAGCGCATCCGCAGGACCACGGGTTCGTACGTGGGCGAGAACAAGGAGTTCGAGCGTCAATTTCTGTCGCGCGAACTCGAGGTTGAGCTGGTGCCCCAGGGCACGCTGGCCGAGAGACTCCGCGCCGGAGGCGCGGGGATCCCCGCCTTCTACACGCCGGCGGGCGTCGGCACCCAGGTGGCCGACGGAGGTCTTCCGTGGCGCTACGGGGACGGCGGAGTCGTCGCCACGGCCTCGCCACCGAAGGAAGTGCGCGAGTTCGACGGTCGGCTCTTCGCCCTGGAGACCGCCATTCGTACTGACTTTGCGCTGGTGCACGCTCGCTACGGCGACCGCCACGGCAACCTCGTCTACGAGAAGAGCGCCGCGAACTTCAACCCACTATGTGCCGGCGCCGCCAAGGTGACGATCGCCGAAGTGGAAGTGCTCCTCGAGCCCGGCGAGATCGACCCCATGACGGTGCACACCCCGGGTATCTTCGTGCAACGAGTCGTGCTCGCCGGGGACGTCGAGAAGAGAATCGAGCGAAGGACGGTAGCGAAGTGAGCCCCTTGTCGAGAGAGCAGTTGGCGGCGCGGGTCGCGATTGAGTTGAGCGATGGCCAGTACGTCAACCTCGGCATCGGCTTGCCGACTCTGGTCCCCAATTACGTACCCGCCGGCGTCCACGTCGTGTTGCATTCAGAGAACGGAATTCTCGGCGTCGGCCCGTACCCCGGGGAAGACGACGTTGACCCGGACCTCATCAACGCGGGTAAGGAGACGGTGACGGTCCGACCGGGAGCGTCCTTCTTCGATTCAGCGGCGTCCTTCGCCCTCATCCGCGGGGGGCACATCGACGTCGCGGTGCTCGGCGCCATGCAGGTATCGGTCGGGGGAGACTTGGCGAACTGGATGATCCCCGGCAAGATGGTCAAGGGGATGGGTGGGGCCATGGACCTGGTCCACGGCGCCCAGCGCGTGATCGTGATGATGGAGCACTCGGCGAAGGACGGGGGATTCAAGATCGTCCACGAGTGCAACCTGCCCCTGACCGGCCGAGCGTGTGTTCATCGCATCATCACTGATCTCGCCGTCATCGACGTCGAGACCGAGGGATTGGTGCTACGTGAATTGGCACCCCAGGTTTCGCTCGACGACGTTCGTTCCGCCACCGGGACCGAACTGATCGTCGCTCTGGACTGAGGCAGATTTTCGATACTGCACCAGCGAGGTGCCGAGTGTCACGACGCCGCCACCATTCGCTCATCGTCTCGGTGGCGCGCGACACTGGCGCGTCGTTCGTCGATGACGAGCCGAGAGCGTCAGAAATATGAGGGGTGATTCACTTGACATTCTTCTCGAGGTCTGCTTAACTTCGCCCAGCGGAGTTCGAATGACTTCGCATTTGGGGGGGAATACCGATGAAGATGAAATCTCGCATGATCGCTTTACCTCTGGCTTTGGCGATGGTCTCGCTAGGAGCGAGCGTGGGTACCTCGCAACTCTCGGGGGCCGCTACTACGAGCAAGTCGCCCGTCAAGGTTGGCTTGATCCTCGAAGCAACTGGCATTTACTCCGCGTACGCTGCCGAGTGGCGCCAGGGATTTAACATCGGCCTCGCCTACGCCACCAACGGCACCGGCAAGGTGAACGGTCAGAGGATCAGCGTGCACTTCGACGACAACGCCGACAGCCCGACGACCGCCGCGGCGGACTTCAAGAGCTACGTCGGTGCGGGCTACAAGATCATCGGCGGCACCGCTGACTCCAGCATCGCTGATGAGTTGGCACCGCTCGCCGCGCAGAACAAGGTCCTGTACATCTCGGGTCCCGGCGCGGACGACGCGATCACCGGAGTCAACCGTTACACGTTCCGCTCCGGACGTCAGACCTATCAGGATGTCCAGACCGCCAAGTCCTACATTCAGGCGTTGGGCAAGGGCAAGACGATTCTGGTGCTCGGACAGGACTTCGCATTCGGTCAGTCGTACGTGACCGACGCCACCAAGGCCTTCGGATCGCTCGGCGACAAGGTGACGAGTCTGCTCGTCCCGCTGACCACGACGGACTTCACGTCGGCGGCCCTGCAAGTGCACGCCCTCAAGCCGGACGTGATCTTCCTCGCGTGGGCCGGAGCCACGGGCGCGCCCTTGACGGCCGCGTTGCAGCAGCAGGGTGACTTCAACTCCGCCAAAGTGGTCACGGGCCTCGCGAACATCGCGACGTATCCGTTCTACGGCACGACGGGAACATCGTTCAACTACCTGTCGCTCTACGTCTACAACGGTTCGAAGAACGCGGCGAATCAGTACCTCATCAGCGCCATGCAGAAGCAATATCACGCTCGGCCGGACCTGTTCACGCCCGACGGCTTCGTGTGGGCGCAGATGTTGGTGCGCGCAATCCAGACCGGACAGGGCACGAAGGTCAATGCGATGATCAAGGGCCTGGCGGGTTGGAGTTTCCTCGCACCCAAGGGCGAACAGACCATCAGGGCTTCGGACCACGCGATGCTGCAGCCGATGTATCAGGTCAGCCTGACCACAACGATTAGGAACCAGTATCTGCCAATCGTGATCCGGAGCCTCTCCGCCAAAGTAACGGCGCCGCCCGTCACGGCTCACTTCAGCAACTAATCATTCCCCCGAATGAGTTTGAGCACGAAAACCCAGCCCCCGACACTGCGAGTGTCGGGGCTGGGTTTTCGTGTCGGCGGTTCGCAGATACTTTCCGACATCGACTTGGACGTCGAGGAGGGGAGTTTTCTGGGCATCATCGGCCCGAACGGAGCTGGCAAGACCACCCTGCTCAATCAGTTAAGCGGATTACTGGAGCCGACCGCTGGCACTATCGAACTCAATGGCCGCGATCTGCGAGGTGTGCGACCCTCGCAGCGGGCCCGGTTGGGAATGGGAAGGACGTTTCAAACGTCGAGCCTGTTCAATTCGTTGTCGGTGCTCGAGAACGCTCGATTATCGGCCCAGGCTCGACTGGGTGGCAACATGCGACTTTGGCGTCGACCTCGCTCGAGTGATGAAGCGACGCTCGCCGCACGCGAGGCGATCGAGTCGGTGGGACTGGACGAGATGGCGGAGCGTACGACGGGTGCCCTTTCGCACGGCGACAAGAGAAAGCTGGAGTTGGCGATCTTGTTAGCCGCCGAGGCGAAGGTCCTGCTCCTCGACGAGCCGATGGCTGGAGTCAATACTGAGGACGTGCCCATGCTCAGTGCCCTCATCGGGCGACTTCATCACGAGGGCCGTACGGTCGTGATGGTCGAGCACCACATGGCGGTAGTGATCGGGCTGGCCCAGAACGTGGCGGTCTTGAACTACGGTCGCCTGCTGGCCGTGGGCGACCCCGCATCGGTGATGGCCAACGAGACCGTGCAGAGTGCCTACTTGGGTGAGCCCCTGTGAGTAACGCCGTCGAACTCCGCGACGTGCACGTCAACATCGCGGGCTCGCACGTGCTCCAAGGAGTCAGTTTTGACGTTCCCGAAGGGGGCGTCACCGCTCTGCTCGGACGCAATGGAGTGGGCAAGACGACCACGTTGCGGGCCATCTTGGGTCTGACCCCGAGCACTGGCGCCATACGGGTACTGGGCCACGACGTCTCCTCGATGGCGACGCACTTAGTGGTGAGGCTCGGCATCGGCTACGTACCTGAGGACCGCGACGTGTTCGCGGGACTGACGGTCGATGACAACTTGCGTCTCAGCGAGCGGGTTCCCACGCCGCTCTATGACGAGGTGTACTCCTTGTTCCCCGAACTGCGCGAGCGGGGGCGCCAATTGGCGGGCACGTTGTCGGGAGGACAACAGCAGATGCTCTCGATCGCGCGAGCGATGCTCAACGGCCCACCGCTCCTGCTGGTGGATGAGCCCTCCAAGGGCCTCGCCCCCAGAATCGTGAGTGAATTCGTGACGGTGCTCGAGAACGCGGCGCGGCGTTCCACGGTATTGCTGGTGGAACAGAATTTGAGCGTCGTCAAGCGACTCGCGCAACGAATCGTCGTCCTGGACCACGGAGAAGTCGTGCACACCGGTCAGGCCGCGGACCTGAACGACGAATCGCTGGTGCGTCGCCTGCTCGGTGTGGCGGGTGCCGCGTGAGCGCACTGGTCGTCATCACGATCAGTGGCGTGGCCCTGGGTGCCGTGTACTTCTTGGCGTCGTCGGGACTGTCGCTCATCTACGGGTTGATGGATATCTTGAACTTCGCGCACGGCCTCTTCATGACCCTCGGCGCCTACGCCGGGTGGGAGGTGGCGTCACATTTCACGTCCTCGAGCGCGTCCCCCCTCGTCTTCGCGGTGGCCGTTGTCGCCTCGGTGCTCGGTGGCGCGATCGCCGCCGGCATCACTGAGGTCGTCTTGATCCGCCCCCTCTACGGCAAGCCCGTCAGCCAGATACTCGTGACCATCGGGCTCGATCTCGCCGCCGTGGGCCTCTTGATGGGTGGCTTCGGGAGCAGCGCCCTGCAGATCCCCGTTCCGATCTGGTTGCTCCAGGCGACCCGTATCGGCAGTACCGACATTCCCAACGCCGACTTTCTCGCGCTCGTGGCGGGCGTCGTCGTCCTCGCGGTGCTCGAATGGTTCTTGCGGAGAACGCGATACGGGATCATCATCCGAGCCGGCGTCGAGAACCGGGAAATGGTGAGCGCGCTGGGCATCGACGTCGGACGGGCGTTCACCGTCGTCTTCGTGATCGGTGGGGCGATGGCGGGCCTCGCCGGACTTCTGTATTCGGTGGTCTTCAGCGGTGACCTCGTCTCGCCCACCCAGGGCGACAGCTTGCTGATTTTCGCCTTCATCGTGGTGGTCATCGGCGGTCTCGGATCGATCAGGGGATCGGCGGTGG
>PLEI01000042.1 GCA_003136415.1 Acidimicrobiaceae bacterium | reverse complement strand
TCTCGATGAAGATGCACTCGCCAGGGCACTCCTCAGAGGCCTCGACAACCGCGTCCTCGAGGTCCGGGGCCACCGTGGCGAGCCCGGCCGAACCGCCGGGAGACGACAACGCAGCGCCGTCCTGCTTCACGTAGGCGAGTCCGTCGTCGAGCAACGTAAAGACCGAAGGACAGATCTCCTCACACAAACCGTCGCCGGTGCACAAGTCCTGGTCAATCCATACCTTCATCTTTTGGGGCCTTTCGCTACCGTTTGGTCTCCGTTTACTTTAGCGGAAAGGCTGAGAGTAAAGACTGTGACATTTGCGTCGCTCTCACCTAGGGTTACTTTATGGAGCATTCGGATCCCTTTGGCCAGTACAACGATCACGGCGCCTCGCGGGACGATTTCGACGTGCCGACCTTCGCGGTCGAGAATCTCGACCAGGCGTTACGTCGCATCGAACTCTTGGAGCAAAAGCTGGTCGAATCACGCCTGCAATTGACCCAATCGCGCTCGAACAACGAAAAACTCGCTATCACCATCCAGCAAACCCGCGACCAGATCGCCGCGCTGCGTGATGAGGTCGAGAAGTTGACGCAGCCGCCCGCGGTGTACGGCACGTTCATCGAGTTCAATCCGGACGGCACCGCCGACATTTTCGCCTCAGGACGGAAAATGCGCGTCTCGGTGCACCCGGGCCTCGACCCGGGCCAGGTGGAGCGCGGCCACGAAGTGGTCCTCAATGAATCGTTCGCCATCATCGGCATCCGTAACCCCGACGGCCAAGGCGAAGTGGTGAGTGTCAAGGAAATCCTCGATGATCGGCGCGTGCTCGTCTACGGCCGCGCCGACGAGGAGCGGGTGGTCGAGATGTCTGACGCATTGCGCGACGTCAAGCTGCGCAGCGGCGATGCCGTATTGCTCGATCCTCGCTCGGGACTACTAGTGGAGAAGCTCATGCGCCAAGAGGCCGAGGAGCTGATCCTCGAGGAGGTGCCCGACGTGAGTTACGCCGACGTCGGAGGACTGGATTCACAAATTGAGTCCATCACCGACGCTGTGGAACTGCCCTACCTGCATCGCGCGCTCTTTAACGACTACGAATTGCCCGCGCCCAAGGGCATCTTGCTCTATGGCCCTCCGGGCTGCGGCAAGACGTTGATTGCCAAGGCGGTCGCCAACTCGCTCAGCCAGAAGGTCGCCGAGATGACGGGCAACCGCAACGTGCGTTCTTACTTCCTCAATATCAAGGGGCCTGAACTCTTGAACAAGTACGTTGGCGAAACAGAACGCCAGATCCGCGTCGTTTTTCAACGCGCGCGTGAGAAGGCCGAAGAGGGGGTCCCGGTCATTGTCTTCTTCGACGAGATGGACTCGCTGTTTCGCACCCGCGGCACCGGCATCAGCTCGGACATGGAGTCGACCATCGTGCCCCAACTGCTCGCCGAAATTGACGGCGTGGAGTCGCTACGCGACGTTATCGTTATTGGCGCCACTAACCGCGAAGACCTCATCGACCCCGCGATTCTGCGACCGGGCCGACTCGACGTCAAAATCAAGATAGAGCGGCCCGATGCGGACGGCGCCGCGCAGATCTTCGAGCGCTACCTGCATCGCGAGTTGCCCTTGGACCAGAACGAGATCCGCACCAACGGTGGGGGAGACCGCGATAAGGCGCTGCGCTCAATGATCGAAGACACGGTCGCCAACATGTACCGAGTCGACGACGACAATCGTTTCCTCGAAGTCACGTACCAAGGCGGCGACAAGGAGATCCTCTACTTCAAGGACTTCGCCTCAGGAGCCATGATCGAGAACATTGTGCGCCGAGCCAAGAAGCTCGCGGTGAAGCGTGAGATCGCCGGCAAGGGTCGAGGCCTGACTACTCAGGACTTGCTCGCTTCAATTCGTGAGGAGTTTCACGAGAACGAGGACCTGCCCAACACCACCAACCCCGACGACTGGGCGCGCATCTCGGGCAAGAAGGGTGAGCGCATCGTGTTCATTCGCACCCTCATCAATCGAGAGAAGGCAGAGGTCGCTGGCGGACGCTCCATCCAACACGTCGGTACCGGCCAATACCTCTAAGCATGGCCGTCGCAAAGATTCTGGGAATCGAAACGGAGTATGGCGTCGCCGGGGGTCCTGACTTCGACCCCACCACTTCCTCGAGCATCATCGTCAACGCGTACGCCCAGCAGGGCCGCACTCGCATCTCCTGGGACTTTAACGACGAATCACCCGGCACCGACGCGCGCGGCATTCTGGGAGTTGGATCTCTCGCCCCGATGATCGAGACGCATTTGGCCAACACGGTGTTGACCAACGGCGCTCGCCTCTACGTCGACCACGCGCACCCCGAATACTCCTCGCCCGAGTGCCGCACGCCGCGCGAAGCCACGGTCTACGACCAGGCCGGAGAAGAGGTGATGCGCCGCGCCCTCACGGTCGCCAACGAGACCCTGCCGTCGGAACTCACGATTTCGCTCTACAAGAACAACTCCGACGGCAAGGGCAATTCCTACGGGACCCACGAGAACTACCTCGTGGCCCGTGACGTCGAATTCTCTGACGTGGTGCGGGCCATGGTGCCGCACTTCGTCTCTCGTCAGGTAATAGTGGGAGCGGGAAAGGTGGGTGCCGAAACCGACGTCGGCCAGGCGGCGAACCCTGACTTTCAGCTCAGCGCGCGCTCGGAATTCTTCGAAGAGGTCGTCGGACTCGAGACCACCTTGAAACGTCCGATCATCAACACGCGCGACGAACCCCATAGTGACGCCGAACGCTTTCGGCGACTGCACGTCATCTGTGGCGACGCCAACATGTCACCGGTGGCAACCCTGGTGAAACTCGGATCCACCGCGTTGCTGCTGGCCGCCCTCGAGGACGACGGGGTGGGTGACTTTCCCCCCTCGCCCGCGCGACCCGTACGCGCCATCCGCGACTACTCCTTCGATCCCTCACTTCGAGCGGCGGTGGACGACGACGATGGGCGCTCGAGAACCGCGTGGGACTACCAGGACGAACTTTGGCAACTCGCTCAGCGCTACGTCGAACGTCACGGGGGAGCAGTGGTGGCGCCGGCTGAGGAGGTGGCCGTAATCCTGCAGCAGTGGCGCGAGATGCTCGACGGCGTGCGCGATCACCCCGAGAAAGTCGCCGACCGCGTCGACTGGGTAGCCAAGCGGCGCATCGTCGAAGGTTTTCAATCGCGTTACGATTTGCGCCCCCGCGACGCCAAGCTACGCGCCATCGACCTGCAGTACCACGACGTACGTCGCGACAAGTCCTTGGCACTGCGCGTCGGGCTTCGCGAAATAGCATCTGATGAGGAAATACGTGGCGCAGTACAGAACGCGCCCCGCAGCACGCGCGCCTTCTTTCGCGGCGAGTGCGTCACGAGATTCCCTGATGACATCGTCTCGGCCAACTGGGATTCCATTGTCTTTGACGTCGGACATGGGCCCCTGCAGCGCATTCCCATGATGGATCCGACCCGAGGAACGGCCGAACTCGTGGGCCCCCTGTTTGAGGAAAATCTCACCGCGGTTGCGCTCGTGGCCTCGCTCAACGGGTAGAACTAATACGTGACTGAACAAGAGCGAATCCAAAAACAGCGAACCGAACGAACCCGCGAGGAGAGCGAAGACGTCTCGGTCGTGACCAAAAAAGGCGAGCAGCTGAAGGCTGAATTGGACGACCTGCTGGACGAGATAGACGGCGTTCTCGAGGAGAACGCGGAGGAGTTCGTTCGCAACTACGTCCAAAAGGGCGGCCAGTAATGGGCCTGCCGCTCTTCGACGCCCAGAGCGATCCGGGTCCGTCGTTCGTGCGCTTCGCCGAAATGGCTGGTCTCACCCTGCCCCCGGCGACCTCAAACCTCTCCGCGCACGCCACCACCGTGGTGGCCGTACGGTTCGCCGACGGCGTCGTGATGGTGGCGGACCGCCAGGCGACGTCCTATTACGTGGCGAACCGTGACGTGCGAAAGATCGAAGCGGCCGACCGCTACACCGCGCTCGCCGTTTCCGGCTCGGCCGCGCGAGGACTCGAATTCATTCGTCTCGCCCAACTCTCCTTCGAGCACTACGAGAAGATGAGCGACTCCGCCCTGAGCCTCGAGGGCAAGGCCAACTACCTTTCACCTCTGATCCAGCGCAACAATCTCACCTCCACCCTCGTCGTCTTGCCGCTGCTGGCCGGATGGGACCTCGCACACCAGCGCGGGCGCATCTTTGAATACGATGGTGCCGGCGGTTGCTACGAGCGTCAGGATTTTTCAGTCATCGGTTCGGGATCTCCCTTCGCGGACTCGACGCTGCGCCTCGGATTCAAGCCCGACCTGTCGCGCGAGGACGCCCTCGCACTGGCCGCACTAGCCATCTACGAAGCGGCCGACAACGACCCGAGCACCGGGGGACCGGACTTCGTACGCAATATCTTCCCGATGATGGTGACGCTGACATCCGAGGGCTTCCGCGAACTCGACCAGGACATCACGGCGAGCACTTTTCGCTCCATCAATGACCGCCGCGCCGAATCGGGCGGCGTGGCCGGAGGAACGCTGCGGTGAGCAACTACTTCTACGTCGCTCCCGAACAGCTCATCAAGGACCGCGCCGAGTTCGCGCAGAAGGGCATCGCGCGGGGACGCTCCATCGTGGCGGCGATCTACGACGTCGGCGTGGTGCTGGTGGCCGAGAACCCCTCAGCGTCGCTCTACAAGATCTCCGAGATCTACGACCGTATCGCCTTCGCCGGCGTAGGTAAGTACAACGAGTTCGACCGCCTGCGTGAGGCGGGCATCCGCTGGGCCGATGGAACGGGCTACACCTACTCGCGTGAAGACGTCGACGCTCGCGCCCTGGCGAACTACTACGCCCAACACCTCGGTGACATGTTCACCGAAGGCCAGAAGCCCCTCGAGGTCGAGATACTCGTGGCGCAACTCGGCAACAAGTTCCGACCGACGAAGCTCTACCGCATCGCCTACGAGGGGACGATCTCTGACGAGGCGGACTTTGCCGTACTCGGAGGCGACGCCGAAACCATCATGGGTAGATTTGCCGACCTTGAAGTTGGTCACCTGACGCTCGCGCAGACGCTCCAGAACGCCGTGAGTGCACTGGCCGGCCCGGAGCGTGAACTGCCCGTGGGCGACCTCGAGGTCGGGGTGCTCGAAGATCGCGGCGATCGCCGAACATTCGCACGCCTTGAGGATGAGCAGATTGCCCGTCTGCTGACTTGAACCGGAACTAGGGTCTAGGCCATGCTGCGTCGGATCTATGGCATCGAGACCGAATACGGGGTGACCTACTCCCTGCGCGGTCAACGTCGACTGAGCCCGGACGAAGTGTCGCGGTTCCTCTTTCGCAAGGTCGTCGCCTGGGGGCGTTCGAGCAACGTCTTCTTGGAGAACGGCAGCCGCCTCTACCTCGACGTCGGTAGCCACCCCGAATACGCCACCGCGGAATGCGACACCTTGAAGGACGTCGTCGCCCAGGACAAGGCCGGCGAAGCAATTCTTCGCGAACTCGTCACCCACGCTCAGCAGCAACTCGACGAAGAGGGTGTGCGCGGCGATATCTTTCTCTTCAAGAACAACACCGACTCCTCGGGTAACTCCTACGGGTGCCACGAGAACTACTGCATCG
>PLEI01000094.1 GCA_003136415.1 Acidimicrobiaceae bacterium | reverse complement strand
TGGCGCCGCCCATGCCCTTGACAACTTTTCCGGGAATCATCCAATTCGCCAAATCACCTCTCGCCGACACTTGCATGCCACCGAGAACCGCGACATCGATGTGGCCACCGCGAATCATTGCGAAGGACGCCGCCGAATCAAAGAAGGACGCGCCGTCCAGCACCGTCACCGTTTCCTTGCCCGCGTTGATCAGGTCCGGATCGATGTCCGATTCGCGTGGGTAGGGTCCAACGCCGAGAATTCCATTCTCCGAGTGAAGGACCACTTCAACGCCCGCGGGGACAAAGTTTGCCACGGTGGTGGGCAAGCCGATTCCCAGGTTGATGTACTGCCCGTCTCGAAGTTCCGCCGCCACTCGCGCGGCCAACTCGTCCTTGCTGAGACCGCTCATTTCGCCACCGTCCTTCTTTCGATCCGCTTTTCCACGTTGGCAATGTGCACCACTCGCTGGACGAATATCCCGGGAGTGTGGACATCGCGCGGGTCAAGGTCACCCGGCTCGACCAACTCCTCCACTTCCGCAATTGTCGTTCGCCCCGCGGCCGCGCAGAGCGGGTTGAAGTTTCGCGCACTCTTCTCGAAGATGAGATTGCCCAGTCGGTCTCCGTAGCGGGCGTGCACGAGAGCAAAGTCGGTTCGAATGGCTCGCTCCATGACGTAGTTCGAGTCCTCAAAGACCCTCACTTCTTTCGGCGGCGACGCCAACGCGACGCCACCGCGACCGTCGTAGCGCCAGGGAAGACCACCGTCGGCTACTTGAGTTCCCACCCCCGCCGGCGTGTAGAAAGCAGGGATTCCTGCACCACCCGCCCTCAATCGTTCGGCCAACGTCCCCTGGGGCACGAGCTCCACTTCTAGTTCACCGCTCAGGAACTGACGCTCGAACTCCTTGTTCTCGCCCACNNCGCTCGAACTCCTTGTTCTCACCTACGTAGGAGCCAGTCGTTCTGCGAATGCGCTTCGCGGCGATCAGCGTGCCGAGTCCCCAGTCATCGACTCCGCAGTTATTGCTCACCACTTCAAGCTCTGACGATCCTCGATCAAACAATGCCTGGATGAGCCCGCTCGGGATGCCGCACAATCCAAATCCACCGACGGTGAGCGAAGATCCGTCACCGATGTCGGCGACGGCCTCATCAGCCGTCTGATACAACTTGTTCATTTTCGCCTCCCTGGCTATTCACGATGTCGTGCACTTCATTGAGGGAGTGCGAAACTCTGGCACCGCGGGGTCAGAGAGTTGTCGTACCGGCCTGTTCGTAACCGCGACCTTCGTTTCCCTGCGCGAAAGTTCATCAGAGACTATCTGAATGTTCCGCCATACAGGCATTCTGTCCCAAAATGAAGATGAAGCCCTGCCGCTCCCTCTGTCTGGAGCGAAGCGCGATTATTCGACGTCGTGCGGGTCAACCGGAACGAAGAACTGACGTCGCCACAGAACCAACCCCGATGCTGATGACGGGATGCTCATCGGGCCGCAGCCACCGCATGATCTCGGTGAGTACTCGCGAGTTGATGGCAACGCAACCCGCGGTCGGGTACCCCGTGCTGACGTGAAGAAAGAATCCCGAACCCGCGCCCTTCACGACGGGATGACTGTTGTAGTTGATCACGACGGCGTGGGCGTAGGCCGCTCCAGCCTCGTAGAGGTTCTCCGAATCACCTCCGGGCGAATCCACGTCGCGTACGTGGCGGTTGTAGGCGGCGGAGGCGGGGTTCTCGTCCCACCAGTCGTCGATGCCCGCGCGAAAGTATGGGATCCGCGTTCCGTTCGACGGTTGATTCCCGAAGGCCTGGGTCAAGGTATAGACCCCGACCGGCGTGCGACCGAGGCCCTCGCGGGTCGGCCCGACGCCGTGGATTCCCACGTTGGCGACGGTCGCTGAAAAGACCGCCACGTAGTGCGTGGATGCCCACCGCCAGGTGCGTAGCACCGCAATTCTGGAGCCCGAGGAAGCGGCCTGGACCGTAATGACCTGCCCAGGCCGCGAAGCGGCCAGCGACGGCTGGGCTTCCCCCACTAGGACTACCGACGTAACGAAGGTGACGACACCGACGGCGAAACGACGTGGGCTGATGGTGTTCCCCCAGGGATAGTGATGGCGAACGAGGTGCACCGCTATTGAGAGCCTAGAGGGACACTCCTCGCGTCAGACGTGAGCCACGTGGGGTACGTGACGTGGCACGCGTTGATTTTCTCAAGTCCATCAAGAGTGAAGGCGATCTAGTTGCAGTGTCGCCCGATTCACAAACCCACCACCGGGGCAGGTGCAACCTTGACGAGTACCGATGTCTTGCACGCGGGCAATCCAAGGCCAATCCTGATTAGCTGCCACTCGGGGTCCGCGTCGAACAACGCGCCATTGTTCGCGTCTGGCATGGCAACTTGATCGTGCAACTTGGAGTGTGCGACAGGGTCGAAAGTGGCGTAGGCCCACGACGAGTGACCGGGTCCGTCTACGACGAGCGGGTTGGGAAACTGAGGTCCTGCATGGGTCTTGCCATCTGAACCAACGTCGTCATAACTCGTCACCAGGTATACCCGCGCACTCGGTGCCAGTTCATCGCGGTGCTCGGCCCAGAGATAAAGCAGGTCGAAGTGTCCGGTGCCGAGGTAGTCCGCTTTGGGCACCTCTTCGCCGGCTTCCTTCCTCGCCCGGTTCTTCTCCCAGTTCCTTTGCACCAGACCAAGCAGGGTGTTGTAGAAAAAACGCGAGCCACCGATGTGGCTTCGCAGCAGGTTGGCTTGCTCAGGTGTGGGGTCGATTCTAAAGACCTATGACTGATTGACAGTCGTAATCTCGGCAGTGGAGGTTTGCTCAGACACCGCTGTGGTCATGGCCTCAGTGTCGACCCCGGGTGTGACGTATTTGCCTTACTCCTTCACCAACGGAGTTTGCCGTGGGGGTAGTGTTGAATCAACAACCACTAGGAATCGCGCGATACGTTGGCCAATCGCGTCTTGTTGAAATTACTCGCGAGAACTACGAGGTAATTTGAACGGTCTTCACGATTGGCAGGTGTCGAGGCAATTCATCACCGTGCAAACGCATTCCTTCAAGATGGAACTCGATCGCCTCACACATGTTCTCAGTGACCTCTTCGACGGTCTTTCCCGTTGATATGCAGCCGTCGAGCCCTACGACGTAGGCGGAGAAGTTCGAGCCAGCGTCCTCAATCACAATGTTGTATTCGGTCATCGCCGCCCCCTACTCAATCCTGCTTGCCTCACGAGGCTCGCGAGAGTGCCCTTCACAACTTCATCGCCTGGCGATCCGGGCACCGTGACACAACCCGCCTTTGTTGGATGGTGAAATTGTCGGTGACTACCCCTCCGCCGAGTCAGATACCAACCGTCAGTTTCGATTTCCACAATTATTTCCTTCACCTTCACGACCTCCCAACGGTCGCGATTCGTCCATTGACAATCCTTGACTTAACCTAGAGCCACTTTGACATGACTCTCACATCGCTATTTTCGTAACCAATTTGCTCGTAGAACTGCGTCACTGAGGTGTTCTGATTCCGTACCATTAGTTGAGCCTTCACTGCACCTTTCTCGTGAAGCCACTCTTCGGCAGCTCCCATTAGCCGCGACCCAATCCCTTGACGTTGCCTGATCGAACTGACTGCCAAGTAGTAGACCCACCCACGATGCCCGTCGTGTCCAACCATCACGGTTCCAATCAGTTCATCAGCGTCCTTCACGCCCAGGATCGAAGAAGTTGTCCCCAGTATGGCGCGACGAAAATCCGCTGATACGTCGTTCCAAGGACGCACGAGACGCGCCTCGGCCCACAGAGCGATGGCAGCCACTTCGTCGTGTTCGTCAAGCTCAAGTGGATTCACTGACCAATCGTAATTCTCGATGCGACCGCGCGCCTAGAACTTCAGTCGGTACACATTTATCTCCCAGACCTCATTGGAGACGGACGACCCCTTCACGAAATGGTTCAGCAATACTTCATATATGCCAGGACTCGTTCTGTTCGACCTAGACAACACGTTGCTGAATCGAGACGTCGCGTTCAAGCTTTGGAGCGCACTCTTCATCTCAAAATACGGATTACCAGAAAGTGCCGGGGACACGTTTCTGGCAATCGATGCTGATGGGCACACGCCCAGAGACGAGTTCTTCGGAGCAGTCAAAATCTTATTTGGAATTGAGGAAACTACCGAGAGCCTCATCGAGCAATATCACCTCAACTATCCTCCGTGTTATTCCGTGGAAGAGATGACGGTCAAATCACTGCGGAATCTCCGTGCTGTCGGATGGAAGATCGGCATCATCACAAATGGTCCCCCGTCGCAGCAAATCAAACTCGAAGTCACGGGAATCACTGACGAATTCGATGGAATCTGCATTTCGTCAGTTGTTGGATTTCGAAAGCCCGATTTAGCCATTTTCCAAGAGGCGGCGAAATTGTGTGCTTCACGTCTGGAGGGTTGGATGGTAGGTGATTCCGCTACCGCCGACATTGGTGGAGGTCAAGCGGCGGGTCTTAGGACAGTTTGGATGGCTCGAGGTCGAACGTGGGATGAATCGATGCCACCACCGGACTTCATTGTCGAGACAATTACTGACGCCGTCGCCGTCATTCTCACTAGCGAAGATTGACGATGTTCCCTACAGCGTCAATCATCAACACCGAAACTTCAAAGTCTGTCTTTCGGGGTTTCTATGAAAAAAGGGTAGACATTTGTCTATCGATTCTTCATCGAACTAATTGGGCCGCGCGTGGATCTCGTCCGAATGCACGCCTGCTGTGCGCTCCTTCAATTTCAGTGTTGCCATCAGACCTGATCTTCGTGGGCGACGTAGACCCAAGCCCGGCGCCCTGAGCCAGGGTTACTTCAATTCGGTGGTAATCGTACGCATCGGCCGCTCGTAACTCGTCCGACGTGAGTTCGAGCGCTGATCCGTCAACAGCGTCGCCCGCATTCGCGGAGCGCCGGAGGATTGGGTGTTGGTCCGATCCGCTCGTCCCGATCACGTCAGGATCAGTGATCGTGATCGTTTCGATACGAAATCCGGCGAGCACATCAGGATTTATCGGTAGGGCACGGCCGAAATTCGCTTCTTGAACTGTCGCCGACTGAAGGGTTCCATAGGAGAACAAGTACTCAGGCGTGGGCCGAGCCCACCCACGGTTGCACTCACTAATTCTGTCAAGAAACGACAGGAACTCGATTCTCGATGAGGTCTCGGACGACAACGTTGTAAATCTGTCACCACTCGGTGGAGGTGATGGGATTCGAACCCACTGCCTCTACATTGCGAACGTAGCGCTCTACCAATTGAGCTACACCCCCGAAGGAGTACCCACTTTAGCCGAGAGCGTAACGACGGGCCTCACGACGCCACTCGTCGTTGAGTTCCGCCTCTTCGAAGGCTTCTTCCTCGTAATACGTCTCGTCATCGTTAATCGGCGCTTCGACGTCCTGATAGGTGACCTGGTTGGTCGGCGTCCGGCGAATGGTGACCAGCGACGAGGCTTCGAGGTACCCCTGGCTGATCGAAAAGAGCGCGGCGGCGACATAAAAGACCAGGCCGAACCACGACAGCACCGCGAGGTACTGCAGGAGCGAGAGCCCAATTAGGAAGCTCAGTCCGGTGGTGACGAGAGCGCTGAGTCCCAGACTCGCGAAAATCCGGGTGCGACGGACCCTCATCGACCCGCCGGAAGGAGCGTTGACGTAGCCGTACTCCGGCTCGTACTTAGCAGAGTGGACGTCGGGTCCCTGGGGAGACGGCGCGCTGGCGTAGGCCGCGTAGCGGTGCTGCGAGTGATCCACCGACGTCGAGAGTGTGCGCGGCTGATCGTAGTCGTAGTCGCGTTCCCATTCGTCCCACGTCAGACGATTCTCGAGGGTCGAATACGTGTCGTCGTCCTGGACGACGGTCAGGTGCGGACGCGAGCGCGCAGGCTCGTGCTCGGGTTCGTACGCCTGTTCTTCGTAGAGGTAGGCCTGGTCGAGGCGGCGCGAGGGAGCCACCGAGTAACCCTGGCGACTCAAGACCTCGTGCTCGGCGTGAAAGGAGTCAATCGACTTTTCAGAGCGCGAATTGCGGAATTTCAGCACCGCCCATGGGGCGAGAATCGCTACCCAGAAGAGTGCGACGATGAGCGGCAACATCAGCCGGTCTCTTCAGTGGCACGCACAAACATTGAAGTCAAATGTACTTCTGACTTCCTTGAAATTGGTGGATGTTCCCGTCCTTTAGGCCTCGTGGAGGCCGCACTCTTGCTGGTCGGCGCCCGCCCAGCGTCCCGATCGGCGGTCTCCCGGGACCAGAGGCTTGATGGTGACCGGCGCGCATCCAATGGACGCGTAGCCCTGCGCCCACAGAGGGTGCTCGGGCAAGTGGTGCGAGCTGACGTAGTACGCCACGTCGTCGTCGGTCCACGTCGCGAGCGGATTTACCTTCACCAGACCAAACTTGTCGTCCCAGTGCACAATCTTCATGGTCGCGCGCGTCGGCGCATCGACGCGCTTGACCGAGGTCAGCCAGGCACCCTTGCCCGCCACGGCCCGCGAGAGAGGTTCGACTTTGCGCAGTTCACAGCACCGATCGGTCCCGCACGGCCAGGCATCGGCCTCGGGACCAGGGTGAGTACGGGTCACCTTGAGGTTCCAGTCACGCTCGAGACGCTCGAGGAACTCCAACGTTTCCGCGAAGTGTCCCCCCGTGTCGAGGAAGACGACCTCGGTGGCGGGCGCCACCTCGTGAATCATGTGCAACAAAGCCACGTCTTCAAAGGAACAGGCAAAGGCCACGTCGTCGCCAAATCGCTCAAAGGTCCAGGCCAGTATCTCGCCCGGGGACGCGTGGGTAAACTGCGAATCGGCGGTTTCGAGTTCGTTGAGGAGTTCGGTCGACGGCATTGACATAAGTTTGACGGAAGGAAAATCCTAACATTCTCTAGTGGTTTACTGGGGTAAGATACATGGTACCCGCTCTATGACTACTTCGATCCTGCAGGCTCCCGATATGACAGACCACCTTGACTTGCTCGAATCCCACGCGATTTTCATCCTTCGAGAGGTTGTCGCCGAATGCGAGCGCCCCGTCCTCTTATTCTCGGGTGGCAAGGACTCGGCCGTCCTGCTGCACCTCGCGGTGAAGGCCTTCGCCCCTCAGGCGCTCCCCTTTCCGGTCATGCACATTGACACCGGCCAGAACTTCCCCGAAGTCCTCGAATTTCGCGACCAGGCCGTCGCCCGTCACGGTGCGCGCCTCGTCGTGGCTTCGGTGCAGGACTCGATTGACCAGGGCAAGGTTGCTGACCCGGGACCGATGGGCCCGCGCAATCGGCTTCAAACGGTGACCCTGCTCGACGCGATCACCGAGAACGGTTTCGATGCGGCATTCGGGGGCGCGCGACGCGACGAGGACAAGGCCCGCGCCAAGGAGCGCATCCTGTCCTTTCGCGACGCCTTCGGCCAATGGGACCCGCGCCAGCAGCGTCCGGAGCTCTGGCAGCTCTACCAGGGCAAGGTCAACGCGGGCGAGCACCTGCGCGCCTTCCCCCTGTCGGACTGGACCGAGCTCGACATTTGGCAGTACATCGAACGCGAACAGATGGAGTTGCCCCAGATCTACTTCGCTCACGAGCGCGACGTCATCTTGCGCGACGGCATGTACCTGGCCGTCGGTCCCTTCGTCGAGCCGCGTCCGAGCGAAACCGTCGAGCGACTCGTCGTTCGTTTTCGCACGGTCGGCGACGCCAACTTGACCGGAGCGGTCCTGTCGAGCGCGGCGACGTTGTCGGCCATCGTCGACGAGATCTCACTCGCCAATGTCTCCGAGCGCGGCGCCACGCGCGGCGACGACAAGTTCAGTGAAACCGCGATGGAAGATCGCAAACGTGAGGGTTACTTCTAAATGAAACTCGCTGCCAAGGACCTGTTGCGCCTCGCAACGGTCGGCTCGGTGGACGACGGCAAGTCGACACTAATTGGCCGGCTACTCGTGGACACCCGCCAGCTCTTCGACGACCAGCTCGACGCCGTGGCCGCCGCATCGGAAAAGCGTGGCGTGGGCGACCTCGACCTCAGCTTCGTGACCGATGGTTTGCGCGCCGAGCGCGAGCAGGGCATCAC
>PLEI01000065.1 GCA_003136415.1 Acidimicrobiaceae bacterium | reverse complement strand
CTCCTTGATGATGTCGTAGGGAACGTACGCGCCCTTCCACTCGGGGGCGTCGACGTCGGGTCGAAAGGCCTTCTTCGTCATGCCGACACCTCCGCCTTGTCCTCAAATGGGGGAACGACGCCCTTGATGCGCACCATGACCACGTGTAGCGCGGTCAAGACGACCGCGGCGAGCGGCAACAGCACGATGTGCCACATGAGCATCTGGCCGAGGTTGAGCACGTTAAAGAACGCGCCGCCGCCGGTCGAGTTGATGCCGTCCTTGGCCTGAGTGGAAATCCACTGGGAGTCGAAATTGGTCTGGCTGACGTAGCCGGTGAACCCCGCCAGGATCGACGCCAGGAAGGTCACCGCGCCGGTCACCCAGGTCAGTGAGCGTCCGCCGCGCCAGGCGGCCATGGAGAATTTGCCCCACAGGTGAATCACCATGGCGAAGAAGAAGATCTCCACGCTCCACAGGTGCAACGAGTTGACGAAGTGACCCAGCGATGACGAGTGCCACCACAGGGGGCCGTCCAGGGCCAGGACGCAACCCGTCGCAATCACGACGGCCAAGGCCGCCATGGTGGTCACGCCGAAGACGTAGATCCACGACGCGACGTAGGCCGGCTGGGTGTCGGGCAGCATGCGCTCCGGCGGCAACTTCGCCACGACGCTGCGGCGCAGGCGCGAAGTCCACTGGCGCTCAATTTGTGCGTTGCTCACTTCGTCCCCTTTCGGTTGCGACGACCCGGAAACGGTGCGAAGAGCGCCGTAACAAAGGTCGCGAGCATCAAAATGATCACGATGAGATTCGACACACTGATGGAAATGAAGTGCCACTGTATGTAGTGGCCATAGTGGTCGAGATTAATAAGGGCCCCTAGGCCCCAGCCTTGTGCCATGACGCACCTCCTTGACCCTTGAGTCTGTTCGACACCCTCGAACTCACGATAGGGCCATTCGTCCCACATTGTCGGATTCAGCAAGGCCGTGTCTTCCGAGTCTTCCTAGGAATTGACGGCTCACGCTCGTGCGCGGTCTGGCGTAGATGGAACTGCGTGACGCCGATGGTGAGTGAGGTCGCACCGACGATGTGCAGCTCCACGAGGAGTGCGGGCACGTGCGTCAGGTACTGCGTGACGCCAATGGCGGCCTGCATCACGGCAATGATGACCAGGCGTCGCACGCCCATCTGCAGCGGCGCCGGCGCCGCCGTGCGCCAGATCGAGATGAGCAGTCCCAGCACCAGACCAACGAAGAGCGTCGCGGCGACCGAGTGGACCCAGGCGGCCGAGGAAAAGGCGAAGGGGAGGCGCCGGGCCTCCAGTTGGCCCTGGGACCCCCCCGCGTGGGGACCCGAGCCGGTGGTCATGGTGCCGGTGATGAGCAGGATCACGAAGGGTAACCACAAGAAGCGCGCCACCGCGCGAAAGTGCGGGTCGCGCACATCGGCGCGTGCCGCGGACCCGTATACGTATTTCGAGCGGTGATACAAGATGGCCGCGATCACCACCATGGCGAGAGACAACAACAGGTGCAGCGACACCAGCCACGGGTTGAGCTTGGAGTACACGACGTAGGCGCCCAGGACGGCGTCGAGGAAGACGCCGAGGATGAGGAGACCCGAGAGGAGGGACAAGTCGCGTCGGCGTGGGCGGCGCAGGAATGACGCGAGGAAAACCACCGCGGTCAAAACCACCAACGACACCGTGACGAGACGGTTGGCGAATTCAATTTTCGAGTGAATGGTCCAATTGGTTGAATATGCGTGTTGGAAACAGGTGGGCCAGTCGGGACATCCCAGACCCGATCCCGTCAGACGAACAGCGGCTCCGGTCAGGATAATCAGAATCATCGAGATGAAGGCCGCCAGGGCGAACCAACGAAAGACGGCGGGGCTGAGTTCGCGACGGGGGGAGGGAATCACGATGACAGCCTACGTAATTCTCGCTACTCGTAGACTAGGCCGCGTGTCTCTCGCCGCCCCTATTGCACGCACCACGTCCCAGACTGTTAAGGGCTACGTTGCGCTGACGAAGCCGCGGATTATTGAACTGTTGTTGGTCACGACGTTGCCCACCATGGTCGTCGCCGATCGCGGCGTGCCGGGCTTTTGGCTCATTGTCGCCACGTTGATCGGCGGCACTCTCGCCGCGGGCGGCGCGAATGCGCTCAACATGGTCTACGACCGCGATATTGACGCAATCATGGAACGCACCAAGAACCGGCCTCTCGTGACGGGCGTCATGTCGCCCATGGCGGCCGCGGTTTTCGCCTTCGGACTCGAGGGGCTTTCCTTCTTGACGCTGGCGACGTTCGTCAACTTTCTCTCGGCGTGGTTGGCCATGGCCGCCACGGCGTTTTACGTGCTCATCTACACCATGTGGCTCAAGCGGCGTTCCAAGCAAAACATCGTGATCGGCGGCGCTGCGGGCGCCGTGCCGGTGCTGATCGGATGGTCGGCCGTCACCAACAGCCTGAGTTGGACGCCGGTGCTGCTGTTTGCGGTGATCTTCATCTGGACACCGCCGCACTTCTGGGCGCTCGCCGTGCGCTACCGCGACGACTACCGGGCCGCCAATGTGCCGATGATGCCAGTTGTCGCTTCCTTGCGTCGCACGACGCTCGAGATCCTCATCTACTCAGTGGTGCTGTGGGTGGTGACGATGTGGATTGGCCCCATTGCTCACCTGGGTTGGATTTACGCTCTCTCCGCGACAGTTTTGGGTGGTCTGTTCACCTTCTACGCCTTGCGTCTCTACCGCCACGCGCGCGAGGACAAGGCGGACGTCGCCGAGGCGATGCGCCTTTTTCACTTCTCCATTACGTATCTGACGGCCCTCTTCGTTTTCATGGCGGTTGATGTCCTTGTCCGAAACCACTAATTCGCCCGTCCCTCGCCCCCCGCGCGGACACCCCTCACCGATGATGTTTGTTTCCATCGGCATCGGCGTCGCGATTGCCATCGTTCTCATCGTCGTCGTGTCAGTTCTCACTGGCGCAAGCGTGAGCAATAAGACGCCGCCGCCGGCTCTCGTGGGAACGACGCTGGCGAGCTTTAGCGAGAGCGGTTTGGACGTGCCGTCGGTTAGCGCACCATGGAGATCGCATCACCCGACGGTCGTCGTCTTCTTCGCCAGCTGGTGCGGACCCTGCAAGACTGAATTGCCGGCCCTGTCAAAGTATCTGGCGACTCATCACGTGGGCCAGGTGGCGGTTCTGGGCGTGGACACTCAAGACGCCCGTACGGCCGGAAAGAATGTCGTGGCCAAGGACAGCTTGAATTTTCCGGTGATGTTTGACCCGCAGAGCACGGTCGCGGCCGGCCGCTTCAAGATCGGCTTTCTGCCCGACACTGCTTTCGTCACCGCGGCGGGCGTGGTGCAGAACATGATTATCGGGCCGATCACCACCAAGGAGTTCGCCGCGGGCATCGCCGCGCTCAACGCCTAGTCGAAGCGAAAAGTCCTCGCCGCCAGCAGTGGAGCAGCCAAGGCCCACGTGCCCAGTGACCACCAGTCGGTCGCACCCACGCTCGCGGCGTGGCCCAGAATCTGGTGCAGGGCGTCGGCCATTGCTCCCGAGGGAACGTACACGGCGATGTGTCGCACCACCGAGGGCATCGAGCTGAGCGGGACGACGATGCCCGACATCAATAACAAGACCAGATAGAGCCCATTACTCGCAGCGAGGTTGACCTCGGCGCGCAGGCGTCCCGCGAGTAATAATCCGATCCCGGCGCAGCCCGCTGATCCCAGGAGTAACGCCGCCGCGGCCTCAATGCCTCCGCCGACACCCCCGTGGGGTCTCCAGTGCAGGCCGAGTGCGACGAGTCCGAGGACGAGGACCTGGATGACTTCGGTGACGACGACGGCGGCGATTTTGGCGGCGATCATTCGACGCTGGCCGAGGGGCGTGACGTAGAGTCGGCGCAAGACCCCGTAGGAGCGTTCAAAACCAGTCGCGATCGACAGCGCCACCAACGATGTCGAGAGCACGCACAGGGCCAAGATGCCCGGAGCAATGAAGTTGATGCGCCCGCCCGCCGGCGTGGTCGTGACGTGAGTGAGTGAGAAGAACACCAGGAGCAAGATCGGGATACCCAGGGTCAACAGCAGTGTCTCGCCGCGGCGAATGGTCATTTGGACTTCGGCGCGGGTCTGGGCCCACCAGGCTCTCACGGCGTCACCCGCGCCGATTCGGCGATGAGTTCGAGGTAGCGCTCCTCGAGGGTGGCCCGAGTCCGCAACGAGATGAGTGCCGCGCCGTTTTCGCTCAAGTACGCGGTGACGATTGCCACGCGCTCGGGGCTCGAGTCAGTCGTGCAGTGCAAGCGGGTCGGTTCGAGCGCCGTCACGACGCAGCCCAGCCGGCGTCCGAGTTCCGCGGGGTCGACGCTCCGGGACGTCTCGACGATGAGCACGGCCTCCCCGGTCAACTGGTCGAGGCTGCCCTGTACCACCACGCGCCCGTGATTCAAGATCACCACGTGATCGGCCGTGCGTTCGGCCTCGGTGAGCTCGTGAGTGGTGATGAGCAGGGCGCAGCCGCGCTCGCGCTCGGAGCGGATGAGCTCACGAATGACTCGGCGCCCTTCGGGGTCGACCCCGGTGGTGGGCTCATCGAGGACCAGCACCCTCGGACGTCCGAGTAGGGCCAGCGCGAGCAGCGTGCGCTGCTGTTCACCACCGCTGAGGCGACGCCAGGGCGTGCGCGCGCAGCTCTCCAGGCTCAACAGAGCCAGCAGTTCCTTGGGGTCGCGGGGCTGGTCGTAGTAGGAGGCGGTGAGACTCAGCACTTGGGTGGGCGTCATGGGGAACCACACGCCGCCGCGCTGTAGTAGAGCGCCAGTGCGCACGACGACTTCGGCGTGGTCGCGCACGGGGTCCAGCCCGTGCAGACGCACACTGCCCGCGCTCGGCGAGCGAAAGCCCAACAAGGTCTCGACCAGCGTCGTCTTGCCGGCTCCGTTGGGCCCGAGCAGTGTGGTGACTTGACCGTAGGCCACGTGAAAACTCACGTCCTCGACGGCCCGCAGGGCGGAGAACTGCACCCCGAGATTTGTGACGTCGATGGCGTAACTCACGAGTACCGAACCTAGACGCTCAACGAGACGACGAGACACGCTTCACTAGGCTGGGGGCATGATTGACCTCGCCCAACTGCGTCGTGAACCCGACTTCGTCAAGGCCGCACTGGCCCGCCGGGGCGTCTCGCACGAGACCATGGACGCCATCTTGGAGCTCGATAGTCGGCATCGACGTCTCCTCCAGGAGGCCGAATCGCTGCGGGCCCAGGTGAAGGACCTCTCGCGCCAGGTGGGTGAGGCGCGTCGCGTCAAGGCCGATGACGCGGCTGAATCCCTCTCGACGAACAGTCGCGAGATCGGCGAGCGCGAGCGAGTGGCCAGCGAAGCGAGTGACCTCGTGGCCGCGGATTTGCGCGCGCGACTCCTGATGATTCCCAATCTGCCTTCTCGCGAGACCCCCGACGGACTCGACGAGAGCGCCAACGTTGAAGTCCGCCGCTGGTGGCTGGGCATGGACGAGGGCGCCGACTTCCCGACGTTCATGGCGCATCAGCGCGTGGCGCACTGGGAGACGGCACGCGAACTGGGCATCTTGGACCTCGAGGCCGGCGCCAAGCTGGCGGGCTCGATGTTCCCGCTCTACCGCGGTGACGGTTCGCGACTCCTGCGCGCGTTGAGCTTCTTCGCGCTCGACCGCCACCGCGACTCCTACGAGGAAATCCGTCCGCCGAGCGTCGCGCTGACCGAGACGATGATGTCCACCGGACATTTGCCCAAATCGGCCGACGACATGTACGAAGTGCCGCGTGACGACCTCTGGTTGATCCCCACCGCTGAGGTGCCCCTCACCTCGATGCATCGCGGGGAGATTCTCGATGAGGCGGTGCTGCCTATTCGCCTGACGGCGCTGACTGCGTGCTTTCGCCGCGAGGCCGGGGCGGCGGGGCGAGACACCCGCGGACTGCTGCGGGTGCACGAATTCGACAAGGTCGAACTCTTCGCCTACTGCACCCCGGATCAGGCCGAGGCGGCTCACGCCGACATTCTGGCGCGCGCCGAAGGCCTCTTGCGCGAACTCGGTCTGACCTATCGCGTCCTGGAGTTGTGCGCGGGCGACCTCGGCACCTCCGCGGCGCGCACCATTGACCTCGAGGTCTACAGCCCCGGCGTGGACAAGTGGCTGGAGGTCTCCTCCGTCAGCTGGTTCCGCGATTTTCAGGCCCGTCGCGCCAACGTTCGCTTCCGTTCCGCGCGGGGTACGCAGTTCGTGCACACCGTCAACGGGTCGGCACTGGCGTGGGCCCGCGTGTGGGCCGCGTTAGTGGAGACGTACCGCCAGGCGGACGGGACGGTCAGACTGCCCGAGGTGTTGGCGCCGTACTTCGGCGACCTGACTATTCGTTCGAAGCCTTAGAGATTTCGAAGCGATAACCCACGCCGCGAATCGTCGTGATGTGGGTGGGGTTCTTCGGGTCGTCTTCAATCAGTGTGCGCAGTCGCTTGATGTGCACGTCGAGGGTCTTGGTGTCGCCCACGTAGTCGCTACCCCACACGCGGTCAATCAGCACGTCGCGCGTGAGGACTCGACCGGGATTCTCTAAGAGAAGGAGCATGAGCGCGAATTCCTTCTTGCGCAACTTGATCTCCTTACCGTTGAGGAAGCAGCGTCGCGCGTCGACGTCGAGGCGCAGCGGTCCGTGTTCGACCACCGACTCCGACTCCAGCGGTATCGTTGCCGTCTCGTGGCGGCGCATGACCGCGCGGATGCGCGCGACGAGTTCACGCAGTCGGTACGGCTTGGTCACGTAATCGTCGGCACCAATCTCGAGCATGAGGACCATGTCGACCTCCTCGCCCTTGGCGCTCACGATGATGATCGGCACCGAACTGGAAGTTCGAATCGTACGGCACACGTCGAGCCCCGACACCTTGGGCAGCATGAGGTCGAGCAGCACCACGTCGAAGGAGTGGTTTTGGAAAGTCTCAATTGCCTCTTGACCGTCGCGGGCCACGCTGACGTCGAAGCCCTCACGGGCCAGTCCCACGGTGAGGGCGTCGACGAAGGATTCTTCGTCTTCAACGACGAGGATGCGCAGGCCGCCCTCGTTCTTGTTCTTGCTCACAGTTGGTTCACCGGCAATTCAAGTGTGAAGGTCGAACCTTCGCCTTCGCGCGACTCGACGACGACGCGACCTCCGTGATTTTGTGCCACGTGTCGAACAATACTCAGGCCCAGTCCGGTGCCTCCGGTGGCGCGAGACCGACCCGGGTCAACCCGGTAGAAACGTTCGAAGATGCGATCGAGGTCCTTCGAGGGGATGCCCGGCCCCTCGTCCTTGATGGCGATGCACACCAGGGGTCCTTGCGGCGCCTCGTCGTCCCCGGGCGCTGATTCCACTCGTTCTATGCCGATTGATACGGTTCCGCCGCCGGGCGAGTACTCCACGGCATTTTCGAGCAGGGCCTGAATGGCCGAGATGAGTTGACGACGATCGCCGCCCACCACGTAGCTCATCTCGGGCTCCTTGAACTTGACACTGACGTCTTGCTGCTCGGCGGCGGTACGGATGCGTTCAATGGCGTCGGCGACGATGAGCGACACCGGCACCGGCTCGCGAGTGGGAGAACCCTCACCCTCGATGCGCGAGAGATCGAGCAGGTCTTCGATGATGCGATTCACTCGAAACGCCTCGAAATTGATGCGCTCGGCCAAACGATTGGCGACCACGGGGTCGCCTTCGAACTGCAGCGTCTCGGCGAGGAGACCGAGCGCGCCCATGGGCGTTTTAAGTTCGTGAGAGACATTGGCGATGAAGTCGCGGCGGATGTCTTCGAGCCGGCGGCGCTCGGACACGTCCTCGATGAAGGCAACGACTCCCAGGGGTCGTCGCCCGTCGTCAATAACCGCGGAGCGGATGGTGAGCGTGCGCCGCGGCGGACCGTAGATGTCAATGGTGCGCTCGGCGACGCCGTTGGTCCATCCGTCGGCCAGCGTGTCGGTGACCGCCTGGGCGGCGATGGCGTCGCCGTAACGAGAGACCATGAGGCTCTCGGCCTGGGGGTTGCGATACAGGACGCCGCCGGCCTCATCGCACAGGACGAGGCCCAGGGGCAGCGCGTCGAGCGAGCGCCGCAGACGCACCGAGTCGGCGCCGGCTTCGGTCACGACGGTGGTGGCCACGCCGGCGACTTCCTCGAGGTGGGCGAGGGCGGTCTCGACCTTGCCCTTGTCGTCCTGGGGTTCGACGCCGAGGCGACCGCCCAACGCGGCGAGGCGTTGGGCGATGGCGCGATGACCGCGACGACGAAAGCTCAAGACACCGATCACGACGCCAATGAGAAGGGCTCCGATACCCGCCGCGTACAGCAGGACGGGCGACCACGACGATGCCACGTTGTGGTTGATGGTGATGAGCACGGAACCATTCTCGCAGAAGTTGACCGAGGCGATGCGACAGCGACCGTTGCGTGTTCCGATAGAAAGCGAGATGCCATGCTGATAGCCGGCGTTACCCTCAGTCCCTCCACCACCGACCTCCCGGGTGGCTCAGTGTTGCAGCAGCTGGCGAACGGCCTGGGTCCCTGGGCGCTCATCGGATCGCTCATCGCGCTGCTGCTCGGCGCGGTGATGTGGGCAATTGGCTCGCACACTCAGAACATGCACCAGTCCTCGGCCGGTCGACGGGCGGTGGTGACGTCCCTGGCGGCGGCGATCCTCATTGGTGCGGCACCCTCGCTGATCAACTTCTTCTTTTCCACGGGCCTCAAGGTCCACTGATGCACTCGCTCCTGTGCTTCGTGAATCCCGTGGGGTGCGCCACGAGGTCGTTGGCCAAAGCCACATTGGGAGATCTCTTTGGATCGTTGACCAGCTGGGTTCTCTCGAGCGTTTCGTGGTTGCTGCACTCGACGGGAGTGGTGTTGAACTCGGCGGGCGAGCCCGCGTCGATTATCCGCGCCGCGACGCCAGAGTTCATGACCCTCGCCACCGTGGCGCCCGTGCTCTTGCTCATCTCGTTACTGGTATCGACTCTGCACTCGCTGCGGCACGGGGACGCGTCGGCCCTGTGGCGATCGTTCCTCGGTGTCGCGCCCGTGTGCGTTTTCGCCATCGTCGCCGCACGCCCCCTGGCCGAACTGACCCTCCAGGCGGTCAATCAGCTCTGCACCACCGCCGGCAGTTCGATCGGCACCGGAGAGCAGGCGGTGAGTCGGGCCCTCACGAACCTCACCACGGCGTCGACACCGGGCTTTGGCCTCTTCGTTCTGGCGATCCTGGTGGTGATCGGAGGAGTGTTGTTGTGGTGCGAATTGGTGATTCGTGCCGTCGTCCTCACGCTGCTCATCGTTCTCGTGCCCGTGGTGGTGCCGTTGGCGGCCATTCCCGCGATGCGTCGCGTGGGATGGCGACTGGCGGAGACGTTCGCCGCGGTGGCTCTGAGTAAATTCCTCATCGTCGTCACTCTCGCGTTGGGATTGAGCGAACTGACCGGCACCGGGGCCACCACGGTCATCACCGGAGCGGTGACCCTGGTGTTGGCTTCGGCAACGCCCTTCGTCATACTGCGACTCATCCCCTTCATTGAGCAATCCGCGCTGCACAGTGTCGAAGGACTTCGCCAGCGCGCGACACGTGCCGCCTCGGCCGCGGCATCGCCGAGTTCCCCCGCGGCCATGGCGGTGGCCGCATTGGCGCCGAGCGTGGCGCCGCCCGGGCCACCCGAGCGTGCGGAGGACTGGGGCATTCCCATGTGGGAGCCCGGACCGGACATCGAAATGCCGGCGTTCGACGCAGAACCGCCGCCGCCACCCCTCGGGGAGCCTCGGCTTCGTTCGGGCCACGTGGCCTATTCCACCGACGATATGGGTCCCGTGGTTGGCTGGCACTTTGACGAGTAGTCACGTCTCAGCGCAACTGGGCGAGTCCGACTCTCGTTCGAGATGGTGTGGTCTGGAGCGTCATCGTGTTCTCCTCTTGACCATGGCGGTGGGTCTCTTCGCCGACGCCACACTTCGCCCGAGGAGCCACTGGTGGGAATGGCTCGCGGCCGTGTTGGCGGGAGTGTTGACGGCTCCGGGGCCTGGCGCGCAGTCGTGGTGGGATTTCATCAGCGTGGAAGTGAAGTACCGATTGCGCCGGCGACTCACGTGGATATCAGTAGAAGTCGCCGGTGACGCACTCGAGTTCAACGTTCGCGGAACGCGTCGCGTGTGGTGTTATGACTTCTCTCACCGGGGACGCCTGGACCTCGCGGGCCGCGACGAAGTTCTCGCGAGTCGGCTCGCGCGCATGGCCGAGGCCCTGGCGGCGGCCGGAGAGCACGTCCACGTCGCACTGCATGTCGAGTCGCGTGATGCCGCTGACGCCCTGGCACGAACGGTGTTGAGCCTGACGGTACCGGCGATGCCGCCGCCCGAATGGCGACGGGACCCTCGCGTGGGAGTTCCGCTGACTCTGTCGACCGGTCGAACCGCGATTGTCGAGCGCCGCCACTACGTGCGCACGCCCCAGCACGTGACCCGCACGCTGCGCGTCGCCGGTTTCGCCGCGGGCCGAGAGGGAGCCGCTCTCGAGGTCCTCAGTGAGCGGGTGTCCTGGCTCACCCTCTCCTTGCACGCATCGGTCGTCCCCGCTGCCCGTGCCCGGCGAGTGACGTCTCGTGCCGTGCACCGGGTGGGCAGCGATGCTCAACTCGCGCGCGGGGCCGGATTTCGCTGGTCGGCGCGCCGCGAATTCGAACTCGACGCTCTGCGCCAACGTGAACAGACAGTCGCGGCGGGAGCCGCGCTGTGCCAATGGGCTCTCTACGTGGTGGTCCGCGCGACGTCGCCGGCGCAGTTGCGCCAACGCGTCGCGTCGACAATTGAAGTGGCGCACACCGCGGGGCTTCGTCTGGACCGCGGCGTCGCGACGCAACGCGAGTGGTTCGTGTATCAATTGCCCGGAGGACAAGGCTGGTGACGAGGGCTTTCACTCATTGGGGCACGTCCCAGCACTTCGCGACACTACGTTTGCCCACCCATGACGCGGGCACGCAGCTCGAGGGTCCGATGATCGGACGATCGCAGCGAGGCGCCCGTTTCGCTCTCGACCCCTTCGATGCGTACCGCGCCGGAATCGTCACGAATCCGAACGTAGTAGTGGCGGGTTCCATCGGATCGGGCAAGAGCACGCTGGTGAAGATGATGGTGGACCGGGCCCTGCGCCGGGGACGACGGGTGGTGATCGTCGATCCCAAGGGGGAGTACGGTGCGCTGGCCCGCGCCCACGGGGTGCTCCCGCTGGTCGTGGGTCGCGACGGATGGTGCTGGCCGTCCTCGCTCGACGAGCGTGGTGATTACGACTTCGTTAACACGCTGCTGACCAGTGTGAAGGGCGCGGCGCTCAGCGACGACGAGCATTACGCCCTCGACCGAACGTGGGCCAGCGTGAGCGCCACGCGACCTCCCCGGGTCTTGGCGGCGCTGTCGTCGCGGTTGTCGCCGTTCTTGAGTGACCCGTCACGTAGCGCCGAGCGAACTCTCGCCCTGGCCCTTCGCCGGTTCATCGAAGGGGACCTGGCCCACCTCTACGACGGAGAGGGGGAGCCGCTGGGCTTCGACGAACCGCTCGTGGTGCTCGATGTCTCGCAGTATTGGGGGAGCGAGTCGATATCCTTGGCCGCGCTCAGCGCCGTGGCGGCGGCCCAGCATCTCGCGTTGCGGACCGAACCGGGCTACTTAGTGCTCGATGAAGCCTGGGCCTTGTTGGGCGACGACGCTTCGCTGCGGTGGCTTCAGGGTTCGTGGAAGCTCAGCCGCGCGCGAGGTATCAGTCATGTGCTGGTGCTGCACCGCTGGAGTGACGTGGCCGCGGTGGGGTCGGAGGGCAGCGCGCAGCGGGCCCGTGCCCGGGGGCTTCTTCGCGAGTGCGAGACGGCGTGGTTGTTTCGCCAGCCGCCCGACGAAGCCGCCGAGATGACGGCGGTGTTGGGACTCAACGAGCGCGAAGCGCATTGGCTGCCCGAGTTGTCGCGTGGCGCCGCCCTGGTTCGTTACGGCGCCGCGCGGTCCTTGGTCCAACTCGCCCCCGACGAGCGCGACGCCTCATTCATCGACAGCGACACCGCAATGAGGTCTGCTCGTGCGCGATAAACGAGTGCCACTCGGTCGGCGTTCACTGCGCGGAATGCCGGTGGGTCCCGTGGTGCGACTGGATCGGGGACACTCACTGCTGGTGGTGGGTCCCACCCAAGCCGGCAAAACCTCGTCATTAGTGGTGCCCGCCATTCTCGCCTGGGCGGGACCCATCGTGGTCACCAGTGTCAAGAGCGATGTCGTGATGGCGACCGAGGAGTGGCGCACGACCAGGGGCCGCGTTCAGCGCCTAGAACCAGGACGCGACGACGGACTGACGTGGGATCCTCTCGAGGACGTCACCAGTTTGCGAAGCGCTCTGCGAGTCGCGCAATCGCTGACGCGCGAGTCCACCCGGACAGAATCCGAGTTTTGGAACTCACTGGCGGTCAAGTTACTGGCGGGACTTTTTGTCGCGGCGCAACAGCGCCATCTCTCCATCTTCGACGTGGCGACGGTGGTCGAAAGTCGTCGCTGGAGTGAGTGGATCTCCCATGACGTGTCGTCGAGCCACGAGGCGATGCTCCGCTCATTCCTTGACTACGACCCCAAGACGTTGGACAGCGTTGTTACCACTGCAGAAACCATGTTGCTGCCGTGGCGCTTTCGTCAGCCAACGGCTCGAGTAATCGACGTGCTCGACGGTGAGAACACGCTGTACTTGTGCGGCGCCCGTGGTGAGCAGGCCACCTACGAGCCACTCTTTCGCGGGGCACTGCGCGGGGTACTGGAGGAGCAACAACGTCGCCACGACGAGGGGCGGGCACTTCCCTTGCTCCTGGTGCTCGACGAGGCAGCGACGGTGGCGTCACTGGACGAGCTCGATCAGTTGGCGGCCACCTCGTCGGGTCTGGGCGTGACGTTGGTCACGGTGATCCAGGACTTCGCCCAACTCGTAGCGCGATGGGGGCCGCGCGCGGCCACCATCGTCAACAATCACGCGACGCGCGTGGTGTTGGCCGGGCTCGCCGATCCGTCGGTTGCGACGTACCTGCCCGAGATTGTCGAGGCGCGCGAGGATCGCCCGGTCGTTCCCCTGCGCATGCGTCCACGAAATACCGCGGTCGTGGTGGCGGGCCGGCGCGCGGTCCACACCGTTCACTTGCGACCCTGGTGGCGTCAACGACACCTGCGCGACCGTGGGGTGCGTCGTTCGTCGGTACTGTGGAGAAATGGAGGCACCCGTCGTCAGCCCTGACGATGTTCTGGCCATCGATATCGGTGCGACGAATATCAAGTTTGCCCGAGTGGACGCACAGGGTCGGCTGCGCGGTTCCCTCAAGCGGCGTCCCACGCCGTATCCGTGCACGCCCGATCGTCTAGTGGACTGGATTGTCCAGCGAACACGTAACTTCGTCATCGACCGCGTCGGTGTGGGATTTCCCGGCGAGTTCGAAGACGGCCACGTGGTCCGCCCGGGGAACCTTTCTCGTTTCGGCGGCGTCGGTACCGAGATTGATGTTGGCCTCGACGATTTGTGGCAGGGCTTCGCTCTTGAAGAGACCCTGCGACGAGAGACCGGTCGCGACGTGCGGGTGGTGAACGACGCCACTCTCGCCGCGTTGGGCTGCAGTCGTGGCACCGGGACTGAACTGGTGGTGACCCTCGGCACGGGATGCGGGCTCGCACTGCGCGTTGGTGGCGAACGTCGGCGGGTGCGTGACCTCGGGCGAACCGAGTTCGACGTGGGACGGACCTTCGACCAAGCACTGGGCGAGCGAGCCCGCGCCCGCGACGACGCCGCATGGCGACGCGACGTACTCACGGTGGTGAACGACCTCGCGGCGGAGTTCGCCGCGTCGACGGTGTACCTCGCCGGAGGCAATGCGCGACGTATTTCGGGTGATCTCTTCGCGGGACAGCCCTACGCGATCGAGATTGCCGGCAATGAGGCGTCACTTCGCGGCGCGGCGCGGCTCTTCAGCTGACGCGCTTGCGTCGGGACTGACCTCACGGGACCTCGGGGCGGTCGGCTAAGATGGTCTGCCTGTACCAACGCGGCTGTAGCTCAGCGG
>PLEI01000053.1 GCA_003136415.1 Acidimicrobiaceae bacterium | reverse complement strand
GCGTAGTTCTGAAAGACCATGGCGACGTCGCGTTCTTTCGAGGTCAACTGATTGGCCTCACGATCACCGATGCGAAGGACGCCCGACGAGATGTCCTCGAGGCCGGCCACCATACGCAAAGCAGTGGTCTTGCCGCACCCCGACGGCCCCACCAAGACCATGAACTCTCCTTCGGCGACGGTGAGGTTAAGGGCGTCTACAGCCTGGAAGCCGTTGGGATACACCTTTGAGATGTCCTCAATCGAGATCGAAGCCACGCACTCTCCTCTTGTTCAACCGTGTTCTCGTCCATCGCCGCTCACTCACGCGAGCACCTCCCCGAGGTGTTCACGAATCATTTCCCGGGCTCGGCCCACCGCCATTTCGAGACGTGCGAGGGGGAACCGTTGGGCAACGGCGGCGACCGAGACTGCTCCATCGGGTACCGACTCCGAGGTCAGGAACAACGGAATGGCAATGCAGTTGATTCCCTCTTCGTGCTCTTCACGGTCGACGGCGTAGCCGTCGTGACGAATCTTGATGAATTCCTCGTGCAGCTCGCGCGCCGTCGTGAGCGTCTGTGCGGTGTATTGGCGCAACGTACCCTCGTGGCTTCGCACGAAATCTTCGACAGCGTCACGGGTGGTTAGGGAATAGGCCAGCATCGCCTTTCCCACGCCCGTGCAGTAAGCGGGATTACGTCCGCCAATGGCGGACTTCATCTGAAATCGCGCGAGAGGCGACTGGACTTTGGCCAAGTAGACCACTTCATTCGCGTCGAGGATCGCGTAGTGCGTCGTCTCGCCAAAGTCGGCGGCGAGTGCCGCCAAAATGGGGCGCACGCGTCCGACTTCGTCGAGCTCCTCGTAATACGAAAAAGCCAACTTCAATAAGCCGTACCCCAGGCGATAGTGGCTGTTGCGATCTTGTTCAATGAGATCGGCGCGACGAAGGACGCCCAGCGCGCGGTGCACGCTCGACCGGGGTGAATTGACCAGGCGAGCCAGATCATTGAGTCCGATTCCTTCGGGATAGGTGCCCAGCAAATTCAAGATTGCGAGCACGCGATCCGCGCCGTTAGGGGTCTTGGCTTCGGTCACCGTATCAACTGCCTCGCGTGAACTCGCCATGCGCCGATCCCCTCGGTTGGAAATAGTGAACCAACTATATCCACCGTGTCGTATTAAAGGAACACTGTTCCGATATATGGAAAGACAGGGATTCCTGCGCATCAACGGGTTCGGCGAGGTCCGTTCCCGTGGTGTCCTTCACGTTGGCATTCTGTGCCATCGGTTCCGTGACGATCGTCAACTTCTGTGACGTCGAGGGAGAACTAGATGGCGTACGACGTCATCGAAAGTGACCCCATGACGCAGCCCTCGGCGAACACGTCAGGAGTCTTGGCTTCGGTCGAGGCCAAGCCCGCGAGGTAGGCCAGCGGCAAGAAGTGATCGGGAGTGGGAACCGCCAACTGATAGTCGTCGCTCTGGGCGAGGTCAATCAGTGTGCTGGGGTCGTTCAAAAGAATGGCTCGAGCGTCGTCGTCGAAGCGCTGTGCCCAGTCAAAACCCTTGTCCTGCGCGTTCCAATCGATGGCGCGCAGGTTGTGCACCACGTTGCCGCTCGCCAAGATCAAGACTCCTTCGTCGCGAAGTGGCGCGAGACGTGCGCCCAGGTCGAGGTGGTACTCGAGGGGCTTGGAGGCGTCGATGGCCAACTGCACCACCGGCACGTCGGCGTCGGGGTACATGTGCGCCAGCACTGACCACGTGCCGTGGTCAATTCCCCAGGTCTCCTCATCGAGGCCGACCCACACGGGATCAACAATCTCGCCGACGTGCCGGGCGAGCTGCTCGTCGCCGAGCACGGGATAGTCGAAGTCGAAGAGCTCTTGGGGAAATCCGTAGAAGTCGTGGATGATGCGAGGCTTGGCCATCGAGGTCACCGCGGTGGCGTTGATATACCAGTGAGCCGAAATGGCCAGAATCGCCTTGGGCTTCTCGAACGTGCCGGCGAAGGTGGCCCACGAGTCGGTGAAGCGGTTGTACTCGAGCGTGTTCATCGGATTTCCGTGGCCGATGAAGGCGGCGGGCATCTTGGACATTGGGCCTCCAGAGAGATGGTTGATACGTCTACGAGTATAGCGCAATTAGATGAAATATCAACCAGAAGGCGACTAGAATGATGTCGTGGCAACTTCAACTCAGTGGCTCAGTGCCGAACAGCTCCGGGCGTGGAAGGGCTTGTCGCTAATGCAACTGCAACTGCAGGCTCGCCTCGGGCGCCGCTTAGGTGAGCACGGCCTCTCGTATCAGGACTATCTGGTGCTCGCCACGTTGTCCGACCAGCCCGACGGACGTCGCCGGGTCGTTGAGTTGAGCGACGAACTGGGTTGGGAGAAGAGCCGTCTGTCGCACCACATCTCGCGCATGTGCGAACGCGGGCTCGTCGTTAAAGTTCCGTGCCCGAGTGACCTGCGTGGCATCTACGTCATGATCACCAGCGTGGGCCGCTCGACGCTCGAGGCCGCCGCGCCAGGTCACGTGGATGACGTGCAGCGCTATTTCTTCCAACGACTGAGCACCACCCAAGTGGCCACGCTCACGAAGATTGCCGACGGTGTACTGAAGGGCCTCGCGGGCGACGACGTCCAGGAATAGCCCCGTGCGAGGGGGTCGTGACAACGGACCCGGGCCTGCGTCGGCTGAGACCGATGGGCTTCACGCCCGAGATCAAGGACGCCCTGACCGCGGGTCGACTCGGTCATCTCGCCACACTCAATCCCGACGGGAGTCCCCAGGTCTCGGCCGTGTGGATTGGGCTCGATGGTGAGGACATCGTCATCGGCCACCTCATGGGAGGTGTCAAGACCCGCAACATCGCTCGAGACAATCGCGTCGCGCTGACCGTGGAGGCGTCGGGGTCCAATCCCATTGGCATGACCAACTACCTGATCGTCTACGGGCACGGGCGTCTCGTCGAGGGCGGAGCTCCCGAGTTACTGCAGCGTCTCGCTCAGGGGTACCTCGGCCCGGGCGCGATGTTTCCCCCGATGTCCAATCCACCCGCGGGCCACGTCATCCACATCACCCCCGAGAGATTCGGAGGCGTGGGACCCTGGACGAGCTAGCTCAACGAACTACTTCGCAACAATTGTCTCGCGGTACGGTGACGATGTCGAGGGTGAGAATCCGAACGAACCCGCGAAGCTGGCGTCGAAGAGGGTGGCGCCGACGCGTGTCGTCTTGATGATGCAATGCGCCAAAGACCTGGTCGAACTGACCTTCTTGAGCGCTGCGGTGCACGAGGGCGCGTTCGAGTGCTTACCCGCCGACAATGTAATCATCCCGGTCGGCGCCAATGCCGCCGACACACTCACCGACACCACCGTGCGTCCCACCACGTTCGCCCGCTTCGCCGGCGTTGCGAAGGCAATTTTCGTCTTGTCAGTGGGAACGGTCACGGTGTACGCCTTGGAGGAGTCGACCGCCACGCAGCTGTTCGCACTCGGGCACGACACGCCGACCAGGGGGCTGAGCCCCGAAACGTTGGCTGTTGCCTGCCACTTGATTCCGTTGAAGATGTAGGCGCCCCCGAGTAGGTCGCTCGCGACACAGAAGTACGTCGAGGCACAACTCACGGCGTACAGTCCCAGTACCGACACCTTCGTCGCAGCGCTCCACTTGATTCCGTTGAAGGTGTAAGCGTGTCCTGCTAAGTCAACGGCGACACAGAAGTTCGTCGACACGCACGACAGCGCCCAGAGTGTCTGAGAAGCGCTCGACTCGACTCGCGGACCCAGCGCCCACTTTTGCGACTGGGGGTGACTCTTCTTGGAAATGTAGGAGTGCCCCACGTTGTCAATGGCCACGCAGCCCACGTCAAGAGTCGGACACGAGACGTCCGTCGCGATGGCGCCGCTCGGCAACTGGGGCAGGTAGCCGCTGACCAGACCCGTCGAGCGACCCTCGGGCGACATGTACTCGCACTTGCTCGAACAACTGATCGCGTAGGTCAGCGAGCTCAATGGGGGCACCGTCGTCCACCCCGCTCGGTACGAAAGTAGGTTCAGGGCCTGGAAGTCGCCGACGACCGCGGCGCACGCCAGAGTCGTATACGGGTGCAGCGACGCGCCGCAGCGAACTTCGCGCACGCCCAGCGGCGCGGTCGTGATCACCTTGGGCGCCGTCCACGAACCGCCGCGATACGTCACGGTCTCACCGGCCGTATCGCCGGCGATGCAGTACGACACACTGGCGCACGACAGGGAGGTCACGACGTGCGGCGGGTCAAAGGCCGTCGTGCCCGCGGTGTAGGTCGGTACTCCATTCGTCGCGAGCGAGATGGCAATCGAGAATCCATCGTTGTCGACGGCCAGGCACCCGACGCTCGCGGCCGCCGGAAAACACGACACGGCGTTGACCTGCGAGAGCATGCTGAGTTCGCCTCCCGTCGACCAAGTCGTGAAGGGCGCGATCGCCGAGACCCCCTGACTCAATGAGTCATTCGCGACGCAGGTGCTCTGGGCGCACGACACCAGGACGCCGTGAGAACTCGTCGGAAAAATGGTGGCAGTCGTCCAAGTGGCCCCGTTGAGAGTGCTGACCTGATTCGTACTGGACCCGACGACGCAGCTGGTTGACGAGACGCAGGCGATCGATCGGGCCATGTAGTTCTTGGTCGTCGGGTCGATGAGCGTCGGTGACGGTGCGTGGGCCAACGCCGGCACCGGGCTGGTAGTGAATGTGAAGGTCATGACGCCGCCACCGAGGTCGGTCGCGAGACACACGAAGATCGACGTGCACGACACCGCGTCGAGGGAGTTGAGGTCGCTGGGTGAGAACACCACGGTGTCCAAAGTCCAAATTCCGTTATAGAAGTAGTAGTCGATCGGGGCGAAATTCGCCGTCTGACCCACCGCGAGGCAGAAGTTCGCCGACGAACATGACACGTCGTGCATCACCGGACCATTCAAGGCGCCAAAGGAGGTGGGCTTTCCCCAGACGCCACTGCTCCACGTCACGTAATTGCCCACTTCATCCGTTGCGACGCAGAACGTCACCGTCGGGCACGAGATTGCTGAGAACGCATTGGCTGCGTCGACCGGAGTCGGGGCGGACCACGTAGTGCCGTTAAACGTACTGACCCCACCCGAACGATCGGCGGCCATACAAAAGATCGACGAAGCGCACGAGACGGCGTTCAGGCCGCCTCCGGACTTCACCAAGTTCGTGCCCTTGGACCATTTGAGAGTCGTGGCGTGCGCGGTCACGGTAGTTGCCCCCGCCGACCGCGCGCTGACGCCGACCGCGCTGAGGACTGACAAGCACATCAAGACCGCTATCGCAGCTCGTCCCGACGACCAGTGGCGACGGTTCGCGACATGCATGAATTCTCCCCGTAGGTTGTACTGCCCTCGTCGGAGCCTAACGGCCCTCTCCCTCGATCTTTTCTAAGTGTCATTCAGGGGAATTCGCCGGGCGCGCGCCCAGATGGGGTCGCGGGGCTCTAAACAAGGGCGAAGGTAGGCTGTTTTGGTGAACTGGCGAGAGGGAGGTGCGGCTGGTCCTCGCGTTCTGATTTCTCCGCGTAGTGCCTTTTTTCTCGTCCTGGCACTGGCCTTCGCGTCACTCGCCTGCTGGTCCTTTGCCAGCCCGCTCATCGCCGCGCCCGACGAACAGGCCCACGTTCTGCGCGCGTACGCCCTCGACCACGGACAACTCGGATCGTCGACGACACCGCCGAGCAAAGTCCTCGAGAACGTCACCGTGCCCACCTCGCTCTTCTACACGGCGATCTATCCCATCTGCTGGCACATGCACGCCGACATTCCCGCCACGTGCTCGGCGGCCTGGCCCACCAGTGAGAAGCCCACCACGATTCCCATCTACGTCGATCACTACCCACCGCTGTATTACCTCTTCGTCGGTACTGCCTCCTACGTGTCCCAGGAGCGCAGTGGGGTCTACATGATGCGCCTCATCAGCTCGCTCATGGGCGCGATCATGCTGGCCGTGGCGGCATACGCCATCGCTCGCTGGAGCCGACGACGCGCCTTGTACGCGGGGATGTACGTCGCCCTCGTGCCCGAGGCCTACTTCCTCTCTTCCGCGGTGAACCCCGGCGGCTTCGAGATTATGACGTCGATCTGCCTATGGACTTTGGTGGCGATCTTTGCCCTCGAACGACGCGCCGATCCTCCCAAGGGGTTGGTGGTGTCACTCGGTGTGGTGGCGTCGGTCTTCGTCCTGATTCGTGGACTCTCGCCACTCTGGTTGGCCCTGGCCGGCGCTTCGCTGATCTTTCTCTCGGGACCACGCGCTCTCTATGAACAAGTGAAGGCACGTCGCGAATTGCAATTCGCTGGCGGTGGCGTCGTCGCGACCGCGCTGCTCGCGTTGGCCTGGATCTTCACTCAGGGCACGCTCAACATCCTCCCGGTCGGCGCCGCCGTTCCCAAGAGCGACTCGATGTTCGCCGTGCTGCGCGTCGTAATGGGGTTCGTCCAGGGCTGGCTGCGTGAATCCGTCGGCATCCTGGGCTGGCTCGACACCGAACTGCCGAGCGTCGTTTACCAGTCGTGGTACGCAGTAGTAATCGGAGTACTCGTCGTTGCGCTCGCGCGTGGCGGGTGGCGCGAAAAAATTGTCGTCGCCACACTGTCCGCTCTCACGGTCGTGATCCCCGTGGCCCTGGTCACTCGCCAAGCCAAGGTTCTCGGTGTCGTATGGCAGGGGCGCGACAATCTGCCCCTCGCGGTCGGTGCGGTCATCATGGCGTTCGCGGTGTGCGCCGGACCCGCCCAGCGCAACGCGCGGCGCGCGATTGCCCGCTTCGACGAGGGCCTGCGTCGGCGAATCTCGAAGTTCACCCTGGTCGGAGTGGTCGGCGTCCTGGCGATCGCCAATTTCTTGTCCTTTTACACCAACCTGCGACGCTACGCCGTTGGTCGCTACGGTCCGGCGTTCTTCTTCCTGCACCACCAGGGTTGGTCCCCGCCGACGGGTCAGTTCGCGACATTGCTGGTCTACGGACTCGCCACGGTGGCTTTCGCGGGCATTCTCATGGTGTGGATATGGTTTTCCCCGCGTCCCGACGAGTTGGCGTGACCCGCGAAGCGAAACTGCCAATCATCGTGGTTCGGTAAGATGCACCAGGTACTTCTTGCCCACCGGGGCGCTACCAATCAAGGAATGAGAGGCGAAGACGATGTCGGATGCATACTTGTCGGAACCCGTCTCGACGACCCACCAGGCGCAAACGCTGCGCAGTAACGAAGTCACAGTTCTTCGAGAAATTGTCAAGATCTACGAACTCGAAGCCGCTAATAACGAGATTGTCGCCGCTCAGTTTCGTGAAATCACCGATTCGCGCCTCTATCCCTTGGCGGTCCTCGTCCTTAAGGTCAGCAATGTCGTTGAGCGTTGGGTGCGCCGCCGCTTGCACCGCCCACCGATGGTCTCGCAGTTCGCCGGGCCGCCGCCCGCACCGACACCCGAACCCGCACCGATCCCGCCAATTGATCCTCGACTGATTCTGATGGACCTCGAGGAGGAGGAGTTCGACGACGCCAATCTGCCGATGGTGGGGTCCGAAGAAATCGAGATCATCCCTCACAAGCCACGGAGCCCGCGCATGATCAAGCTCCAGCGTGGCTGGGTCATCTTGAAGCACTCCATCAAGGTGGCCATCATCGGCAACGGCAAGGGTCGCACCAGTCCGCGCCTCGAGGCCAATCCCTACTTCGCGTGGACGCTGGCGTATCGCCTCGAAAACGAACACGTGCGCAACCATCTCAAGCGCCGCATCGCGCTAATCAATCCCCAGCCACTCATGAGCATCGTAATGGCCTCGTATAACCCCGACCACCGCTTCTTTCGAGAAGCCATCGACTCAGTGCTCGACCAGTACTACGAAAACTTCGAACTCCTCATCGCTGATGACTGTTCGCCCGACGCCGAAGTTCGCGCCATCGTCGAAGAGTACGCCACAAAGGATTCACGCGTGCGCCTCGTACGTCGCGAGGCTAACGGGGGCATCTCCGCCGCCACGAACTCGGCCATCGGCGCGGCCACGGGTGACTGGCTGGTCTTCATGGACCACGACGACACCCTCGTGCCCCACGCCCTGCTGCACGTCATCCTCGCCATCCAGGAGCACCCGCAAGCGACGCTGATCTATTCCGACGAGGACAAGATCAACGAGGCCAACGAACCCTTCACCCCGTATTTCAAAAGTGACTTCGACCCATTGCTCCTGTTGGGACAGAACTACGTCAGCCACCTCACCACGGTGCGCCGCGACCTCGTCGCCGCGGTCGGCGGTCTGCGCACCGAGTTCGACGGTTCCCAGGACTGGGACCTCGTGTTGCGCGTCACCGAACGGGTTGGTCGCAACACCATCATCCACATCCCTCACGTTCTGTACCACTGGCGCAGCCACGCCGGTTCGACGTCCCTGGCCACCGAGGCGAAGCCCTGGGCGGTTGACGCCGGGCGACGCGCGGTGGCCGACGCCCTCGATCGACGCGGCGTCAAGGGCGAAGTCCGTCGCGTGCCTGGTTCAGGATTCAACCGGGTGGTCTACGAACTCCCGGAGAACCCACCCCTGGTCTCGGTCCTGATTCCCACGCGTGACGGCAAGTACCTGGGTGACTGCCTCCAGTCACTGCTCGACAAGACCACCTATCCGAACTTCGAAGTCGTCGTCATCGACAACGGCTCAGTCAAGCCATTCACGCAGGCCATGTTCCACGTCTTGAGCGACAAGATCAAGGTCGTGCGCGACGACAGCCCATTCAATTACTCGGCGCTGCACAACCGGGCGGTTCCCGAATGCAACGGCGAAGTCCTCCTGCTCCTCAATGACGACACCGAGATCATCGACGGCGACTGGATGACCCACATGATTGCCCAGTTGCTCCAGCCCGGCGTGGGTGCAGTCGGCGCCAAGCTTCTCTACCCCGACGGTCGCATCCAGCACGCCGGCGTCCTGCTCGGCCCCCAGGGGCTCGCGTCGCACGTCGGACAGTTCCGGCCCGCCGCCGACATGGGCTACTTCGGGCGCACCGCATTGGCGTCGGAGTACCAAGCGGTCACCGCGGCCTGCCTGGCGGTGCACCGTCACATTTGGGAAGCGGTCGGCGGACTCGACGAAAACCTCAAGGTCGCCTTCAACGACATCGACTTCTGCCTGCGCGTGCAAGCGGCGGGCCACAAAGTCACCTACACCCCCCTGGCGCGGTTACTGCACTACGAATCGGTGTCGCGCGGCAGCGACCAGGATGGCGAGAAGTACGTCCGCTTCATCAACGAAGTTCTGACGGTCCGCGACCGCTGGGGCCTCGAGATTGCGCGCGACCCGTACTACAACCCCAACCTGTCGCTCAACCACGGACTGTTTCAGTTGGCTTACCCGCCGCGGACCTCTCCCTGGTACACCGGTATTGAATAAAATCCAGTCGTTGGACGAGAAGGAATAGCGCTTCACTCCCCAAAAGAGAGCTCGATTCTCACCAGTCCCCTGGGGCCCTCCCTCTCGCCGGTCTCGACATCAACGATTGCAAATGCGGCGCCGGTACCGGTGCTCCACGTAGGCGGGGCCCGTCTCCACACGAAGCCATCAGTATTCTCGTGACGATTCAGAATCGACACTCTCGTCCGCCGCTTCACGTCGGGGTCCTAATAGGCTGTGGACACCCGAGGCGCATCTGATGGTTCCCAGGCCCTGGGGGCGACGTGATCGTCAGTCGATTCTGGCTGAACTTCGGGCCATTTAAATTCGCTCACGCCTGTCTCCTCACTCCTCGGACTGCTACAACGAGGGGCGTGGAGAAATCGTCAGAACGGGTGATTTCCGTCTTCCAACCCTTCGCATCGTGCACCGTTTCTGTACGAACGCATCGCTACCTCGGCTGATCGGTGACGGTAGGGTTGTCGCTTTCCGCCATCACCTTGATGGCCCTAGGACTTCTTAGCCGCCCAGTAGTCCTCACTGGCCTTGGTGGCGGCGACGTCGGCGGCAGTCTCGAAACCCGGTGCCATGGAGGCGGCGGTTCCGGCCATGACCTGGTGGTGGTCGATGTTGAGCAACCGGATCCAGCTCTGTTGGCCCATGGTGAGCGAGATGAAGCAGGCGAGTTCGACCAGCTCCTCCTCGCCGAAGTGCTCGTACAGGCGCGTCCAGAACTTGTCCTCGGGGTCGAGGCGCCACGTAATCGCCTCGGCGTAGGAGAGTGCGGCGCGCTAGCGATCGGAATAGACGCCCGACGTCTCGAAATTCATTAGTGCGTCGAGCTTGCCCTCGCTCACCCCCGACGCGCGCGCGGCGTCACTACGCTGGTTGCCGCAGTACTCGCACTTGACCGAACGCGACACGTAGACGCGGCACAGTTCCTTGAGGGCGTGGTCAACGACGCCGTGGCGAAAGAGTTTGTCCCACGCGTCGGCGAAGGCCCAGAAGGCCCCCTGGGAGTGCGCGCGCACCGCGGAGCTCTCGGGACGCGGCGTGCCTTCGCGCGCGCACTGTTCCATGATCACCATCATGGCGTCGTCCATCTCCTCGAGTGGAAAATAGGAAATTCTCTGCGGTCGATTCGTCACCGCCACCTCCCTCATTGCTGGCCAAGTAGAACTTAGGGCCTCACTCGCCCAGGGTCCAGGACGGACGATGAATCGTTTTCACCGCTAGCGACGTTCTATGAGGTCCATGTAGTCGTCGCGCCACAGGTCGAAGTATTCCTCTGGCAACAGCACGGCGTGGGTGGGCTTGAGTGCCTCGATGAACTCGCGCTCGTGGCTCACGGCCACGATGGTGCCCTTCCACTGACCCATCATCTCGCCCAGCGCCAGCACGCTGGCGGGGTCGAGGTTGTTGGTGGGTTCGTCGAGGAGCAGCAGGTTGGCGTCCGACGCCGCCAGGATCGCGAGCGCGAGCTTGGCGCGCTCGCCTCCCGATAAGGTCCCGGGCATCTGGTGCGCCGCCGAACCCTTGAGACCGAAGGCACCGAGCAGGGCGCGGCGCTGCACTTCGGTGACCACGGTCGCGTTGTCGAGGTGCGCGAGGACGTTCTTCGAAAAGTCCAACTGTTCGTGCTCCTGCGCGAAATAACCGACGGTCACGTTGGCGCCGAACTTGACGACACCGCTCTGGGAGGACTGCGTACCGGCCAGGCAGCGCAGGAGCGATGACTTTCCCGCGCCGTTCTTGCCGACGATGACGATGCGGTCACCGCGGCGGGTGATGAAATTGACGTCGTTCAAAACGGCGAGCGCACCATAGCGCACGCCGACCTTCTCCACCGTCATGGGAACGTCACCACTTCGCGGGGGCGGCGGTAGCCGAAAGGTGACCTTCTTTTCCTTCTTCGTCACCTCCACGCGATTGTCCTCGAGCTTGCCTACCTTGCGGTCAAGCACCTTGGCGAGTCGTGCTCGCGCAGCCGTCTGGCCGCGCATCGAGTCCGCTAACGTCTTCATCCGGTCGATCTGCTCGCCCTGGTGCATCGCCATCTTCTCCTCGGTGAGACGGCGGGTCTCTTCTTGTTCGAGGAACTTGGTGTAGTTGCCCTTGTACTCGCGCAGCTGTCCGTCGCGTAGCGCCAACACGCGATCGATGGACTTGTCAAGCAGGGGCAGATCGTGGCTAATGACGAGCACCGTGCCGCGGAAGCGGTCAAGTTCGTCGAAGAGCCAGCGCTTGGCCGCCTTATCGAGGTGGTTCGTCGGTTCGTCGAGCACCATCGTCTCGGGTTCTTCATAGAGCACCCGCATGAGGTCCACGCGCCGACGCTGGCCTCCAGAGAGGGAGTTGAGGTCCTCGAGCAGGAGGTCTTCCTTTAGGCCCAAACCAGCGGCGAGGCGAGCCACTTCGGACTCGGCCTCGTAACCTCCGCGTTCGCGAAACGCCTCCTCGAGGGCGGTGAAGCGTTCGATAGTCTCCTCGGTCGGATCGGCCGCGAGTGCGTGACGGGCGTGCTGCATGTCGGCGTCGAGCTGATCAATGCCGCGCGCCGACAGTACGTGCGACAGGCCGATTGGCTCGACACCGAGTCCGCCGGGTACCGGCTCCTGTGGCAAGTGACTCAGGCGACCCTGGTGTTGGACGTTGCCGCTGATTCTCAGGTGTTCGGGCGTGTAACCGAGCAACACCGACAGCAGGGTGGATTTGCCCGCCCCGTTACGACCGACGAGCCCCACCTTCTCACCGTTGCCCACCGTGAAGGACACCGGCTCGAGAATACGGCGTGCGCCAATCTCAATCCCCAAATCCCGGACTATCAGCATTTAGTGTCCCGGTGACTCGGCGCAGGCGGAGAGCTCGTCTCGAAAGGCAGGGTGAGCAATGGCCGTCATCGCCCGTGCGCGTTCGCGCACGCTCAGTCCGCGCAAATCGGCGTAACCATATTCGGTCACGATGAACCCAGTGAGGTGGCGAGGTGTCGTCACGACAGCGAGGGGATCCATGGCACCAATGATACGGCTCTTGCGCACGCCCTTCACCAGAGTCGTCGACTGCAGGCATCTGAGCGACGTGTGCTCGAGCGACCGGCTCGTGCCCTCGACAAAGTCCGTGTGGCCGCCGACGCCGGAATACTGGCGTGAACCAAGGGTGCCGCCGATGATTTGACCCCGCAAGTCGACCTCTAGGGCGGAGTTGATTGAGACCATCCGCGGGTTCCGCGCGATCACCGACGGATCGTTGGTGTAGGAGACCGGCGCGAAACCGATGCTCGGATTGTCGTTCAAGAACTCGTACATTTGCGCCGAGCCGAGTCCGAAGGTCGTCACCGAGATTGCGCGGTGCTTCTCCTTGCGGGCATTGGTGATCTTGCCGGCCGTGGCGAGCTCGTAGAGGCCATCGGTGAACATCTCGGAGTGCACTCCATCGTCACCACCATCGCCTTGCACCAGGGCCTGGCCCACCAGATTCGCCACGCCGCCAATACCCGTCTGTAGGGTCGAGCCGTCCATGATGTAGGTGGCTGCGTATTCGGCGATAGTGAGGTTCTCGGGAGTTCCCGTCTCCGTCGGCAAGACGGTCGGCTTGGCGTCGGTCACGACGATGACCGCGATCTCGTCGAGGCGCAACGTATGCTCGTGGCCTTTCAAGGCGCGGGTTCGCAGAAAGTGTGGCGAACGTTCCAAGATCAGCAGACGATTGGCGTCGGCTCCCGCACGCCGGCACTCGTCGAGGTGTGCACCGATGTAGAGAGAGAGGCGCACCTCTCGGTTTTCGTCGGGCATGGAAGCCTTCATCATCACGCACGCGTTGAGGTGCTGAATCAGGAGACCGTAGTGGCGAAAGAACGACGGACGAACGCGATGTTGGCGCCCTGGTCGCGGCAGTGGCGTTCCGCGCCACCGTAGAAACTGGCGGGGTAGTGCACGTTGGGGTGCTCGAAGACATCGTAGGTGCCCAGCAGGACCCCCCGCTGAACGTAAGGTCTTGCCAATCGGTACGACGCGACAAATTCTTCGAGCAACGTGCGTGGCGTTCCGCTCACCAGACCGAGGCCGATGATGTCAACCTCGCTGATCAGGCCGACTGCCTCGACCGCACCCAATTCTCGCGTAGACATCACAATATGCTGCTCGAAATGCACGGCGTGTGCCACGATAAAGAGGTGCCCTCGGTTTTCTTCGTTGACGTTTGGAGCGACGTCGTCTGCCCCTTCTGTTATCTGGGGTTTCGCCAGTTTCACGACGCTCTTAACGGCTTTGACAAAGCTCAAGACGTCGTCGTTCGTTACCACGCTTTCGAGCTCGATCCGCACGCGCCACTGACGTACTCGGGGAACCTCAATGAGATGCTGGCCGCCAAGTACTCTGAAGTGGACCCCGGAAAC
>PLEI01000088.1:7363-10767 GCA_003136415.1 Acidimicrobiaceae bacterium | reverse complement strand
GGCTAGACAGTTGGCTAGACCAGGGCTCGTTTCAAGGTCATGCCACTATTCAATTTCGAGGATCTGACGGCGAGATGTTCCACTTTCGACTGGGGGAGGAGTAGAAAATCTCAGAAGATTCACTCGGCAGCTTTCCCGGCACGACTCATTTCGTCTCTCTGTTTGCCCTGCCGATAATTCGTCAGAATCTAAGGCTGCTTCAGCTTGGCCATTGTGGCCTGCCTGGCGCTGGACGGGCCCCGCAACACGTGACACACTTGCGTCAGCAACCCAGCGCGTAACTAATCGCTGAACAGACCTTGCGCATGACGTCGTCGCCGACTCGTCCGACGGGACCGGTGAGTGAAGCCTGGTTGAGCGTGTGAAGACCATCGCAATTGATCACCGACGGCCGGTCCAGGCCGACTCTGACGTGATCGATATCGACCTCTGCGGCTAGTCCACGGATCGAAGTGGTTACTTCGGCCACTGTGACGAGTTCCCTGACGTCGAGCACCTCCGATCGCGTGAGCACGAGGACAGGTCGACTCTTCCGACCGACGTGGGCCAACCACAACTCTCCGCGTTTCAAGTCTCGCCCCATGTTTCAGCTTCACTCCAGAACGTATCCGCACGTTCGGGACGTCTCCGATAGGCTTCTCGGTCCGATTCTGCCAACGCGACACGCACGGCATCGGCGACTCCCTGACGCGCTGCCGCGGAAATATTGACGCCGAGCTGGTGAGCGCGCTCGGCCATCTCCTCGTCCAGGGTGAATGTGGTCCTCGTGGAAGCCATAAGTTCACGCTATCAGAAGGTGATGGCAATTGATACAGTGGGTGGAGTCCATCTCGGCTCCAATACGCCAATCGTAATTGGCCACACGAGCACCGGAATCGCACCCCCACTTGGCTACTTTCACCGCTCCGTGATGCCATCTACGATTCCATTTTCGCACTTCAATGAGATTGTGCATGTCGGCACTCCGACACTCGACCAGACCTGCACTGAGCCATTCCGCGCTGGCAAACTGTGGCTTCTGATAATTCAAGACCACTCTTGCAGGTGATCACTTCGAAACGTGAATAATTGTCGCTCCGGTTCCGCTCCCACTGCCGTCGAGCCAGACAACCTCTGTCCAAAGGTCGTAGTACCCGGGTGCGGTATTCATAGGTAGGCGAATCACTGACACCGGGTTCGACGGAACAGAATTCGACAGTCTCACCGCTACGGCGCTCACCTTGTGGAGTCCGGATCCAGGCGTAGGCGATTCGGTGTTGTCATTGAGGAAATTCGAAGTGGGAAAGGGCCCCACAATCCACGCGTTCAGTTGCAAGCGCACATTGGGCAATGAAGAGTCGGGCACAGGTGACCAACGGACAGTCAAGCGATTGCCGGGCCGATAATCAGTGTGAACTAGTTTCCACGAGCAGCACGAGTAACTGTACGTAACTCGATACGACTTGTGGTCTGCTGCCCCACTCTTAGAAACAATGACAAAACAAGAAGCCAAGGTCAGTGCAATTCCAATTGACATTGAGCGCCTTAGGAATCGAAACCAAGGTGAACTAGCAGATTGTGCGGAGGCACTGTCCATGCATTGGAGTTTACGACTCATGGAAACCCGGGGTGCGAAGAAGTTGTTGAAGCTTGAGGGTACCGATCCGTCACTCAACTGGAGGTCGGCGCCATGGCAACCGGGGCTGACTTCAATCCGGCAGCCGCCAGTGCGAGGTTGCAGAACCGTCACTTCGGGCCTTCGACACAAACAAAATCGACACCCATTGGTCCGATCAGTCGATGGAGCGAGTCGCGCCGTGTTTTGCGTTAACAAAAATTCTTCCATCCAGCTCAATTTTCTCCCCAACTGGTAAGTGGTGCGACCGTTGGGATGCACGAGCGTGAACGTTCAGGGTCTTCTGGTGGGCCGCCCGGGTCTCGATCCCGGCACCTTGAGAGTGTTTCCAGATTGTTCAGGGACGTCCATCAGCGTCCAGATCTGTTGGCCGGATGAAGTGCGATGTCCCTTGGTCTCAACAAGTCATTGCAACACCTTGATGAATTCACTACCTTTTTATGAATCATCGGGAGGTTGTAATGCCGCTCTTTTCTCCGAGCGAAAACTAGGCGATCAAGTCCTGATAGTGGATTGAATCGTGCCGGAAGAACCGGACAGTTAATCATCTGAGATTTGCTACTTCTCCCTCAGCCGTAAATCGAACACCTCGCCGCCAGACCCGCGAAACTGAATAGTGACTCGGCCTTGAACCCGGGGTCGGCCCTCCGACACCCAGTGAATTTGGTGCAAGCGACCCGTAGTGTCATACTTGCAAATATCGCCGTTTTCGATGTCGCTCTAAGTCTTGATCTCGAATCACTTTGACCATTTCCTTGAAGGAGTCACGGTGATGGTCTCACCATGAGGAGAGACGCACGCGGAGGTAACCATTGTGAATCCGAGGACCACCAGAGGGATTTCGATGAGCGAGGCAACGTCGACGAACACCACCGATCGTCGGTCCCGAGAGGGCCTGCTCGTCAACTTGGTGCACTTGCCGCTTTCAGACCGCCGATTCTGGAACATCCAGACCATGGTGGTGGTCATCGTCCTCGCCCACTTCGGCACCGACCTTGCCCCGCACCACGGAGCACTTTCGGTGCCGGACTTCGTAATAAACCTGCTGCTGTTCGTCCCTATCATCTACGGTGGCAGCGTCTTCGGCCTTCCCGGATCGCTCAGGGCTGCCCTGACGGGAATTGTCCTGCTCGTTCCTGACGAACTCTTCTTACGCCACAACGCCACTCAATTTTGGGGAGAATTCAGCATCCTGGTTACGGCGTTGATCATCGCGATCCAGGTTGGCAATCAATTCGAAAGGGAGCGCCGCCAGCGAGAGGAGTTACTGCTCAACGAGCGCGCCAAGGTGGAGACCGAACTTCACGCGACCATCATGGAGGCAGCGAACCAAAAGGAGTTAGCGAGGAGCGGGGAGCACTTTCGCAACGCGTTCGAGAATAACAACTCCGGCATGGCCATCGCCGACTTCAGCGGCCATTTCGTCGACGTCAACCACTCGTTGTGTGAGATGCTCGGGTACCCGCGCGAAAAACTGCTCGGACGTGACCCGAATGAGTTCATCCACCCAGAAGACCGTCCCCTTACCGTAGAGATGCTCCACCGGCTGACGTCGGAAGAGGTCGGGCACGTTAACCACCTATTGCGCTTCGTGCACAAGAACGGCCGGATTCTCTTCGGGGAGATCTCGGCGACATGCATCAGGGATGACGCTGGCCTGCCGGAAATAGTCATAGCTTCGGTGAGGGATGTCACCGAGGAGCGTTCCCTCATCGGCCAACTCGAGCACGATGCCTTGTACGACCCGCTCACCGGGCTCGCGAATCGGGCACTTTTCGAGGATCGTCTC
>PLEI01000088.1:0-7344 GCA_003136415.1 Acidimicrobiaceae bacterium | reverse complement strand
TCGCCGAGCGGCTTCTCTTGGTGGTCGCCGAACCGTTCACGGTCGCCGGGACACGCCTCAAGCAGCACGTGAGCATCGGGGTAGTGGTTGATGACCTCAATGACTTGGATAATCAGGAGGTATTACGGAATGCCGACACGGCTATGTACGAGGCCAAGCGCCAAGGCAAAGGACGCTACGTTCTCTTCACCAGCGAAATGCACGACCGGGTCTCCGGTCGGCTCGAATTGCTACGAGATCTGCGCCAGGCACTGCTCGCGAAAGAGATCTCCATGCACTACCAGCCGCTGGTCGACCTCGTCACGGAAGAGATCGTCGGCTTCGAGGCGCTAATGCGCTGGCGACACCCGACGATTGGACCGGTCCCCCCCGATGTGTTCATCCCCCTCGCCGAGGAGAGCGACCTCATCGTCCAGCTCGGCTCATTCGCCCTCGACGAAGCGATCGCCGCGGCGGCATCTTGGCCGCCAATCGCCGAGAGCGGTCGCCTGGCCTATGTCGCAGTAAATTTCTCGGCACGTCAGTTCCGCGACCCGGATTTGCTGTCGCGGATCGAGGGTGCGCTCGCTTCCAGCGGACTTGCGCCAGAGCGTCTCGTCCTAGAGATCACGGAGAGCGTGGCACTCGCCAATATCGCCAGAACGACGAGCCTGCTCGGGTACCTCAAGGGCCTCGGAGCGCGTCTCGCGCTTGACGATTTTGGCACCGGGTATTCCTCACTCTCGTACCTCACACGTCTGCGCCCCGACATCATCAAGATCGACCGCTCCTTCGTCGAAATGATTCCAAAAGACATTGACAACCAGGTCTTGCTCGAGTCGATCATTGCACTCGGCCACAGGCTCGACCTCAAAGTACTCGCCGAGGGGATCGAAACGACAGGTCAGCTCGAGTACCTTCGCAGCCTGGGCTGTGAACTCGGCCAGGGATTCCTGTTCTCGCCCGCGGTACCGGCCGAGGAGGTGACGAGGATGCTCGCTCGAGCACCGTGGAGCCTTGGAGCAGGTACTTGACGTTCATGACGTATGAGATATGAAGGCGTCGTGTTCGGGCCCTATCGGGTTTCGCACTCAAAAGTCAAGTCGCAGGCCTTAAGTCCCCAGCCAATGCTCCCTGCCATCGGGTCCGGGCCCTCATGCCCAAGGTTGGATTCCGCCCGCCGGAGCATGTTGATGTAAGCCCACAAGCATGAACCGTAAAGGCTTAAACCAGGCGCCAATGACAGGTTGCAGAACCGTCACGTCGGGCCTCGGATGTGAACCCGCACACCGCATCATTTCTGTCAGAGGGCTCGCAGGAATTCTCTGGCAACCTCTTGTGAGACAGTCTGCGCTGACAAATCAATTAACAAACAGGGCGAAGAAGGAAAATCTTTCCAATTCGTAAGTGTTGCGACCGTTGGGATCCACGAGCGTGAACGTTCAGAGTCTTCTGGTGGGCCGCCCGGGTCTCGATCCCGGCACCTTGAGATTAAAAGTCTCCTGCTCTTCCCGATGAGCTAGCGGCCCGGTGGATGGAGATTTGCATTGAGAAATGCTCAGTCCCCGGACTTCATAGGTTACTGCAACCGATTTGCCAGAATTTCCTTCTAGATCAACAAAACCGCCGGCCCCACCACCATTTTGGTGACGAGGCCGGCGCACTAAAAGTTCGGTTACTTCTTCGCCGACAATGGCGGAGTTCAACTTAATTCGCCAGTTCGAGCAACGACGCCCTGCTGGCCGGACCCTCTTCATGCACCATCGGATGATCCAGACGATTTCGCCCGTCAGGCTGCCTAGGTACCAAGTCTAGCCTTGCGATGTGGATCTAGCAAGGCTAAACTTGCTATGTGTCTCAGGATCCAAATGTCAACGACGTTGCTGCAGCTCTTCAGATGAGCATTGGCCTGTGCTTGCGACGGCTGCGACAGATGACGGTCGATGGTGGGCTGAGGTTGCCGGAGGCCTCGGCCCTCAAGCGATTGGACCGAAGCGGTCCGACTTCGGTGACCGAGTTGGCCAAGGCTGAGCAGATCAGCGTGCAGTCGATGGGAACGACGCTGGGGGCACTCCAGGAACGTGGCCTCGTCGAGCGACATCCCCATCCGAGCGACCGCCGGCGTTCCGTACTTTCGATCACCAAGCCCGGCACACGGTTGCTCAGCGACAAGCACCACGGGCGCGCCGAGCAACTGGCGAAGGTACTCGCGGCGGGTTTCACCCCTTCGGAGCTTCGACAGTTGATGATCGCTGCACCCCTGATCGAACGGCTAGCGCAAAGCCTATGACTTTGGTTAACCGAACCGGAGAAGACCGCCGGAACCGACCCCAGTTACCGACCAGGGGCCCCAACTCCCATCGAAGCGGTGCCGACCGGGACGATGCCGCCCGGCACCGCGATCCCGCCGGTGAACCCGCGCACAGCGACGAACGCGAGATGCCCGACCCAGACCGACGTCGCTGTGATTGCGAAACCAAATCAATGAGATACCTACGTAAGAGAGAAGAACGATGGCACTGACGACTTTGGACCCCCAGCCCGCTCTCATCGTGATCGACTTGCAGAGAGGAATCGTCGACTCGCCCACGGTCCATCCCACCGAAGAGATCGTCGAGCGCTCTGCCAACCTGGCCGAAGCGTTCCGCCGCCGTGCTCTCCCCGTCGTGCTGGTCAACGTCACCGGTGGAGCACCAGGGCGTACCGATCGGACCCGCCCGCCCGGGATCATCAGTTTTCCCGACTGGGCCGACCTAGTCGACGAACTCAATGTGCAGCCGGAGGACCACCTCGTCACCAAGCAACGGCGCAGCGCCTTCCACGACACCGGGCTTGACGCTCATCCGCGCGGCCTCGGTGTCACCCAGGTGGTGCTGACCGGCATCTCGACCACCTCGGGTGTCGAGTCCACCGCCCGCTCCGCGTACGACCACGGCTATCATGTCGTCTTGGCAACCGACGCTATGACCGACACCGATCCCGTTGCCCACGCCAACAGCGTCGAACGCATCTTTCCCAAACTCGGCGAGACCGCCACGACCGCTGAGATCCTCGACATGCTGACGGAGACGAAATGACGCTTCTCGGCACGCTCCTCAAAAATCGCCGAGCGAGAGACGCCCATTCGGCGTGGAACCGCCCGAACCTACAGGGACCAGAACTGTTAATCGTAACGAGCCGAAGTTTCGAGGAAGGGGGTTTGATCCCCCTGGAGCACGCCCGAAAGCGAATCGGCGGGAAGAACCTTTCACCTGAACTCACCTGGAGTCCGCCACCACCCGAGTCGACCGAGCTACTGCTCGTGGTCGAGGACCTCGATGGCCCCATATCCAAGCCAGCCGTGCATTGCCTGGTGTTCATCGACCCGTCCCGGCTCGACTTCCCCACTCACCTACCTCCAGGTGCGCTTTCGGCAAACGAGCCCGCTGCTGGAGTACGAATACTGCGATCCACCGTGAGTCGGGGATACCACGGCCCCGATCCGCTCAAAGGACACGGATCGCACCGCTACACCTTCCAACTCTTCGCTCTCTCAGGCGAAACGATCAGCACCGTTGACGGAACGAAACTGGATCGAGTCAGACCCCGCGCCCTCCTCTCCTCCCTCACCGCACGAGTAACCGCCCGAGGCCGGCTCACCGGTATTTACGAACGTTGAACTGGACGTGGACGCTTCCCGGATTAGTCGGGCTAGTCACGCAGAGGGGCTCTTGGAGATCCTCGGCGAACGATAGACCATCGCGCTTCTCCGGGAGCAGTGGCAGCGAGGGAAGTGCTACCAGGACCTCCATGAGGCCTTCAACGGCATATCACATGAGGTCCTCACTGACACACTTTGCCGAGCCGAACGCGACGGTCTGGTGACACGCCGAATCGATCCGGGCTGCGTCGAGACCGCCGCCCTGTACGAACTCACCGATCTCGGCAAGTCCCTCGCCGATCCGCTCGGGCGTGGGTGTCCCACACGTGTTGTCGTGCGGGCTATACGGCTCCAGAAGTGCCGGAACGGGTCACCGTCCCGGCGTTGTGGGGTAGGGCGGCGACTGCAGGTGGTGCGTATTCCTGCTGGCGCGACCGGTTGTGGCCAGCTCGTTTGGGGGGTTGGGTCGGGCCCGACGGACCCGGGCGATACAGGTCGGTCGACCCGTGTACCGCTGTACCTGTCCTCATCGATTGTGAAGCTAGTCGAGTATCGAGTCGTTCATGCGGCTGAGGGACTAGCCGATGATTGCGTCGAAGGAGTTTGATTCGGTGGACGACAGTCTTGCCCAAGGACCTGGTTTCGTCCGGCGCACTCTGTCGTCCCTCCGGTGGCGGAACTTCCGTCTGTTCTTCATCGGCCAAACAATCTCCCAGACCGGCAACTGGCTGACCAACGTTGCTCTGACCCTCCTCGTCCTGCACCGCACCGGGAGCGGGGTCGCTCTTGGCCTGCTGGTGGCGTGCCAGTATGGCCCGATCCTGCTGCTGTCTGCCTGGGCAGGTGTGATCGTCGATCGCACCAATAAGCGCAACGTCCTCTTCATCACGCAGGCGTTCGAGATGTGCGAATCGTTCGCACTCGCGGCGCTGGCGTTCATGCACAACGCACCGCTCGCCGCGTTCTACGGCATCGCCCTTGCAGGAGGCGCATTGCTGGCGTTGGACAACCCGGTCCGGCGGACGTTCGTCAACGAGATGGTGCCGAAAGACGACATACCCAACGCCGTGACGCTCTACAGCGCCATGAACAGTATGGCTCGCATCGCGGGACCTGCCTTCGCCGGCCTGCTCATCGTGACGGTCGGCTACGGGTGGTGCTTTACAATTGACGCCGCATCCTACGTGGCGGTCATCAGCGCACTCGCCATGATGCGCCCGGCCGAACTGCAGCGGCTGCCGGTGACGCCTCGTGGGGCCGGACAGGTCCGGGCCGGACTCAAGTACATCTTCGGCGTGCCAGACCTCTGGATCACCTTTGTCATGCTCCTGTTGGTCGGCACTTTGAGCTACAACTTCGCGGTGGTATTCCCACTCTTCGTCGAGAAGGGACTCCACGGCGGCGATGGCACATACACACTTGTCTACTCGGCCTTCAGCGCAGGCGGCCTCGGCGGTGCGCTGCTCGTCGCCAGGCGTTCCACCGTCAGTATCCGGACGGTTGCGGTCGGTGCAGCGGGCCTCGGGGCGGCCATGCTTGTGCTCTCAGCCGTCCCCAACGTCGCCCTCGCCTACCTGGTGGCGACCCTGGTTGGCGCCGCCAGCGTCGCCTACATGACGGCGACGACCGCCATTGCCCAGATCCGAACGGAGCCGCACATGATCGGGCGAATCCTCGCTATACAAACCGTTCTCCTTGTCGGCACCGCACCGATCGGCGGACCGATCCTCGGTGCGATTGCCGACGCGGTCGGCGTCCGCGCCCCAGTCCTCATAGGCGGAGTCGCCGCCCTGGCCGCTGCGGCCTTCGGTATGCTCGCCGCCCGCCGTGTGGACGCGCGTCGGGGTCATAGTTGAGCCGTTTCCGAATCGTGCCGCGTCGGGCAATCTTGCGGAGACCACCCGGATTCGGTCGCCGAAAGTTGGACCGTGACTGCTGGGCTCGGAGTGCGAACGAACGCTGAGTATGGCCCTTACAAGTCATTGCTTGGTGCCACCCGCGCGCAAATGCCGGTTATCAAGCGAGACAGACGTTGGCTACGGGCCTTAGCCCTGGCCCACATGTGCCGAAGTGGGATCCTCGGCCAGTGTGGGAGGCCCGACTCGCAAGCTCTGCTACCAAGCACTGAAGGTTGGGCGCCTAAGTCAGGTTCGATGGTGTCGGAGGCCCGACGCAACAGATCTGCAACCTTTCACTGGCGGCTTGATCCGTCGAAGCTCTGATTGTGTCGAAAGGGAACTCACACCGAGTCTTTGTAATAGACGAGCTCCGGATCTCCCTCGTCGATCCCCTCAAGTTGTCCACTGAATTGCCAGCCTTCCTTCTTTAACAAACCGATCATCGGAGTATTGGATCGATTAGTCGAGGTGAAGATCCGCTTGGTTGACGACAGACCGACGGCTTGTTGAAGCAAGTGGCCGCCAACGCCGTGACGACGTTCGTCGCCAGCCACCGCCAGCAACTCTACGAAGTCGCGGCCAAAGAACGAGTGGGATCTCACAACTGCGTAACCCGACACACGACCTTCGCGCTCAAAGAGGGTGACCTCGCCGGACTGCACACGAGCTGCGAGCAGTGGTCCGCGCTCGTGACCAACTGGCGCCATGCGGTCGAGTTCCAACACAGCGTCAAGGTCCTCTGAAGTTGCGCGGCGCACAGTGCCTCTTACATCTGTCACTCCTACAGTCTTACCCTTGTAACTCCCAGACGCAGCGAGATGCCAGCGAAGAAAGTCCTCAACCGCAGATTGTGTAGGTCGGAGGCCCGACGTGACCTGTCTGCAACCTCGCGCTGGCGCTTATCTTTGGGCTAGCGATCTCGAGATCAAACGTGCGCGACCAAGGCAACGGTCGACTAAAGCCCTGACGACCACCAGATGGATTGAAGAACCCCTGGACCCCATGAGCTGCTCGTCAACGCCACGGCGTAGCGAGTCAAATTGGCCCGACCTCCAATTTGGACAGGAACAGCGTAGGTTGCTACCCCAGTAAAACACTGGTAAGGCCTCATCGTTAGTGCGAGCGTCAGTGGCCTTTGATGGATCAGCGTTGGAGGAGTTCCGGCGTCAGATATTTCCATGTTGCCGAAGTAGAACTCGTTGATACCCCGCTGCACCAATGGGATCAATTGAAGGTGTATCGACACCACGTCAGCAATATCTGCCGAATGCGAACCAGTCACGGCTTGGAATCCCAATGCGTTAGCGCACACCCGGGTCAGGACGTCCACCTCATACGACTTCGGACCGTTTTCGACGAGAATATTGCTCGGAGTTGCGGACACGGCAATCTTTAGGACTGACACCTTGCCGACGCCTGAGTGCTTCATGTAGCCCCCCGATATCCAAGTTGCATCGAATCCACCGGGAAGATCGACCGCTGTTCCAATCGGGTGTGGTTCCTCCGAAACCGTCGAAGAACTGTCAGAGACGGTTCGCTTATCGGAGTGTTGACGGATCTGCCAGCCGAGTCCGAAAAATAGAGCGGCGATGACTAAAGAAATTACAATCGAGCGCACCGTCTTCTTGGTCACCGAGTCACATCTTTTCGATCTCACGTTTGCGGATGCTGATTAGGCGATTCTGAGTGCCACCATTTGCCCGCTGGTAGAGACACTAACTGGTGCCCTGATATGGGCGCTTGCCCAGCACGGCAAAACTATCCAGCAACCCGAACCCAATTCATGAGTGTCGCAATGATCTGCATCGGAGGCCCGACGTGACTCTC